>CAMPHU010000262.1 GCA_946886065.1 uncultured Massilia sp. | reverse complement strand
GCTCCGACAGCACGCGCCCGATCACGATCGCCTCGGCACGCCGCACTTCCAGGTCGAGCGGGACCCGGCAACCCGACTGGCCGCTTGCGGGATCCAGGCAAAGGGCATGCGCCGTCCCGAGATGCAACGCGAGCGCAATGGCAAGCCACCGCGCAGTCAAGCTGGCGGACTTGCCCATTCCTCGGCGCCTTCTTCCCGGCGAAGGGGAACTGGCGCCGGACTCAGGGGAGCTCGCTGGCGTGCCCCAGCCATTCGATACATTTGCCCCGCAAATTCGGGAAGCGCAGCGCGATGCCTTCCAGCCCCTCTTCCATTTGGTCCTTGGTGTTAAACGGGAAGACGTCGTTCATCGACAAGGCCACCGCGATCCTGTACTCATCTCCCGAGTCCAGCCATCGATCCCGCACGGCGAGAATTTCTTCTCCGTCGTCGGCGACGCAGCAGATCAAGCGGTCCAGCACTTCCGCGATCGCCTCCGCGGGCACTCCCGGCGCGCGGTCGTCGACAAGCGACTCCATAAATGCTCTGAGTTCGGTCATAGAGCTACTCCATCGAAAACGGATTGGCGCAAAGCGCCCTCTCCAGCTGAGGCCAGCCGCCCCGGCCATCCGTATCCACTTCGGGACGGCGTGGGTGGCGGGCAATCCGGTACGTATGCTGAAGTGATTTCGAAGCTCGTGTAAGCGCCTGGCGGGCGCTCGAAGCACGCGGGCTGCCGGGACAGAGCAGGCGCGAGCCATACTGACACACTAAGCCATCCCCTTGGACATTCACTCACTCGTCAACGATGTCCATGCGAGCTTCCAACGTACTCGTCTTGGATTCAGTGTAAAAGAAGTGTTGTGAATAGTGCAAGCAAAAGTTCCAGATGTTGTAGCGATTTTTGCGACAAGGTTGTCGTCGTACAAGCGACCGTTGTCCGGTACGAGAGGCGACCAGCCATGCTGGCCTGCGCAAGCCGATTACCGTACCTGGCGGGCCGCCGCGCGCCCGCAGCTCCGCCAGGCCCGATCGCCTGCTCAAGCCGGCGCGATGCCGTGCTTGAACTCGACCAGCCGCCCGCAGGCCCTGGATGAAGCATCTCAGCGCTGAGGCCGCCCCTCGATTGCCGCAAGGGCACGGACGCCTCGCCTCAGCATGGCGCGGTAACTCCACGCGAACAGCAGCGCTACCGGATAACCCGCCAGGCGCAGCGGGTTAAGAAAATGGGACCAGTACGGCCGCGCATACCACCGGTCCAGGCGTCGGCGCAGATAGTCCTCACGGAAGCCCCAATCCGGCAAGATCATCGCCAGCATCAGTGGGAAAACGAGGAAGGACTCGACGGCGAAGGAGGCGCATACGTCCCTGAAGAACAGGCGGTCCACTTCAGGAAGATCCTCGACGCCGATCCCGCTCTTGCGGACGAGGCTCAAGCACTCATCCTCATCGATACCGATCTCGGTCCATGCATAGGAGAGAATTTCCCACACCGGATAGCGTTCCATCGCACTGGCCTCTGGATAACAGACCAGCTGAGTCTAAAAGAAAAATTAACGCGAATCAATAAAACGCGGCCGCCGGCGCCGGGCGGAACGACCCGGGTACTGAACGCCTCATCAGGCTCGCCCAGGCCAGCTCAGGACAGCGCCAGATAGCCGATGAGCGCTATCGGGCAACTCAGCACGAAGCCGGTGAGCATCCGCAAGGCCGGCGACAACAGCGAACGGACCCCATCATGGTCCCTCATCAACTCCCAGGACCAGACCGCGCTCGTTCCCGCGACTGCCAAGGTCAAGAAAAAGCCGGCAACGCAAACGCCCAGCATGCCGATCGGGTCCAGGATGGGAATCGTCGCGTCGGCGCCGCTCAACCAGGAGAGGAATCCCACCACCCAGACCAGGCAAAGGCCTAGCGGAATGATCCCGACTAGCATCAAACCATTGGCGAGCATCAGTTTCGATCGGATCGACATCACAGGTCCTTTACGAGGGGCGACGGCGCACCCGGCAAGCGGCGGCCTTGCCGGGCTTCCTGGTCCGGGCCGCCCAGGCGCCTCACGCGCGCGTCAGGTCTCGTCGCAGTGCTGCGGCGCCCCCGGATACACGCCGTTATTGTACGCGTCCAGCACACCCGCCCATGCACGCTGCAGCGCGCATCCGCCCGCCGTGCATGTGCCCAGCGTCACGCCGCTGTTGAACCAGGCCGTCGCCGCATTGATCACGCTATGCACGGCGGACGGCGCTGAGGCCCCGGCGGCGCGGTTCAGGACGGCCGCGACATACTGGTGCGCGAGGTTCACATAGGCGTCGCCGCGCGTCGGCCTGTCCATGATCTGCTGCCAGGTGAGCTCGCTGGAAAAGAAGGGCGCGTTGCGGTCGAAGCCCGAGGGCCAGACCACCCCGGGCTTGTTGCTCCAGTAGCCCTGGGTGCGCACGCAGCCCTTGGGCGGGCAGGCGCAATCGGCCAGCTCCGCCTCCGCCTGCATGACCAGCTGCGCGCAGGGATTGGCCATGAAGGCGGATTCCGCCAGCACCACCCTCGCCTGGGCCGCCGCCATGCCGGGACTGCCGGCGAGGCCCAGGACGAGGGCCGGCATCAATGCTGCCCGGCTTGCCACACAGGTGAAGAAAGAACTCAACTTCATCGCATCCTCCAGGGTTGGACGGCCCGGAATGGCCGTGTCCTGAGGATGATGCGCGCGCGCTGTGCTGCATGGCTTGCGTCAAGTCAGCCGTGCAAGCCGTTGAAATTCCTGAGAAAAATCTTTCCTAAGAGCGATTATTTCTTGCCGCGAAGGACCTCGAGTTCCGCCCGCAGCTTGCTGCGTTCGGAATAGGAGGTCTCCAGCTGCTTGCGCAGGTCATTGAGTTCCGTTTCCAGGCTGGTGCGCGCCGTGGTGGCGCCGACCAGATCCATCTCGGCGGCCAGGCGGCGGTCCGACTCTTCCGCTTGCGCGGTCACGTTGCGCTCCAGCTGGGCGCGCAGCTCGGCCAGCTGCTTGTCCTTGCCGTCGATGGCCAGCTGGTCCTTGGCCTTGCTCACCAGCGCGTCGGTGGCGATCTGGCGCGCGTTGCGCAGTTCGGCGTTCAGGCGCTCGATTTCCTCGGAGCGGTCGGCCAGCTCGGCCTCCACGCGGGCGCGCTCGTTGGCCAGTTCATCGCGCTCCGCTTCCAGCTCGTCGCCGGCGCGCAGCAGCGCCTCGGTGTCGCTGGCGGTTTGCGCGATCGATGCGCGCACGCCGGCGCTGGCCTGGTCGGCGAACTGCCTCACCCACTCGACCAGGTCGTTGACGATCGCTTCGGGAATGTCGGGGCGCGGCAGCTCGGGCGGCTTCGCATGCTCGGCGCGCCAGGCGGCCAGGTGCTTGTAGATCGCGGTCGGCGTGCCGAAGCCGAGCGCCTCGCGCACCGCATCGATGTTCACTTCCTTGCCGTCCTTTTGCAGGCGCGATGCGGCCCCCGCCACATTGTCGAAGGTGACGTCTTCGCTTGCCATGGTGTCTCCCGTCTTGGTTCGCTGCTTGTTCATGGTTCGTATGATATGCCAGAGCGGCCGGGAACCGGTTTCGCTAGCTGGCGAATGCAAAAGCGCCTCCGCGGAGGCGCTTTCTTCAGCGGATGCCGTTTATCCGACCCACTTGCGCGCATTGCGGAACATGCGCATCCACGGCGACTCGTCGCCCCACCCATCCGGCGCCCACGAGTGCACGACGGTGCGGAACACGCGCTCGGCGTGCGGCATCATCGCGGTGAAGCGGCCGTCCTCGGTCGTCACGGCGGTCAGGCCGCCCGGCGAGCCGTTCGGGTTGAACGGATAGGTCTCGGTCGCCTGGCCGCGGTTGTCGACGTAGCGCAGCGACTTCAGGGCCGCGCCGATATCGCCGGTCAGCGAGAAGTCGGCGTAGCCTTCGCCGTGGGCGATGGCGATCGGCGCCTGGGTGCCGGCCATGCCCTGGAAGAAGATCGACGGCGAATCCAGCACTTCCACCATGCCGAAGCGTGCTTCGAACTGCTCCGACTTGTTGCGGGTGAACTTCGGCCATGCCTGGGCGCCCGGGATGATGGACTTCAGGTTGCTCAGCATCTGGCAGCCGTTGCACACGCCCAGGCCGAAGGTGTCCTGGCGCTGGAAGAAGCGCGCGAACTGTTCCGACAGCTGGGGATTGAACAGGATGGTCTTGGCCCAGCCCTCGCCCGCGCCCAGCACGTCGCCGTAGGAGAAGCCGCCGACGGCGATGATGCCGTGGAAGTCGTCCAGCTTGGCGCGGCCGGCGATCAGGTCGCTCATGTGCACGTCGACGGCCGTGAAGCCTGCCTGGTGCATCACCCACGCGGTCTCGATGTGCGAGTTGACGCCCTGCTCGCGCAGGATCGCCACGCGGGGACGAACGCCGGTGGCGATGAAGGGCGCGGCGACATTCTCCGACAGGTCGAAGCTGAGCTTCGGGCTGATGCCCGGATCCTGCTCGTCGAGCAGGCGCTCGTATTCCGCATCGGCGCAGGCCGGGTTGTCGCGCAGGCGCGCGATGCGCCAGCTGGTCTCGCTCCACAGCCGGTGCAGGCTGCTGCGCCGCGCGTTGTAGATCACCTTGGCGTCGCGGGTGAATTCGATCACGCCGCGGTCGTTGTGCTTGCCGATGATGTGGCTGCAGGCGCCCAGGCCCAGCTCGCGCAGCACGTTCATGACAAGCGTCTTGTCCTCGGCGCGCACCTGGACCACGGCCCCCAGCTCCTCGCTGAACAGCGCGCGCAGGGTCATCTCGTTGCGGCGCTCGGCCACCTGGCCGGCCCAGTTCTTGGCGTCGCCCCAGTCGGAAGCGTGCTCGCCTTCCATGGTCAGGATGTCGAGGTTGACCGAGACGCCGGCGCGGCCGGCGAAGGCCATCTCGCACAGGGTGGCGTACAGGCCGCCGTCCGAGCGGTCATGGTAGGCCAGCAGCTTGCCGTCCTGGTTCAGCCGCTGGATGGCCTGGAAGAAGGCCTTCAGGTCTTCCGGCGAATCCACGTCCGGCACGCTGTCGCCCAGCTGCTGGGTCACTTGCGCCAGCACCGAAGCGCCCAGGCGGTTCTTGCCGCGCCCCAGGTCGATCAGCACCAGGGCGGTTTCGCCGAGGTCGGTGCGCAGCTGCGGGGTCAGCGAACGGCGCACGTCGGCGACCGGCGCGAACGAGGACACGATCAAGGAAACCGGCGAGATCACGGCCTTGTTCTGGCCATCGTCGTTCCAGGTGGTGCGCATCGACAGCGAATCCTTGCCGACCGGGATGGACACGCCCAGCGCCGGGCACAGTTCCATGCCCACTGCCTTGACGGTGTCGTACAGCGCGGCGTCCTGGCCCGGCTGGCCGCAGGCCGCCATCCAGTTGGCCGACAGCTTGATGTCGGAGATGTCGTTGATGGCGGCGGCGGCGATGTTGGTGATCGCCTCGCCCACGGCCATGCGGCCCGAGGCGGCGGCGTCGATCACGGCCAGCGGAGTGCGCTCGCCCATGGCCATCGCTTCGCCCACGAAGCCTTCGTAGGACATGGCGGTGACGGCGCAGTCGGCCACCGGCACCTGCCACGGGCCGACCATCTGGTCGCGCACGGTCATACCGCCCACGCTGCGGTCGCCGATCGTGATCAGGAAGGACTTGTCCGCCACGGTCGGCTGCAGCAGCACGCGGCGGCCGGCTTCTTCCAGCTCGATGCCGGTCAGGTCGACCGGCGGGAATGCGTGCTGCACGTGCGTGACGTCGCGCTGCATCTTGGGCGGCTTGCCGAGCAGGACGTCCATCGGCATGTCGACCGGCGCGGCATTGGCAGGATCGGCCGCCTGGTCGTCGATCAGGCGCAGCTGGCGTTCTTCGGTGGCGGTGCCGACCACGGCGAAGGGGCAGCGCTCGCGCTCGCACAGGGCTGCAAATTTTGCGAGGTTATCCGGCGAAATCGCCAAGACATATCGCTCTTGCGATTCGTTGGACCAAATTTCCTTTGGTGCCAGGCCGCTCTCTTCCAGCGGCACCTTGCGCAGTTCGAAAATCGCGCCGCGCTTGGCGTCGTTGACGATTTCCGGGAAGGCGTTCGACAGGCCGCCCGCGCCCACGTCGTGGATCGAGATGATCGGGTTGTCCGCGCCCAGCTGCCAGCAGCCGTTGATGACTTCCTGGGCACGGCGCTCCATTTCCGGGTTGCCGCGCTGGACCGAATCGAAGTCCAGGTCGGCGGTGTTGGTGCCGGTGGCCATCGACGAGGCGGCGCTGCCGCCCATGCCGATGCGCATGCC
>CAMPHU010000261.1 GCA_946886065.1 uncultured Massilia sp. | reverse complement strand
TCGTTAGACCTCAGCAGCCAAGGAAGATTCAACACTCAACGGTGACAGCGCCAAAGAATTAGGTCCCCGCCTTCGCGGGGATGACGGTGCATATGCTGGTGGCCCAGGACTAACGCAGCATGGAATCCGAGCGGAAACCCAGTTCGATAATGCGATCAAACGCCTCGCACGCCCCCGCACACGCGTCGGCGATCTCCTCCTGCGTCCTCACCCCGGCCCTGAGCGCCAGCATGAATGCCCGCCACCTTGCCCCCGGCCCGCCCGCCTCGCCGCGCAGGTAGCGCAGCGGATGCGGCGCCAGCCGCTCGGCCAGGCGTCCGTACAGCACCGTCCCGCCCAGCTGCGAGCCCTCGATGACATAGCACACGCCCCAGCGGTAGGCCGCGCTCGCCTCCTCCGGCCAGCCGTGCTCCACGGCAGGCAGGCGCGCCGCCGGCATCCCCGGCTCGGCCAGGTCGCGCTCGATCAGGCCAAGCCGTTCCACCCGCGCCAGCGCCGCCTGCGGCCCGTCCCGGTAATCGGCCAGCCAGCCCTCCAGCGGCCCCAGCCAGTCGCGCACCATGCGCAGGTGGAGCGCGTACTCCTCGAGCCCGGCCTGCTCGCCCGACAAGGGCAAGCCGCTGTCCAGCCGCTCATGGCGCGAGGCCGTGGCGCTGCGCAGCGCGGCCAGGACGTCGGGCGCGCCGGCGCTCGTGTTGAATTGGTTCATGCAGGCTCAGTCCGCGTGGGGTTCGGGGTACTCGACCGACAAGATCTCGAGCTCGTCCACGCCCTGCGGCGTGTGCAGCTGCACCACGTCGCCCTCGCGCGCCTTGGTCAGGGCGCGCGCCACCGGCGACACCCAGCTGATCTTGCCCTTCAGCGGATCCAGCTCGTCGATGCCGACGATGGTGACGGCATGCTCTTCGCCCGCCTTGTTGAGATAGGTGACCGTGGCCCCGAAGTAGATTTGGTCATTGCCATAATGAACGCTTGGATCGACCGGGAAGGCCGAATCCATGCGCTTGGTGAGAAAGCGGATGCGGCGGTCGATCTCGCGCAGGCGGCGCTTGCCGTAGATATAGTCGCCGTTTTCCGAGCGGTCGCCATTCGAGGCCGCCCAGTGCACGATCCGCACGACCTCGGGACGGTCGACGTCGATCAGCTGCAGCAGCTCATCCTTGATGCGCTGGTAGCCGGCGGGCGTGATGTAGTTCTTGGCGCCCGCAGGGATCGCCTGCGCCAGCGCCAGGGCCTCGTCGTCGTCGTCGTTGTCGGACTCTTTTACAAATGCCTTGTTCATATGCCCTATTGTAGCGGCACCGGCCGCGGGACGCCCTCCGGATGACGTATCATGCAGCTCATGAGACGAGCGCCCCCCTCCCGCAGCCGCTTGCTCGCGCCCCTGGCCCAGCTGGCGGCGCTGATCCTGCTCGCCGAAGCCTGGACCTGGCAGGTCGGCGGCCGCTTCGCCGCCGCCATCGCCACCTGGCCGCCGCTGCGCTGGCTGGAAGCGCGCATCCGCACCCTGCCGCCCTGGGCCGCGCTGAGCGCTTTCGTGCTGCCCGGCCTGCTGTTGCTGCCCGTTAAGCTACTGGCCCTGCTCGCCATCGCCCATGGGCACGCCGTGGCAGGCATCACCGGCTTTATCGCCGCCAAGCTGGGCGGCGCGGCCGTCGTGGCGCGCATCTACATCCTGACCCTGCCCACCCTCCTGAGCGTAGGCTGGTTCGCGCGCTGCCATGGCGGCTTCCTGCGCCTCAGGGACCGCCTGCTGGCCGCACTGCGCGCCAGCCATTTCTACCGCCAGGTGCGACGCCTGATGAATGCCTGGCGCTATGGCGCCCGCCGCCTGCTGCGCCGCCTGCGCCGCGATGGACGCGCGGCGCCGGGCAAAGCCGGCCACCTGGTGCGCGTGCTGCGCCGCTTCAGCGCACGATCGAGAGCAAATTCGCGCAGCCGGCGCCAGAAGAAACCCGAAACCGAATCCCCATGAGCCCCAATCCCTCCCTCGCCGCCGAGATGCAATCGGCCACGTCCGAGATCTATCTGTTCGACGCCGTCACGCTGGAAGTGGTCGACGCCAACCAGGCCGCCCGCCTGCAACTGGGCTACGACAACGCCAGCCTGTGCAAGATGACCGCTTTCCAGCTTGCCCCCTCGCTCGACTGCGGCGCCGTCGGCGAGCTGCTGCAGGGCTTGAGCGAGGACGTCGGCGCCCAGGTGGCGCTGCGTACCCGGCTGCGGCGCGCGGACGGCAGCAGCTATCCGGTCAAGCTGTGCTTCCTGCGCATCGTGCGCGACGGCCAGCGCCTGCTGCTGGCCATCGGCGAAGACCTGTCGCTGGAACAGGCCGCGACCCTGGCGCTGGAGCAGTACCAGGCGCGCTTCAACGCCATCGTCAACCACACGCCGGGCCTGGTCTACCAGTTCGTGCTGCACCCGGACGGGCGCAGCGACTTTCCCTACCTGAGCGACGGCTGCCAGGCCCTGCTCGGGCTGGCCGTGCTGGACCTGCAGCACGACGCCACCCTGTTCGAGCGCCTGATCCTGCCCGAGGACCGCAAGGGCTACCAGGAAGCCATGCAGGCGTCGCGCAGCGCGCTGTCGGCCTGGAACTGGGAGGGCCGGATCTGGATCGATGCCTGGAAGGACGTCAAGTGGATCAACCTGCGCGCCACCCCGCACGCGCTGCCCGACGGCGCGGTACAGTGGGACGGCATCATGACCAACATCACCGCCAGCCGCGAGGAACAGGAAGAGGTGCGCCGCTCGCGCGCCCGTCTGGCCGAGCTGACCGCCCACATCGAGCAGGTCAAGGAGCAGGAGCGCACCCGCATCGCGCGCGAGATCCACGACGACCTGGGCGGCAACCTGACCGCCATCAAGATGGCGCTGGCGATGCTGGCGGCGCGCCTGCCGGATGACCAGCCCGCCCTGGCCGACAAGGCGGCCTATGTCGACGACCTGGTCGACCGCACCATCGAAGCCGTGCACCGCATCTCGCTCGACCTGCGCCCCACCACCCTCGACCTGGGACTGGTCGCGGCGCTGGAATGGCAGGCGCGCGAATTCGAGAAGCAGATGGGCATCGCCGTCGTCATGCGCTGCCCCGACAAGGAGATCGAGCTCGACCCCGACCACGCCGCCGCCCTGTTCCGCATCTTCCAGGAAGCCCTGACCAATATCGCCAAGCACGCGGGCGCCACCCGGGTCACGGTGGCGCTGCGGCGCCAGCGCCAGCACCTGAGCTTGAGCATCTGCGACAACGGGCGCGGCATCCAGCCCGCCGACCGCCTCAAGCCCGGGTCCTTCGGCCTGCGCGGCATGAGCGAGCGCGCGCGCGCGCTCGGCGGCACGCTGGCCTTGTCGGCAGCGCCCGGAGGTGGCACGATGGTGACCATCAAGATCAGGCTGGCGCAAGCACCCGCCGCGCGGACCGCCCACACCAGCAAGGCACCACTAGAAGAATGACCGACAAAGCAACTATCCGAGTTTTCATTGCCGATGACCATGCCATTGTCCGCGAAGGACTCAAGCAGATCCTGGCCGAGCAGCGCGACATCATCGTCGCCGGCGAAGCCGAGAACGGCATCGATGCCACCAAGCTGATCGGCAAAGCGCGCTGCCATGTGATGCTCCTCGACATTTCCCTGCCTGACCGCAACGGTATCGACGTCCTCAAGCAGGTCAAGAAGGACCGTCCCGAGCTGGCGGTGCTGATGCTGTCCATGCACCGCGAGGACCAGTACGCGATCCGCGCCCTCAAGGCCGGCGCGTCCGGCTACCTGACCAAGCAGAGCGCGCCCAAGGAACTGGTGACGGCGATCCGCCAGGTGGCGTCCGGCCAGAAATACGTCAGCGCCGCCCTGGCCCAGACCCTGGCCAGCCAGATCGGCGAGGACCACGAGGCGGCGGTGCACGAGACCCTGTCCGACCGCGAATACCAGACCCTGACCATGATCGCTTCCGGCATGACGGTCAGCGAGATCGCCAAGGAATTGTCGCTGTCGGTCAAGACGATCAGCGAATACCGCGCGCGCCTGCTGGTCAAGATGAAGCTCAAGACCAGCGCGGAGCTGACCACCTACGCCATCCGTAACGGCCTGGTGGATTGAAAATACGACACTTTGTTACCGTTTATTTATTGATGGTAAGCAAAAAAGATGCTTATCATGTCGGGATTAGTGCCCGCGTCTTTACATCATGTCGAACCTGCCGTCCCCTCCCGCCGCACCCGCTTCCCTGAATCCCGCAGACATTGCCCGAGAAGCCTTCCGCCGCCTGGCGACGCGCCGCATCGCGCCGACGCCGGATGCCTACCGCGCGATCTATGACGAAATCGCGGGGATTCCGCCTGCCCCGCCCGCGCCGGCGCCGGACAGCGGCGCGGCCGAGGTGCTGGCCGGCTTCGCGCGCCGCCTGGCCGACACGCCGGGCGAAGTGTCCGAATACGGCCGCCGCATGCTGCGCGCAGTCAAGGCCGGCGAATGGAACGCGGCGACGCAGGCGCTGGGGCAGGTGTTCGAGCGCCACCTGCGCCGCAACACCCCGATCACCTCCATCGGCGCCGAAGAGCCGGACACGCGGCGGCTGCGCGAGATGCTGGCGCGCACCCTGTCCTTCGCGGTGGCTTCGCTCCTGAACGGCAGCCCGGACCTGGTGAAGGAAGCGGAAAGCCTGGGCGGCGCGGTCAAGACCGCGACCGGCGAAACCGAGCTGCAGGACCTTGCCTCGCGCCTGAAGCAGCTGTGCTTCCAGATCGAACTGCGCGGCGGCGACAAGGCCGAAGAGCAGGAACTGCTGCTGCGCCTGTTTAAACTGCTGCTCGACAACGTCAGCGAGCTGCTCGACGACGACAACTGGATGCGTGGCCAGATCGCCGCCGTCCAGGACCTGATCGCCGGGCCGCTGGACGCGCGGGCACTGGAAGAGACCACCCGCAGCCTGAAGGACGTGATCGTCCGGCAAGGCCACCTGAAGCACAGCATTGCCGACGTCAAGTCGACCATGAAGAACATGATGATGACCTTCATCGACCGCCTGGGTACGGCGGCGGCGGCGAGCGGCGACTACCACGCCAAGCTGGGCGGCTTCTCGGAACGCATCGGGCGCGCCGGCGACATCAAGGAACTCAATGCCGTGCTGGAGGAAGTCCTGCGCGAGACGCGCCAGGCCCAGGATGAAGCCCTGGCCGCGCGCGACCGCATGCTGGCCGCCCACCGCGAGGTGCAGGATGCCGAACAGCGCATCCGCGCGCTGGAAGCGGAACTCCAGCACATGAGCGAGCTGGTGCGCGAAGACCAGCTGACCGGCAGCCTCAACCGCCGCGGCCTGGACGACGTGTTCGAGCGCGAAAGCGCGCGCGCCGACCGGCGCAACATGCCCTTGTGCGTGGCCCTGCTCGACCTCGACAATTTCAAGCGCCTGAACGACACCTACGGCCACCTGGCCGGCGATGCCGCCCTCAAGCACCTGGTCAAGGTGGTGCGCGACACCCTGCGCTCGATGGACGTGATCGCGCGCTTCGGCGGCGAGGAATTCCTGATCCTGCTGCCCGAGACCACGGTCGAGGCGGCCGCGGCGGCCATGGTCAGGGTGCAGCGCGAGCTGACCCGGCATTTCTTCCTGCACGAAAACGAGAAGATGCTGATCACCTTCTCCTGCGGCGTGGCGCTGCGCCTGCCGAACGAAGACCAGCTGTCGGTCATGGCGCGCGCCGACAAGGCCATGTACCAGGCCAAGCACAGCGGCAAGAACCGCGTGGTGGTGGCCAACACCCCCTGAGCCGGACATTGCCGGCTTGTCAATCTGCTACGCCGCTGCCTGTCAACCGGGGAGCGGCGTTGCTCTTTTGACAGGTAAATCGAGAGAACGCCATGGATCGCTCGTCCTACACAAAAAAATTTCCACAAAAAAATAATTTTTTTTGCCCTAAAGTACGGATTTTTGCCGCCGACAAGAGGCGCCCCCATGGGGCCTCGCCCGTACATTCCGAAAAAAATCTGCGTTTTTACCCCTCAAGTTTTTCCCCAGAATAACGTTACCTGCATCAACAGCGGTTTGATCGTCACAAGAACAGCGTGGCGGACCAAAGTGAACAGGGCACAGCGGCCCACCCTGAAAGACATTAGTCTGGAGAAATACCATGGCATCCGTAATCAATACCAACGTTGCATCCCTGAACTCGCAGCGTAACCTGTCCACCTCGCAAGCTTCCCTGAACACCTCGATCCAGCGCCTGTCGTCGGGCCTGCGCATCAACAGCGCCAAGGACGACGCTGCCG
>CAMPHU010000260.1 GCA_946886065.1 uncultured Massilia sp. | reverse complement strand
GAACTGCACGAGAAGGTATGGCCCGGCGTGTGCGCCTTCCCGGACTTCACCCTGCCTGCGGCGCGCGCATGGTTCGGCAGCCTGTACCAGGCGCCGCTCGACCTGGGCATCGACGGCTTCTGGAACGACATGAACGAGCCGGGCGTGTTCCCCGCCGACGGTTTCGACAAGCCAGAGATCGGCCTGGGGCCACAGCGGACCTTCCCGCTCGACGCCCGGCACGCCGGCGACGGCATTCCCGGCAGCCACGCGCAGTACCACAACGTCTACGGCATGCAGATGGCGCGCGCCAGCTTCGAGGGCCTGCGCAAGCTGCGTCCCGGCAAGCGCCCGATGGTGCTCACGCGCGCGGGCTTCGCCGGCGTGCAGCGCTACGCCGCCGTCTGGACCGGCGACAATTCGCCCAACTGGACCCACCTGGCGCTGACCATTCCGATGCTGACCAACCTGTCCGTGTCGGGCGTGCCCTTCGTGGGCGCCGACGTCGGCGGCTTCATGGGCAGCGCGAGCGCGGAACTGCACGCGCGCTGGATGCAGGCGGCGGCGCTGACGCCTTACTTCCGCACGCACTCGAACGATGTCTCGGCCCCGCGCGAGCCCTGGTCCTTCGGCCCCGAGTACGAGCGCATCAACCGCGGCGCGATCACGCTGCGCTACCAGCTGCTGCCTTACCTGTACTCGCTGTTCGAGGCCAATGAGCGCACCGGCATTCCGCCGATGCGTCCCCTGTGGTTCGACTACCCGGGCGACGCGCGCGCCAGCCTGGTCGAGGACCAGTTCCTGGCGGGCGGCGACCTGCTGGTGGCGCCGGTCCTGCACGAGGGCCGGACCAGCCGCGAGGTCTACTTCCCGAAGGGCAGCACGTGGATCGACTGGTGGACTGGCGCGCGCCACAAGGGCGGCACGACGGCCAAGGTCGCCGCGCCGCTGGACCGGCTGCCGCTCTACATCCGCGCCGGCGCCGCCGTGCCGACTACGGCGGCGGTGCAGCATACCGGCGAGATGAAGGACCAGCCGCTGACGCTTGCCGTTGCGGTCGGGGCCGGCGGCAGCAGCCGGGTGTTCCAGGATGCCGGCGATGGCTATGGCTACCGCGAGGGGGCGTCGCGCATGATCGAGGTGAGGCAGGACGAGCGGGGAGTGAGCCTGGACATCCCGTCCAGGCAGGGCTACCAGCGCGTGGGCGCCATCGAGTTCGTCGGCCTGGCGGCGGCCCCGGGTGTCGTGAGTATCGACGGCAAGCCCGTGCAGGATCTGCGCTTCGACCCAAGGACACGCCGTCTGCGCATCGCGTTGCCCGATGAAAACGTGAAGCAGGTCCTGATCGCTCGATAAGATCCGAGGGCCGACAACAACGCGGCCGTTTCAGTGATAGAAGTAGGGATCCAGCACCGAGACCTCGGTGATGCCGTTGACCGGCAAGCCGTTGCGCTCCGCTACCTGCCGGATCGCTTCCGGCGTGGGCGCGTCGTAAATGCAGAAGGTCCGCTGCTTGTCGGTGCTGACGTAGGAATGGACCCAGGTCACCCCCTGTTCGCCGTTGGCCTTGACGATGTCGCACAGGCCTTCCGCACCGGCGGCATTCACGGGGACGTTCAAGCCATCGGGAAAAGTACGTTCGACCATGTAGCGCGGCATTGCTGTCTCCTTGTCCTTGTCAGTGGGAACCAAGCAGAAGCCAACATAGCGCAAAAGAAGCAAGCGGACAACGAACCAGAGGGGAGAGCGCAGAAAGCAAAAAGCCGACACGGGGTCGGCTTTTTCACTGGAATTCTGTGGTCGGGGTGAGAGGATTCGAACCTCCGGCCTCTACGTCCCGAACGTAGCGCTCTACCGGGCTAAGCTACACCCCGACTGGTTTGAGATGCCGTTTCCGTCATCTCGGGAAGGCATGACTATAGTCGCCTTAATGGTTTCTGTCAACAGCAAAGCTGCAGAGCTGCAAGAGACTGCGCTTGTATTCGTTCTCCGGCAGGCCCTCGATGGCGGCCGCCGCGCGCCGTGCGGCCAGCTCGGCCTGCCGGCGGGTATAGGCCAATGCGCCGCTCGAGGTGACGGCGGCCAGGACCGCTTCGAATTGCTGCTCGTCGCCCTGTTCGATGCAGGTGCGCACCAGTTCGCGCTGCTGCGGGCTGCCGTGTTCCATCAGCCAGATCAGGGGCAGGGTAGGCTTGCCTTCGCGCAGGTCGTCGCCCAGGTTCTTGCCGATCTCGGCGGCGTCGCCCGCGTAGTCGAGCACGTCGTCGATCAGCTGGAAGGCGGTGCCCAGCGAGCGGCCGTACTCGCCGGCCGCGGCGATCTGCTCGTCGTTCGCGCCCGCCACCAGGGCGCCCAGCTCGGCCGCCGCCTCGAACAGCTTGGCGGTCTTGGAGCGGATCACTTTCAGGTAGCTGTCCTCGGTCACGTCCGGGTCGTGCATATTCAGCAACTGCAGCACTTCGCCTTCGGCGATCACGTTGGTGGCGTCGGACAGGATCTGCATCACGCGCATGTTGTTCAGGCCGACCATCATCTGGAAGGAGCGCGAGTACAGGAAGTCGCCGACCAGCACCGAGGCGGCATTGCCGAACAGGGCGTTGGCGGTCTGGCGTCCGCGGCGCATCGAGGATTCGTCGACCACGTCGTCGTGCAGCAGGGTCGCGGTGTGGATGAATTCCACCACCGCGGCCAGTTCATGGTGCGCCGCGCCCTTGTAGCCGTAGGCATTGGCCAGCAGCAGCACCAGCACAGGGCGGATACGCTTGCCGCCGGCGCTGATGATGTATTCGGCGATCTGGTTCACCAGGCTCACTTCCGAATGCAGGCGCTGCCGGATCACCGCGTTGACGGCCTCCATGTCGGGAGCGATCGAAGAGGTGATGGAGTGTTGGGCGTGTGGGATAGCGGCTGACAAGGCGAACCTGCAAAAGATAGACAGAGAAGCAGTGAGTTTTTATCAAGTGCCGCGATTATACGACAAGCCAGCAGTGCCCGTCCTGCCCGGCGGCGCAGAATGCGGCACAGGCCGTACGTTGGCCCCGCGCGACGCTGTCCGGCAGCCTGGATGTCACTTTGACGCGTGGCAGCAATTTATGTATAATCCTCTGTTCCCCGGCATTCGAGCAGTTTAGTGTGTACTTCGACGCTATTGCGCCGGCGGAATTCTTTTAACATTTAACGAGGTTTCTCAATCATGTACGCGGTCATAAAAACCGGTGGCAAGCAATACAAAGTTGTCGCTGGCGAAAAACTCAAAGTAGAACAGATACCGGCTGACATTGGTTCCGAACTCACGATCGATCAGGTCCTCGCCGTTGGCGCGGGCGACAGCATCAAGTTTGGTGCTCCGCTGGTCGACGGTGCTTCGGTGCTGGTGAAAGTGGTTTCGCATGGTCGTCACGACAAGGTCCGTATCTTCAAGATGCGCCGTCGTAAGCACTACCAGAAGCGTCAGGGCCACCGCCAGAACTTCACCGAAATCCAGATCGTCTCGATCAACGGCTAATCGCCGTCCGGACACCCAGTCATAAGGAGCATTTAGAATGGCACACAAAAAAGGCGGCGGCACAACGCGAAACGGCCGTGACTCAGAAAGCAAACGCCTCGGCGTGAAGGTGTATGGCGGCCAGGCGATCAACGCCGGCGGCATCATCATCCGCCAGCGTGGTACCCCGGTGCGCGCAGGCGCCAACGTCGGTACCGGCAAGGACCACACCCTGTTCGCCCTGGTGGACGGCACGGTCAAGTTCGTCAAGCAAGGCGTCGGCTCGAAGCAATTCGTGACCGTCGTGGCGAACGAAGCAGTCGCAGCGTAAATTACGCACATGCGCCGCAGCTTGCGGCGCTTCTTTGTAAGGCGCGAGCCTTCCATCGAAAGGCTCTGCCCACGGTAGGGCCTTTTTAGTTTTTTGGCGGTCATCATGAAGTTTATCGACGAAGCAAGAATTGAAGTCATCGCAGGCGACGGCGGCAACGGGTGCGCCTCGTTCCGTCGCGAGAAGTTCCGCCCCTTCGGCGGGCCCGACGGCGGCGACGGCGGCAAGGGCGGCTCGATCTGGGTGGTCGCCGACCGTAACATCAACACCCTGGTGGACTTCCGCTACTCCAAGGTGCACAACGCCCGCAACGGCGAACCGGGCCGCGGCTCGGATTGCTACGGCAAGGGCGCGGAAGACGTCTACCTGCGCATGCCGGTGGGCACCCTGATCGTGGACGACGTCAACGGCGAGATCGTCGCCGACCTGACCGAACACGGCCAGACCGAATTGCTGGCCAAGGGCGGCGAGGGCGGCTGGGGCAACATCCACTTCAAGACCTCGACCAACCGTGCCCCGCGCCAGAAGACCGAAGGCAAGGAAGGCGAGCGCCGCACCCTGCGCCTGGAGCTGAAGGTGCTGGCCGACGTGGGCCTGCTGGGCATGCCGAACGCCGGCAAGTCGACCTTCATCACCGCCGTCTCGAACGCGCGCCCGAAGATCGCCGACTACCCGTTCACGACCCTGCATCCGAACCTCGGCGTGGTGCGCGTGTCGCACGCGAAGAGCTTCGTGATCGCCGACATCCCGGGCCTGATCGAGGGCGCCGCCGAAGGCGCGGGCCTCGGCCACCAGTTCCTGCGCCACCTGTCGCGCACCGGCTTGCTGCTGCACATCGTCGACGTGGCGCCGATGGACGGCAAGACCGATCCGGTCAAGGAAGCCAAGGCCCTGGTCAAGGAACTCGAGAAGTACGACGCCGAGCTGCTCAACAAGCCGCGCTGGCTGGTGCTCAACAAGCTGGACGTGGTGCCGGAAGGCGAGCGCAAGAAGGTCGCCAAGGACTTCGTCAAGCGCATGGGCTTCAAGGGCCCGGTGTTCGAGATCTCGGCACTGAACCGCGAAGGCTGCGAAGACCTGGTGCACGCCATCTACAAGCACCTGGAAGAAGAGCGCCACGTCGAACAGCGTTCCGAAGAAAAACAGATGGTCGAGGAAGCGCGCACCATCTCGTCCATCGACCCGGACGATCCCCGCTTCAAGATCCTTGAAGACTGAGCCGGCAGCGGCCTTGGCTGCACCCGCTTTCTCCAAGCGCGCATGGTGGCGCGTCCAGCTCCTGCAGCTGGTCGCCACCACCAGTTCGCTGGCCGCGCTCGCGGCCATGCTCGACCCCGACCGCATCGCCACCGCGATGGGTCTGTTCCTCGTTGGCGTGAACGGCTACAGCCAGTTCTACGCCATCTACGTCGGAGTGCGCCTCGCCACCGCGGGACTGGCTCTGCTGGCGTCCAGACAGGTTGATCAACCCGTCCTCGGCGACCTCACTGCATTATTTCTTCTGGCCCAGCCGGCCGGGCGCCTGGTCGCAGCCTTTGCGATCGGCCTGCCGACGGGCGTATTATTAGTCGTCTGCGCGGTTGAGCTGCTGGCAGGACTTTCCCTGCTGGCGCTACGTCCGCGAGGGAAAATCCTGTCGCCATGAACTCCGTCCTCCAGTCCTCCTCCCGCATCATCGTCAAGGTCGGCTCCTCGCTCGTCACGAACGAGGGGCAGGGCCTCGACCATACCGCCATCGCCCGCTGGGCGTCCCAGATCGCCGCCCTGCGCCAGCTCGGCAAGGACGTCGTCCTGGTGTCCTCCGGCGCCATCGCCGAAGGCATGCTGCGCCTCGGCTTCGGCAGCCGCCCGACCGACATCCACGAGCTGCAGGCCTGCGCCGCCGTGGGCCAGATGGGCCTGGCGCAGATCTACGAAACCAGCTTCCGCACCCACGGCATCAAGACCGCCCAGGTGCTGCTGACCCACGCCGACCTGGCCGACCGCGAGCGCTACCTGAACGCGCGCTCGACCCTCACGACCCTGCTGCGCCTGGGCGTGGTCCCGATCATCAACGAGAACGACACCGTGGTCACCGACGAGATCAAGTTCGGCGACAACGACACCCTCGGGGCGCTGGTCGCCAACCTGATCGAAGCCGACGCCCTGGTGATCCTGACCGACCAGCGCGGCCTGTACTCCGCCGATCCGCGCAAGGATCCGGGGGCGCGCCTGATCGGGGAAGCGCAGGCCGGCGATCCCGCGCTGGAAGCCATGGCCGGCGGCGCCGGCAGCAGCATCGGCCGCGGCGGCATGCTGACCAAGGTGCTGGCCGCGCGCCGCGCCGCGCGCTCCGGCGCCCATACGGTGATCGCCTGGGGCCGCGAAGAGGACGTGCTGACCCGCCTGGCGGCCGGCGAAGCGATCGGCACCCAGCTGACCGCCGCCACCGGCCGCCTGACCGCGCGCCGTCAGTGGATGGTCGACCACCTGCATACCTGT
>CAMPHU010000259.1 GCA_946886065.1 uncultured Massilia sp. | reverse complement strand
CAGCGGCATCTTGGTCATGATGAAGGTCGGCAGCAGGCGCTGGTAGTCGTTCTTGGCGATGTCCATGGCCGAGCCGCCCATCACCACCACGGCCGCGGCCACGATGAACATCGGCACGAAGGCGAACAGGATGTAGCTGGCGCCGCCGATCACGGCGCCGGTGCGCGCGGTCGGGGCGTCCTTGGCCGACATCACGCGCTGGAACACGTCCTGCTGCGGGATCGAGCCGAACATCATGGTGATGGCCGCGCCGATGAAGAACACGACGTCGGTGAAGGTGGGCTCGGGCAGCACGCGCCACAGGTCGGCCTGCTGCGCCATCGCCAGCACCTTGTCCGAACCGCCGGCCAGGTCGGCCGCGAAGAAGGCGATGATGCTCATGCCGACGATCAGCACGATCATCTGGATGAAGTCGGTGATCGCCACCGCCAGGAAGCCGCCCACCACCACATAGACCAGCACCGCCAGGGTGCCGATCAGCATGCCGGTGGCCGGCGCCATGGCGCCGTTGGTCAGCACCGAGAACACCAGGCCCAGCGCGGTGATCTGCGCCGCCACCCAGCCCAGGTAGCTCAGGATGATGGCCAGCGAGCAGAAGATCTCGATGCCCTTGCCGTAGCGCTGGCGGTAGTAGTCGCCGATGGTCAGCAGATTGAGCTTGTACAGCTTGGTGGCGAAGAACAGGCCGACCAGGATCAGGCAGGTGCCGGCGCCGAAGGGGTCTTCGATCACGGCGTTCAGGCCGCCCTGGACGAACTTGGCCGGTACGCCCATCACGGTCTCGGCGCCGAACCAGGTGGCGAAGGTAGTGGTGATGACCATCACCAGGGGCAGGCTGCGGCCCGCGACGGCGAAGTCGCTGGTATTCTTGATCCGTGTGCCCGCCCACATCCCGAGCGCGAGTGTACCCAGCAGGTAGAGCACGACAAAAATGATCAAAGTGGTGTTCATGCGGTGTGTGCTCCGAGGGACAAAATATTATCGGGCGGAAAATCCGCGATTATAAAGGCAGAACCTGGCGATTGGATCAACTTTCCCCGGATTTGTCCAAGGGTGTTGCTCTGCAGTTGCGTTTACTGGAAGGGTGAGTGAAATGACAACAACAAGCTGGCCTCAATGGCACGAGAGGGCCGCCGCGCTGAACGCCGACGGCCGCGCCTTCATCGATGGCTGGCGCGTGGATGCGCGCTCTGGCCTGTGCTTCGATTCCCTGTCGCCGGTCGACGGCCGCAAGCTGGCCGAAGTGGCCCGCTGCGACGTGCTCGACGTCGACCTGGCCGTGACGGCGGCGCGCCGCGCCTTCGAGGACCGGCGCTGGGCCGGCAAGGCGCCGGCCGAACGCAAGCGCGTCCTGATCCGCTTCGCCGACCTGATGCTGGCGCACCGCGACGAGCTGGCCCTGCTGGAAACCATGGACATGGGCAAGCCGATCCGCTACAGCCTCAGTGTGGACGTGCAGCTGGCCCAGAACTGCATCCGCTGGTACGGCGAGGCGACCGACAAGATCTACGACCAGGTTGCGCCCACCTCCGAGGACAGCCTGGCCCTGATTCAGCGCGAGCCGGTGGGCGTGGTGGCCGCCGTGATCCCCTGGAATTATCCGATGCTGATGGCGGCCTGGAAGATCGGCCCGGCCCTGGCGGCCGGCAACAGCGTGGTGCTCAAGCCTTCCGAAAAAGCGCCGCTCAGTGCGCTGCGGCTGGCCGAGCTGGCGCTGGAAGCGGGCGTGCCGGCGGGCGTGTTCAACGTGTTGCCCGGCTACGGCGACGAAGCCGGCAAGGCGCTGGCGCTGCACATGGACGTCGATTGCATCGGCTTCACCGGCTCCACCCGCGTGGGCAAGCAGATCCTGCAGATGGCGGGCCAGTCCAACCTGAAGCGCGCCTGGACCGAATTGGGCGGCAAGTCGGCCAACATCGTCTGCGCCGACTGTCCGGACCTGGATGCCGCCGTCGAGAGCGCGATCGGGTCGATCTATTTCAACCAGGGCGAGAGCTGCAACGCGCCTTCGCGCCTGTTCGTCGAGGAATCGATTCGCGAAGCCTTCCTCGACAAGGCGCTCGAGCTGATCCCGCGCCACGCGCCGGGCGATCCGCTCGACGAGGAAACGGTGATGGGGGCCATCGTCGACCAGACCCAGATGAAGACCGTGCTCGGCTACATCGAGGAGGGCAAGGCGGCCGGCGCGCGCCTGCTGGCCGGCGGCGCCGCGGCGCGCCAGGAGAGCGGCGGCCTGTACATCGAGCCGACCCTGTTCGACGGCGTGGACGGATCGATGCGCATTGCGCGCGAGGAGATCTTCGGGCCGGTGCTGTCGGTGCTGTCGTTTACGGACCTGGACGATGCGATCAAGCAGGCCAACAGCACGCCCTACGGCCTGGCGGCGGCCGTGTGGACCCGCGACATGAGCAAGGCAATCCGCACCGCGCGCGCGCTGCGCGCCGGCACGGTGCACGTGAACCAGTACGACAACGACGATATCACGGTGCCTTTCGGCGGCTACAAGCAGTCGGGCAACGGGCGCGACAAGTCGCTGCATGCGTTCGACAAGTACACCGAGCTGAAGACGACCTGGATCCAGGTGTGAACGCAGACCTGCGCCGATGACGGTCTTGAGTTAGCCGAAAACCGTCGCCCCGGCCTTCGCCGGGGTGACGGTTTTAAGGCTAACTAAGCGGCATCAGGAACCGGACTTCTTGCTCATCTGGTCCATGCAGCTCTGCGGCGCCGCGCCGAGCGCGCCCGCCATGGCCTTCTGGCCGCAGCACTTGCAAGGCATCGGCTTGCCATCCGCGCCCATCTTCTCCTTGCAGCAATCCATCCCGGCGTGGCTCTTCATCGCGTCGCTCATGGCGGTGTTCTGCGGCCCCATCTGGGCGCAGCCTGCCAGCAGGCCTGCCGCCACGATGGCGGCCAAGGTGTTTCCGGTGCGTGCGTACTTGAACATGGTCTACTCCTCCTGAAATCACCACCTACTGTAGCAGGGAACACGCTAGATGGACATATCGCGCAAGGTTTTGGAGGCCTCGCGGTTGGCCCCCAGCCGGGTGCCGTCGCGCATCTGGATCTGCAGCTGGGACTGGTCGTCCGGCGTCATCGACTCGACGAAGTCGAGGTTGACCAGCACCGAGCGGTGGATGCGGATGAAGCGCGCGGGATCGAGCTGGGCTTCCAGTTCCGAAATGCCGAGCCGCACCAGGAAGCTCTGGCCACGGGCGGCGATTACCGTGTACTTGGAATCCGACTTCATGTATTCGATGTCGCCCACCGCGAGCGGGAAGATGCGGCCGCGGTCGCGCACCAGGATGCGTTCCACGCGCTTGACCTCGCGCTGGCCGGCCTGGGCCAGCACCTCGCCCAGTTCGCTCGACGAGCGCTCGGGCGTATCGAGCAGGCGCGTCACGGCCGCCTCGAAGCGCGCGCGGGTAAAGGGCTTGAGCAGGTAGTCGACGGCGTTGAGTTCGAAGGCGGTCACGGCGTACTGGTCGTAGGCCGTGGTGAACACGATGCGCGGCAGGTAATCCAGGCGGCGCAGCACTTCCAGCCCGGTCATCTCCGGCATCTGGATGTCCATGAACACCACCTCCGGCCGCAGCTGGTGGATCTGTTCCAGCGCCGAGGCGCCGTCCGCCGCTTCGCCCACCAGGCGCAGGCCGGCGTGGGCGTGGATGGCGTCGCGCAGCACGTCGCGCGCGAGCGGTTCGTCTTCCGCGAAGAATACGGTCTTGATGTTCATGCCAGTCTTTCAGTCGGTTCGAGCGGAATGGAAAACGCGACGGCGAAGCCGGCGCCCGGCGCGGTGTCGATGCGCAGCGCCGACTCCTTGCCGTAGTCGAGCACCAGGCGCTTTTCCACCGTGCGCAGGCCGAGGCCCGCGCTGCGCTGGATCGCGTCCGCCTCGACGCCCGGACCGTCGTCGCGCACGGCAAGGCGCAAGCGGCCCGCCGCTTCGTCGCGCACGGCCTGGATGTGCAGCGTGCCGGGCCGGCTGTGCGGGTTGAACGCGTGCTTGATGCTGTTCTCGACCAGCGGCTGCAGGGACAGCGCCGGCACCTGCTCGCCGCCGGCATCCGGGTCGAGCTGCCATTCCACGTTCAGGCGGCTGCCCAGGCGCAGCGCTTCCAGTTCCAGGTAATCGCGCACGAAGCCGAGTTCCGCATCGAGCGTGACGCGGTCGCTGCCGCTTTTCTCGGTGTCCAGCACGTAGCGCAGCATGTCGGAGAATTGGAATAGCGCGGTTTCCGCCGCACCGGGGTCTTTGCGGGTCAGCGCGATGATCGAATGCAGGGTGTTGAACAGGAAGTGAGGATTGAGCTTGCTGCGCAAGGCGTTGAGCTCCGAGGCGATCAGGAGTTTCTGCGCCTCTTCCATGGCCAGCGCCTGGCGGTGCGCCCGCTCGCCGGCGCGGATCAGCGAAAACACACCGGTCCCGAGCAGGTAGGTCATGCAGTGGTACAGAAGGGGCCAGACATACCAGCTGATCTCCTTGCCGGGCTGGAACATCGCCCAGAACGGCCCTTGCGACAGGAGCGCGAATACCGGCGCGATGAAGGCATGGATGGCCAGCACGGTGGACCGGCGCAGCTTGCGGCGCTCCAGGTAGCCGGTCAGCGGCCACGCCAGCGCCAGGAGCAGCGCGGAAGGGAGCAGGCTGGCCATGGTCAGCGCGGCCCTGGCCGCATCGAATCGTCCCGCCACCACATGATCCAGCTGATCGGCGGCCGACAGGAAGACCGCATACACGAGCCAGACGGCGACATAGATCCGCCACATCAGGCGGTGGCCGGTATCGGACTGTTTTAATGACAATAATTCCATGACGAAAGTATGGCCCAGAATGGAGCGGCCGGGGCCGGTCATGACGCGAAATGCCAGATTCGATACCTGGATTGAGGGAAGCCGCCAGCAGCGCGCAGGGGAGAAGGGCGTGGTGCTATATTGGGCATCCCGAGGCAAGGCCGGAATCAACATGGGCATTGAGATGCGCGAGTTCCTGCGGGAACACAATATTCATGAAGTCGAGTGCGTCATCACGGACATGACGGGCATCGCGCGCGGCAAGATCCTGCCCAAAGACCTGTTTCTCGACGGCGGCAACATGCGCCTGCCCAAGAGCGTGCTGCTGAACACCGTCAACGGCGAGCAGCCCAATAATGCGCCCTACGTGGGCACGACCGACCCCGACATGATCTGCGAGCCCGATCCGAGCACGATCCGGGTGGTGCCCTGGGCGTCCGAGCGGGTCGCCGTGGTCATCCACGACTGCCGCAACTTCGACGGTTCGCTGGTCGAGCTGTCGCCGCGCGCGGTGCTGCGCCGGGTGCTGGGCTTGTACGAGGAGCGCGGCTGGCGGCCGGTGGTGGCGCCGGAGATGGAGTTCTACCTGGTGGCGCGCAACACCAACCCGCACGAGCCCCTGACGCCCCCGATGGGCCGCACCGGCATGGCCGAGACGGGACGCCAGTCCTATTCGATCGACGCGGTGAACGACTTCGATCCTTTCTTCCTGGAGCTGTCAGCCTTCTGCAAGGCGCACGACCTGGGCGTGGAGACCCTGATCCACGAGGCGGGCGCGGGCCAGATGGAAATCAACTTCGCGCACGGCGACGCGCTGGAGCTGGCCGACCGCGTGTTCCTGTTCAAGCGCGCGGTGCGCGAGACGGCCCTGCGGCACGGCATCTTCGCCACCTTCATGGCCAAGCCCATGGAGACGGAACCGGGCAGCGCCATGCACGTGCACCAGAGCGTGGTCGACCTCGCCACCGGACGCAACATCTTCACGCAGGAGGGCGGCGGGCCGAGCCCGCTGTTTTTCAACTATATCGCCGGGCTGGAGCGCTATGTGCCGGATGCGCTGCTGATGTTCGCGCCGCATGTGAATTCCTACCGCCGGCTGTCGCGCTTCCAGTCCGCGCCGACCAATGTGCGCTGGGGCTACGACAACCGCACCTGCGGCATCCGCGTGCCGAATTCCTCGCCCGAGGCCAGGCGCGTGGAGAACCGGGTGCCGGGGGTGGATGTGAATCCCTACCTGGCGATGGCGGCCACGCTCAGCTGCGGGCTGCTGGGGATGATCGAGCAGTTGACGCCGTCGGAGCCGACGCCGGACAGCGCGGAGCAGGTGCATGACGATTTGCCGCGCGACCTGGAGGACGCGATTTTGCGGCTGCGGCAGTGCCCGCAGCTGGCGGGGATGATGGGGGAACTGTTCGTGCAGGCGTATTGCGAGGTGAAGGAGCTGGAGTTTGCGACGTTTAGCAGGGTGATCAGCTCTTGGGAGAGGGAGCATCTGATGTTGCTGGTGTGAGGCCGTCGTGGCTCCGGT
>CAMPHU010000258.1 GCA_946886065.1 uncultured Massilia sp. | reverse complement strand
ACCTCACCTATCCACTGCTGCGCGATATCGGCTGGTAAGCCCTGCCTGGCCCCTGAAACGCAAAAAGCCGGCGCCCCTTGCGGGACGCCGGCTTTTCCAATGAGCAGCAAATTATTACTGGCCCTTGCCCTTGAACGCTTCCACGCCCTTGGTGATCTCGGCTTCGGCGGCTGCCTTGTCGGCCCAGCCTTCGATCTTGACCCACTTGCCCGGCTCGAGGTCCTTGTAGTGCTCGAAGAAGTGCTGGATCTGCTGCAGGCGCAGCTCTTCCAGGTCGTCCAGCTTCTGGATCTTCTTGTACATCGGCAGGACCTTCTCGACCGGCACGGCGATCACTTTCGCATCGCCACCGCCGTCGTCGGTCATCTTCAGCACGCCCAGCGCGCGGCAGCGCACCACCACGCCCGGCGGCAGCGGGAACGGGGTGATCACCAGCACGTCGCACGGGTCGCCGTCGTCGGCGATGGTCTGCGGCACGTAGCCGTAGTTGCACGGGTAGTGCATCGCGGTGCCCATGAAGCGGTCGACGAAGATCGCGCCGCTGTCCTTGTCGACCTCGTACTTGACCGGGTCGGCGTTCATCGGGATTTCGATGATGACGTTGAAATCGTTCGGCACATCTTTGCCGGCTGGAACATTGTTCAAGCTCATGGAATAGTCCTTGGTTGCTGAAGAATCAATAATGGTTCGTCATTATAGCGAAACGGGTCTCGCCTGTGCGGTGCAACAGAGGCAAGGGTGCGAGTTTGCGGAATCCGCCGGACCGGGTCGCGAAAAAAAGAACGCGGCCCTCAGTCCGCGTCTGTTCAGAGGATGCTTGCCAGCGCACACTGGCGATAGTGGTTCGCCGCCTCCTGCTCCTGCCCCAGCGCCTCGTGCATCTGGGCCAGCTTCAGGTGCGCCTCGCGCACCATCGGCGCCTCGGTCGCGTCCGACAGCGCCTGCTCCAGGTAGCGCTGCGCCTTGCCCCACAGTTTCTGCTTCAGGCACAGCGAGCCCAGGGTCAGCGCCAGCTCGGGATCCGTCGGACGCTGCTTGAGCCAGGTCTCGCAGCTCTCGATCTGGGCCAGCAGCGAAGGCGAGCCGGACGGGCCGGCGGCGTCGCGGTAGGCGCGCACCACGCGCTCGTCCCAGTTGGCCTTGAGCGCATCCTCGGCGATGGCGCGCGCCTCGTCGTGCAGGCCGCGCGCGTTGAAGGCGGTCGCCGCGCGCGCCGCGATGTAGGGAATGCAGCGGTCCGCGGCCGGCACCGTCGACCACACGCGGCGGATCGATTCGGCATCGTGCCCCGGCTCGCCCAGCAGGGCCTCGTAGGCCAGCTCGCGCAGGCGGCTGGACAGCGCCGGATGCAGGGCCTTGCGCTTGTCGAGGATGCGCACCAGGCGCAGCACCTCGGGCCAGTTGCGCGCCTGCTGGTTGGCCTTCATCGCCCATTGCAGCGCATGGATATGGCGCTGGCCGCTGGCGTTCAGCTCGGCCACCGCTTCCAGCGCCGCTTCCGGCTGGTGGTCGTCGACCAGCAGCTCGGTCACCGTCATCAGGCGCGCGGTCTTCAGCGAGGTGTCATGCGCGATCCCGGCCAGCCAGGCGTCGCGGCGCGCCGGCTCGCGCATGCGGTGCGCGGCGCGGGCGCCGATCAGGCCCGCCAGGCCGGCGTTCTCGGGCAGCTCGGCGGCGCGCATGGCGGCCTTCTCGGCGTGGCCGAAGCGGCCTTCGAACAAGGCCTTGAGCGCGTCGCGCAGGCCCTTGTTGCCTTCGCGCTCGCGCTTGCGCTGGCGATAGGCGGCCACCCGTTGGGGCATCTTGAGGGTGGCGTTCAGCGCCCGCACCAGGCCGTACAGCACCAGGAACAGGACGATCAATAGCACCACGAACAGGTTGAGCGACATGTCGATCCGGTGCGGCGGATAGAACAGCACCACATTGCCCGGATTGAAGCGCGCGGTCACGGCAATGCCGATGGCTGCGGCCATCAGCGCGACTAACCAGAGGAGTAAACGCATGGCTTATTGCTTCGCTTTGTAGTTGCGCACGGCGTTCAGGCTGTCCGCCAGGGTCGGCATCTCGATCTGCAGGTTGTTGGCCTGCACCTGGCGCAGCGCCGCCTGCACCGACTGGGTGGCGCGGGCGCGCGTGTCGAAATACTTGAGCAGCGTTTCCTGGGCCGTGGTCAGGTCGTCGCGGAAGGTCGCTTCGTTCCGCGACAGCAGGGCCAGGCGGGCGTTCAGCAGGCGCAGCTTGAGGTTCTCGCGCACGAAGTAGGATTCGCCCGGCGAGAGCATCAGTGCTTCCGGCTTCTCGACGCTGCGCACGCGGATCAGCTGGCGCACGTCGTCCCACATCTCCTGGCTCCAGTTGCTCCAGGTCTGGCTCACGCGTTCCCCCAGGGTCAGGGCCGCGGGCGGCGTCACTTTTTCCTTCTTGCGGCTGTCGCGCACCGGCGCCGCAGGCAGCAGCGGCTTTTCGTCCGACACCATCGGCAGGGTGTCGACCTGGGCGATCACGTTGTCGAGGCGCAGCGCGACGCCGGCCATGTCGACCGCCGGCATGCCCTTGAGCTTTTCGATGTCCGCGGCGATGGCGCGGCGGATGGTCAGGAATTGCGGCTTGTCCGAGCGCGACAGCGAGCGGTCGGCGTTCTGCAGCGCGATCAGGGCGCCCTGCACGTTGCCGGCCAGTTGCAGCTGCTGGCTGGCGGTCGAGAGCACCTGTTCGATTTCCGACAGCGCCCACTCGTCGCGGTTCTTCGACAAGTCCTGGTACAGCTGCTCGAGCGCCAGCTGCTGGCTCTGGGCCTCGCTCTGGCGGCTTTCCAGCACGCCGACCTTGATCTGCAGTTCCTTGGCCTGGTCCGACACCTCGCGCGCCAGCGCGGCAGTCTCGGCATTGACGGCATTCCCCTTCTGCAGGCTCAGCGCCATGTCCTTGCGCAGCGCGTTAATGCGGCTGTGCGTGGAAATGGTCTGCACGGCCAGCAGCACGGCCAGCACCGTGACGGCCAGCGGCAGCGGCCGCTGCAGTGTCTCGAAAAGGCTACGGCCGTGCGCGCGCGGCGGCGCGGCGACAGGTTCGGTCTTTTGAAGACTCGTCGCCGGCGTGCCGGACGGCTGGGCTTGTTCTGGATGATTGGGCAATTCGTTCATTCTTGTGATTGTAACGCGGCAAGTAATCTTGCGTCGCCAGAACCGGTAAGGGTGATATGGGCAAAACCGAGCGCGCGCGCCGTCTCGGCGATGCGCGCATGCGGCACGATCAGCTGCTGTTCCCGCAGGCGATTCAGCCCGGCAACAGGATCCAGCTGCCCGACCAGCCCGGCCAGTCCGCGCAGGGCTTCGGAGCTCGTGATTATCCAGTCGTTTGGCTGCGCCAGCAAGGCATCCAGCCGTGCGGCCAGCGCGGGTGTCAAGGATGGGACACTGCGCCGGTAGGCGGCGACCGTCTCCACCTGGGCGCCGGCCGCACGCAGATGCTCGGCCAGCAGTTCGCGGCCGCTGTCGCCGCGCACGATCAGGACGCGGCGTCCGGCCAGGGCCGCCAGGTCCAGCTGTTTCAGCAGGTGCTCCGAATCGCTGGGATCCTGCTCGGCCGGGGAATACACGGTCGTGTTGCCGGAAGTCACTCCATGGCGCGCCAGCGCCATCCGGCTGCCCTCGCCCACCACGGCCAGCGCCACGCCGGCCGGCCAGTGCGCGATGTGCGCAAAGGCCGCATCCACCGCATTCGGCGAGACGAAAGCGACCAGCGCATAGTCCGCCAGGCGGGCCAGCACGGCGCGCAGGCGCGCGGGATCGTCCGCCGGGCCGATCTCCAGCAGCGGCAGCACGACCGCCGTGCGCCCCAGGGCCGCGACGGCCTCGGCCAGCGGCTCGGCCTGGGCGAGCGGACGGGTGATGACGACGGGATCAGGCATCCGCGCCGGCGTCCTGCTTGCACGCTTCGAGGATCGCATGGGCGTCCTGCTCGGCCAGCAGCTTCGACACCTGCTCGCCCAGCAGTTCGGGCCGGTCCGCCGCGCCCGACACTTCGCCGCGGGCGACGCGCCTGCCGTCCGGCGTGGCAACCATGGCGCGCAGGCGCATCTGGCCGCCGTCCACCTGGGCGAAGGCCGCCAGCGGAATCTGGCAGCTGCCGCCGAAGATCCGCGACACCTTGCGCTCGGCCATCACGGCGTGCGCGGTGTCCTCGTGGTTCAGCGGCGCCAGCACGGCGCGCAGGTCGGCGCCGTCGCTGCGCGGGCCGCTCAGGATCTCGATCGCCATCGCGCCCTGCCCGGCCGCCGGCAGGCTGTACTCGGGCTCGAGCAGCGCGCGGATGCGCCCGGGCAGGCCCAGGCGCTTGAGGCCGGCCGCGGCCAGGATGATGGCGGCATAGTCGCCACGGTCGAGCTTGCCCAGGCGGGTGTCGAGGTTGCCGCGCAGCGGCTGGATCACCAGATGCGGATAACGCGCCGCGATCAGGGCCTGGCGGCGCAGGCTGCTGGTGCCGACCACGGCGCCGGCCGGCAGCGCGTCCAGGCTGGCGTAGTCGTTGGAAACAAAGGCGTCGCGCGGGTCTTCGCGCTCCAGCACGGCGGCCAGCTCGAAGCCCTCGGGCAATTCCATCGGCACGTCCTTGAGCGAATGCACGGCCAGGTCGGCGCGGCCCTCGGCCATCGCGACCTCGAGTTCCTTCACGAACAGGCCCTTGCCGCCCACCTTGGAGAGGGTGCGGTCCAGGATCTGGTCGCCGCGGGTTGTCATTCCCAGAATTTCGACCCTGCACTCCGGATATAATGCAGCGAGTCGGGCGCGCACGTGCTCCGCCTGCCACATGGCGAGGCGGCTTTCGCGGGATGCGATAATCAGCTTGCCGGGTACTGCGTTCGCGGGCGCCTGCTGCGCCGATTCATTTGCTTTCAACTCGGATTCTTTCACTGTCGTTGAGCCCATCCGGACGATGCCAGTAACCGGCTCTTGCATAAGATCACAAATTTTATCATGGGCCCTCTTGCAGACCATGGCTAAGCGCCATCGCACAATCATTTAACTTGTGGTCGATATGGATAACGTAGCTGCACATGACAACCCCTCCGGCGCGGACAAGGATGCGCCACTGAAAGAAGACATTCGCCTGCTGGGCCGCATCCTGGGCGACGTATTGCGCGACCAGGAAGGCGACGCCGTATTCGAGGTCGTGGAAACGATCCGCCAGACCGCCGTGCGCTTCCGCCGCGACGCCGATCCGAAAGCCGGCGAAGAGCTGAACGCCCTGCTGCACAAGCTGACCCGCGACCAGACCATTTCGGTGGTGCGCGCGTTCTCCTACTTCTCGCACCTGGCCAACATCGCCGAGGACCAGCACCACAACCGCCGCCGCCGCGCCCACCTGCTGCACGGCTCCGGCCCGCAGGCCGGCAGCGTCGCCTATGCGCTGGACAAGCTGGTCGACGCCGGCGTGAGCCAGGAAACAGTAGAGGGCTTCTTCAAGGATGCCCTGATCTCGCCGGTGCTGACGGCCCACCCGACCGAAGTGCAGCGCAAGAGCATCCTGGACGCCGAGCACGACATCGCGCGCCTGCTGGCCGAACGCGACCTGCCGCTCACGCCCAAGGAGCGCCAGCGCAACACCCAGCTGCTGCACGCGCGCATCGCCACCCTGTGGCAGACCCGCATGCTGCGCTACTCCAAGCTGACCGTGGCCGACGAGATCGACAACGCGCTGTCCTACTACCGCATCACCTTCCTGCGCGAAGTGCCGGCCCTGGTCGACGACATCGCCTGCGAGATCGCAGCGCACTACGGAAACGACAATGCGAAGCTGCACGACGCCACCTACCTGCAGATGGGCAGCTGGATCGGCGGCGACCGCGACGGCAACCCGAACGTCAATGCCGACACCATGCGCCACGCGCTGACGCGCCAGTCGACCACCATCCTCGACTTCTACCTGGACGAGGTGCACTCCCTGGGCGCCGAGCTGTCGGCCTCGACCCTGATGGTCGACGTGTCGCCTGCCCTCGAAGCCCTGGCCGACGCCTCGCCCGACAAATCGCCGCACCGCAGCGACGAGCCTTACCGCCGCGCCCTGATCGGCATCTACGCGCGCCTGGCCGCCACCGCGCGCGCGCTGGGCGTGGGCCATATCCTGCGCCGGGAAGTCGGCCATGCCGCGCCCTATCTCGACCCCGAGCTGTTCGCCGCCGACCTCGAAGTGCTGGCCGACTCGCTGCGCGCCAACCATGGCGCGGTCCTGATCGAGCCGCGCCTGGCGGGCCTGAAGCGCGCCGCGCGCATCTTCGGCTTCCACCTGGCCTCGCTCGACATGCGCCAGAGCTCGGACGTGCACGAGCGCGTGCT
>CAMPHU010000257.1 GCA_946886065.1 uncultured Massilia sp. | reverse complement strand
AGTCGAGGTTGACCGGTATGCAGTCGATGGAGCCGTCACGCAGATCGCCGGCCACACAGGCCTGGCATGCCCGCAGCGCCTCTTGGCAGGCTTCGATACACGACTGCACATTCGCCATTTCAGATCCGTTCATCTTTTTCTCCGTATTGGGTCGGTGGCAGGCAATGGTAGCGCAATGCCCAGTCCCGGCATGTTCGATACCGGGACGAAAGCCGGCCGCCGTTGCCGGCTCCCGGCCAGGCGTCAGAAAAAAATCGAAAATGCTTGTTCGCCATCAATGTTTTACGTGTTACATTTGATGACATGTGCAATTGGCTACGTTTATGTGTGTTGTGCCTGCTGGCCCTCGCGCTCCCGATGCAAAGCATCGCGGGAGTAGTGCTGGCCGGATGCGGCATGGCGCATCCGGCGCAGCCCGGCACTGCGCGCCAGGCCGATCCGGCTCCCGCAGTTGCCAGCAATGACGCGCATGCCCATCTCGCCAAGTCCAAGGCCGCTGCCCAAGGCAGCAGCGCGGCGGACGAGGGCGTCTGCGAGGACGGCGGCCACGGCCGTTCCGGCTGCGGCGGCTGCAGTGCCTGTTGCCTGGGCGCCTATGCACCGCCTCCCTTGCTGAACACGAACGCGGTGGAAGAAGCCGCGCACGGTGTCCTGCACCTGTCAGCCACCTCCTTCAGCGGACATATCCCCGCACCCATCGAACGACCTCCCCGGTCTGCCTGAAACGCCGCATTGCGGCGCGTGAGCGCTCGCACCTGCGCGTCCGCTTGCCTATTATCCCGCGATCCGCCCTAGGGCGCTGAATAAGCGTCGGCATTTCCACGTGCGCGCAAATTAAATTTTGCAAAATTAGCAAATATTAAAATTTTATTGCACTCCTAGTCGAGATCGTCTAGATTAAAAAAGCACATTTTGTATATACAACTTGTAGCGCGACGTACTCGCCTTGGTGTCTGTCTTGCGTTTCGAACCATAACTGGAGGGTCAATGGCTTACAAATACATCCCAACAACCGCTGCGCTCGCGTTCATGCTGCTGCCCCAGGGCGCGCATGCGCAGCAGCCTGCCGCCGGCTCCTCCGGCATGGAGCGTGTCCAGATCACCGGCAGCCGGATCAACCTGCGCCAGGAACAGCTCTCCGGTGTCGGCCCGGTGACCGTGATCGACGCCGAGACCATCCAGCGCTCGGGCGCCATCTCGGTCGAGACCCTGCTGCAGCGCCTGCCGTCCTCTGCCGGCACGGCCGGCAACCAGTCGAGCGCCTACTGGACCAGCAACGGCTACGGCACCACCCAGGTCAACCTGCGCGGCCTCGGCATCGACCGCACCCTGGTGCTGCTCAACGGCCGCCGCGTGGTATCGGGCGGCACGGGCGCCAACAGCTCGGTCGACCTGAACATGATCCCGGTGGCGATGATCGAACGCATCGAGGTGCTGAAGGATGGCGCCTCGGCGATCTACGGCGCGGATGCGGTGGCGGGCGTGGTCAACATCATCACCAAGAAGGCCTTCGACGGGCTGGAGGCATCGGTGCGCTACGGCAAGACCGAGCGCGGCGACGGCGCCGAGAAATCGGCCGACCTCGTGTGGGGTACGCGCAGCGAGCGCGGTTCGCTGATGGCGTCCCTGAATTACTCCGAGAGCGAAGCGGTCAATCTGGCCTCGCGCGCGCCTTGCGCGCTGTCCGAGGCCGACGGCGAACTGGTGTGCTCGGGCAGCTCGTCCACCATCGGCGGCCGCGCGCGCCTGGCGGACGGCCGGCGCGTCAACTTCAACCAGGATCCGGCGGGCGACCCGCGCGGCTTCGAGACCTACAGCGCCGCCAAGCACGCCTACAACAGCAATCCCTTCCTGAATGCGGTGAACCCGATCAAGCGCATCGGCGTGAGCGCCTTCGGCGACACCCGCCTGGGCGAGTCGCTTGGCCTGTTCACGGAACTCATGTTCACCAACCGCAAGTCGGAGCAGCTCGCCACGCCGGGCGCCATCGGCGTTTACCGCCCGATCCGGATCGCCGCCGGCCACCCGACCAATCCCACCGGCCAGGACCTGACCCTGGAGCGCCGCCGCGTGGCCGAAGTGGGCCCGCGCTACTTCTTCCAGGAGACCAACACCTTCCGCGTGGTCGCCGGCCTCAAGGGCGAGCTGGGGGAGAAATGGGACTGGTCGGCCTCCGTCAACTGGGGCCGCAACACCGGCGTCGACGGCATGACCAACATCATCAACCTCGACCGCGTGGACGCGACCCTGAACGCCGCCACCTGCGGCGCCGGCCCCGGCGCCGCCCCGTGCGGCAACTACCTCGGCTACGGCAACCTGAGCCCGGCCGTGCTCGAGTACATCCACTTCACCACCCGCGACCACGGCGGCAACGACCAGAAGAGCTTCAACGCCAGCATCAGCGGCGAGCTGTTCGCACTGCCTGCGGGCCCGGTCGGCTTCGCCTCGGGCTTCGAGTACCGGCGCGAGAAGGGCTGGCGCGATCCGGACAGCCTGATCGTATCGGGCGCGGCCAACACCAACGCCCAGGACCCGATCGCCGGCGAGTACAGCGCACGCGAAGTGTTCGCCGAGCTGTCGGTGCCGCTGCTGGCGAAGCTGCCGTTGGTGCAGTCGCTGACCCTGAACGCGGCGGGGCGCTACTCGGACTACAACCTGTTCGGCTCCCAGGGCACCTACAAGCTGGGCCTGGACTGGCAGGTGATCCCGGCGCTGAAGCTGCGCGCCAACCGCTCGACCGCCTTCCGCGTGCCCAACGTGCCGGAACTGTTCGGCGGCGTCTCCGAGGGCAACCTGACCACCACCGACCCCTGCAACAACTGGAACACGCTGGACCCGAATTCGACGGTCTACAAGAACTGCCAGGCGTCCGGCCTGCAGCCGGGCTTCCGCCAGTTCGGCCCATCGATCCTGACCACCGGCGGCGGCAACCCCAAGCTCAAGCCGGAAGAAGCGGACACCTTCACCCTAGGCGCGGTCTGGACCCCGTCCAAGGCCCTGACCCTGACCCTGGACTACTTCGACATCGAGATCGACAACGCGATCGAGACCGTCCCGGGCTCGACCAAGCTGTCGGTGTGCTACAACTCGCCCGGCCTGGACCACATCTTCTGCAGCCCGTCGAGCTTCACGCGCGACCCGCAGACCGGCGAGATCGATTTCCTGTCCTCGCAGCCGGAGAACGCGGCCCGGCAGCGCGTGTCGGGCCTGGACCTGGGCGCCATCTACGACTTCAGCCTGTTCGGCTGGGCTTCGTCGCTCACCGCCGACGTGGCGCGCCTGAACCGCTTCGACGTCGCTCCCTTCCCGGGCGGCGAGGTGATCGAATACGCCGGCAAGATCACGGGCGGCCGCGGCAGCTACGCCAAGTGGCGCTCGAACGCCTCGCTCACCATGGCGCGCGGCCCGTGGTCGGGTTCGTACACGGTCCAGCACATCGGCAAGGCCGACGACATCAACGCCGCTCCCGAAGACATCGGCGCGCGCGCCCCGAGCATCCTGTACCACAACGCCAGTGTGAAGTACGCCCTCAGCAAGGCGCTCGCGCTCTCGTTCGGCATCGACAACCTGTTCGACAAGCGTCCTCCCTTCATCCAGAGCTGGACCGACGGGAACACCGACACCATGACCTACGATCTGCTGGGCCGCCGGTGGCACCTGCGCCTGGCTTACCGTTTCTGAGTGGAGAACCATGCAAGCAGCTTTCTGGGCGCGACGCGCCCATAAATGGATCGGCCTTGTCATCGGCGTGCAGGCGCTGCTGTGGATGATCAGCGGCCTTTACATGGTGGTGGTGCCGCTGGACGTCATCCACGGCGACCACCTGGCCCATGTGCCGACCGAACGCCTGGTCCCGGACGGCAAGCGCCTCGCGCAGGCGCACTTGCACGAAGCCTATCCCGGCATCACCGCGCTGCGCCTGAAGCACCTGCTGGGCAAGGAGGTCTACGAGATCCGGCAGGGCAAGCAGGCCAGCCTGATCGATGCCGCGACCGGCGCCCGCCTCAGCCCTCTCGGGCGCGAGGCCATCGTCACGCTTGCCGAGGCCGCCTACGTGGGCGAGGGCAGCATCCGCGCGGTCGAGTGGGTGGGCAAGGCGCCGGGCGAGATCGGCGCGCGTCCGGTGCCGCTGTGGGCCGTGCACTACGAGGAGCCGGGCAAGTCGACCCTGTACTTCTCGCCCTATACCGGCGAACTGGTGGCGCGCCGCCATGAACTCTGGCGCTGGTTCGACTTCCTGTGGATGTTCCACATCATGGACTACGAGGAGCGCGAGAACGTGAACAACACGCTGCTGCGCGTGGCCGCGCTTACCGGCCTGGCCTTCGCCCTGAGCGGGGCCTGGCTGCTGTTCTACAGTGTCAAGCGGAGGAAGCCGGCATGAGCCACTGGATGCGACGTTTGCACAAATGGGTGGGTCTGGTCCTGGCGATCCAGTTCCTGCTGTGGATGTCGAGCGGCGTGGTCATGAGCCTGCTCGATGCGGACAAGGTGCGCGGCCAGGAATGGCGGACCAGGCCAGCTACTCCCGGCGCCTGGCCGGCCGGCGTGCTCGAGGCGGATGCGGTGCTGGCCGCGGCGAAGGAGAACGTCATGGCGATCTCCTCCGGCTGGCTGCTGGACCGCCCGGTGTACCGCCTGCAGAACGACAAGCGCAGCTGGTTGGTGAGCGCGCAGGACGGCACCCCGCTGGCCATCGATGCGCCGCTCGCCGCGCAACTGGCGCGCGCCTCGTACTCGGGCCCCGGCGTGGCTGCCGCGCCGCGCCTGCTGGACTGGTCGCTGGAGTCGCGCGCCCACAAGGAACCCGTGTGGCGGGTGGACTTCGGCGACGCCGACGAGACCTCGGTCTACGTGTCGGCGGTGTCGGGCGCGGTCCTGGAGCACAGGAACAGCACCTGGCGCCTGTTCGACATCTTCTGGATGCTGCACATTATGGACTACAGCGAGCGCAGCAACTTCAACAACCCGCTGCTGGTGTCGAGCGCCATCGGCGGCTTGTGGATGGCGCTGACCGGGGTCTGGCTGCTCCTGACCAGCTTCCGCCTGGCGGACTTCGTCCCGCGCCGCTGGCGCGGCGACTGCCTGGTCCAGCTGGTGGACAAGAAGGGCAAGAGCCTGCGCACGATCGAGGCGGCCCGGGGCGACACGGTGTTCCTTGCGCTGGCGCGCGCCGGACTGCAGCTGCCGTCCAACTGCGGCGGCGGCCAGAGCTGCGGCCTGTGCGAAGTGCGCTGCACGGGCAGGGCGCCGGAGCCGACCGGCGCCGACCGCGCGCTGCTGCCGCGCAAGAAGCTCGAGGCCGGCTACCGCCTGGCCTGCAACCTGAAGGTGGAGCGCAGCCTCGGCATCGACGTCGGCGACGCGGTGGCGCTGGCGCTGGAACGCAGCGGCGTTGTCACCGGCGTGCGCGCGCTGACGCCTTTCCTGCGAGAGATCACGATCCGTCCCAAGGCGCTGCTCGAGTGCCGCCCGGGTTCCTACGTCCAGCTGCACGTGCCGGCTTACGAACGCGACGCCAGCCACATCGAGATCCCCGACGACCATCACGCCGACTGGCAGGCCGCCGGGGGACCCGTGACGCTCGCCAACCCGGCGCCGGTGCGGCGCTCCTACTCGGTCTCGGTGCCGGTCGAGCGCGCAGGGTGGCAGCTGACCTTCCTGGTGCGCTTCATTCCCGGCACGCGGCCGGGCAGGGGATCGGGCTACATGTACACGCTCAAGGCCGGCGACGAGGTGCGCTTCAGCGGTCCGTTCGGTGACTTCGCGCTCAAGCCCGGCACGCGCGAAAAGGTGTTCATCGGCGGCGGGGCCGGCATGGCGCCGCTGCGCGCCATGATCCATGCGCTGCTGGCCAAGGGGGCGCGCGAGCCCCTGCACTTGTGGTACGGCGCGCGCAGCCTGCGCGACGCGCCGTATGTGGACGAGATGCGCGGATTCGCGGCGAAGCACGCGAACTTCGGCTGGAACCTGGTGCTGTCCGAGGAAGGGGAGCAGCCCGGTGCGCGGCACGGGCTGGTACACGAGGCGGTGCGGGACTGGCTGATGCGCAGCTATCCCGACCCGCGCTCGCTCGAGTTCTACGTGTGCGGCCCGCCGGCGATGCTGGCGGCTACGCGCGCCATGCTGCGCGCGCTGGGTGTGGACGAGGCGAACATCGCCTACGACGACTTCAAGATCTGAAGCCGTTTGCACGCAAGGAGCTGGGCTCCTTGCGTGTTTTTTTTGCTTACTTGACCGGCTGGAGCTGGACGACCGTGAGGGCGCCGTTGATGCGCTCGGCCGCGAAGCGGACCTTGTCGCCAGCCTTGACCTGGTCCAGCATCGCCGCGTCCTTCACG
>CAMPHU010000256.1 GCA_946886065.1 uncultured Massilia sp. | reverse complement strand
CCACGGCGCCTTCAAGACCCTGGCCACCGCCCTGATGAAGATCGCCAACGACGTGCGCTGGATGGCTTCCGGCCCGCGCTCGGGCCTGGGCGAGATCACGATCCCCGAGAACGAGCCGGGCAGCTCGATCATGCCGGGCAAGGTCAATCCGACCCAGTGCGAGGCCCTGACCATGCTGTGCTGCCAGGTGTTCGGCAACGACGTGGCGATCACGGTCGGCGGCTCGCAGGGCAACTTCGAGCTGAACGTGTTCAAGCCCATGATTGCGCACAATTTCCTGCAAAGCGCACGAATGCTGGCCGACGGCATGCGCTCCTTCGACGAGCACTGCGCCAAGGGCATTCAACCCAACCACGCCCGCATCGGCGAGCTGATGGAAAAATCGCTGATGCTGGTGACCGCGCTGGCGCCGCATATCGGGTATGATCGCGCCGCGCAGATCGCCAAGAAGGCATCGGCGGAAGGCCTGACCTTGCGCCAGGCCGCGCTGCAGACCGGCTTTGTCGACGAGCAACAGTTCGACCAGTGGATCGTCCCCATCGAGATGACCCGCCCGGACCGCGTCTGACACCTACAGGCGGCCTCGGCTATCGTACGCCGCCCTTACCACCCCGAGGATAGAATGCAAAAAATAGTTTTCGATTTGACATCAGAATTCGTCGAGGTCAACCAGCTGCTGAAGCTGGTCGGCCTGGTCGACAGCGGCGGCGCCGGCAAGAACATGGTCGCCAGCGGCGCGGTGTCGGTCGACGGTAAACAGGAGCTGCGCAAGACCGCCAAGATCCGCAGCGGGCAGACCGTCTCGGTCGGCGACCTGCAGATCCGCGTGCAATAACGCGCCGCGGAGCGTGCACGGACACGCTCCGGATGTGTCGGCTATGTTTGCGCGCTAACAAACAAAGCGGGGCTTCCTTGTTTATATTTTAAGACGTCATCAATCCGGCTTAAAGGTGAAGGCGATGGAAACCCCGGAACAGCATCAGCAGTCGCAGGAGCAGCTGATCGGCGACCTGCGGCTCGTGATCGAGAACGCGGAAGAACTGCTCAAGAATACCGACCACTACACCAGTACGCTATACCAGAACGCGCGCGCGAAGCTGGCGCTGGCGCTGGAAGCGGCCAACGAGGAACTGGCGCGCTTCGAGGACGCCCAGCTGGAACGCATGATGGCCGCCACCCGCGCCGCCAACGAGCGCTTCCGCGACCGCACCGGCGAAGACCGCATCCTGCGCGCCTTCCACTGAGCACCGCCCTCCCCTAGTCCCCGATCCGGACGCCGTCCACCGCAATCGCGGCCACGGCGCCCAGGTCGAACCAGCGGCGCAGCATCGCACCCACATCCGGCAACTCCTCGCCACGCTCCTCCGCATCGGCCAGCGCCGCGTCCAGCGCGCCGGCGAGGCTGTCTCCGGCCGCCAGGCGCCCCAGGGCCAGCCAGTCGGCCCGGCCGATTTCCGTCACCTGCCCTTTCCAGCCCGCGCGGGTGACCAGCGCCCAGCCGGGTGCGTCCAGCTGCTCCGGAAAGGTCGGGCCGCCGTCCTGGTGCGCCAGCCACAGGCGCGCCAACGCCCAGCGGCTGGCGAGCAGCGCGCAGGCGGGGTGCAGCGCCAGGCGGGCGCCGGCCAGCCGCGCCGGATCGAGGCCGGCCAGCGCCGCGGCGGGCAACGGGGCCAGGTCGGGCGCCTGCCAGGCCAGGTGCAGCGCCCATTCCAGGCGCGCCATGTCGCCCAGCCAGGGCAGGTCGGCGGCAGGGGCGAAACCCTCCAGGAAGGCCGCGAACTGCGCGCCGAAGCGGTTCAGGTCCGGGTCTTGCGAAGGATGCGCCTTGCCGTAGGCGTGCGCCAGGCCGCCGAAGAATTCATCGCCGACCAGTTGCTCGACGACGGGATAGGCGTTGGCCAGGGCCCGGCGCCAGTTGCCGGCCAGGTTGGCGCGGTAGACGGCCAGCCGCGCGGCATCGCCGCGCAGGTCAGGCGCCTGCGCCCCGGGATCGGCCAGCGCCTGGCCGAAGCCTTCCTGCAGGCCGGCCAGGGCTTGGGTACCGGCCTCCCCGCCGGTTACGGCGGTGACGGGGCCGGCCGCCTGTCCGGCGGGGTGGAACTGCTGGGCGATGGCGCGCGCCTTGCCCGCCTCTTCCAGCAGCACGTCCAGCGCAGGCACGTCGGTATCCCACTCGACCAGGGACGGCACCCGTCCGAAGCGCTCCAGCGCCGCGCGGTACAGCGCCCACACCGGCGGCGCGATGGCGGCGCCGTGGTGGTCGATCACCGCCACCGCTGTCTCGAGGTGGCCGCCCAGGTGGATCTCGCCCACGCTCCCCACGGGCAAGGCGGCGATCGCCGCCAGTGCGTCTTCCCCATGGTTGCGCTGGTTGACGTAGAGGTTGTTCACGTCGAGCAGGATGCCGCAGCCGGTGCGGCGCGCCAGTTCGGCCAGGAAGTCGGCCTCGCTCATCGTGTCTCCCCGGAAGCGCACGTAGCTCGAGACGTTTTCGACCAGGATGCGGCGGCGCAACAGGTCCTGCACCCGCTGGACCCGGGCGCACAGCAGGTCCAGGACGGCGGCGTCGAGCTGCAAGGGCAGCAGGTCGTTCAGCTGGCGGCCGGCCAGCGCGCCCCAGCACAGATGTTCGGATACCAGGAAGGGGTCGACCGCCTCCACCAGTTCGCGTACCCGCGCCAGATGGGCTTCGGAAAAACCGCGCGCCGAGCCGAGACCCAGGCCGACACCGTGCAGGCTGAGCGGATAGTCCTCGCGCAGGCGGCGCAGGACGTGCCAGTCCCAGCCCGCGCGGGCGAGATAATTTTCGGAATGGACCTCGAGCCAGCCGACCGGCTGGCGCCCTTCGAGGAAGGCGCGGACATGCGGCGGGCGCAGCCCGACGCCGACGCCCGCCTGCGCCAGGGTCACGCTTACTTGGTGACGGGGGCCGGCTCGGCCGGCTGGTCGGCCTTGCCCGGCTTGAGCGAACCGCCCAGCTTGGCGCAGGTGCCCTTGGCGACGAACTTCCATTCGGCCGGATCGTTGTCGGCGGCGGCGGCGCCCATGCAGCCGTGGGTGGCGGTGCCGCAGTCGTTCTGGCCGGCCTTGGCCACGCCGTAGCACATTTCCTGGTCGGCCTTGGGTGTGCCCATCTCCTCCTGGCCGGCGGCCTGGGCAGAGGTGGCAGAGGCGGCGCAAACGCCGGCCAGGGCGGCGGCGATCAGGGCGTGGCGGTGCGACATGACAAACTCCAGTGGATGAGGCAAAACAGCAGTGTCGCCCCGCGGCGCGGGAAAGGCAAGCTGTGCCAACCGGCGCGGGTCTTCAGGCGGTGGTGTTGATCTTGTTGCCCAGGTGGGGCGGCAGGTTGGCGCTGGAGGTCGCCTGCACCGCCTCGATCAGCTGGGTAGCCGACGACATCTCGATCTGCTGCGCACGCTTGAGCACGGCAAGCGCGACTTCCTGGCGGTTGCCGGTTTCGGCGATGCTGCTTGCCAGTTTGGCAATTCCGGTGACATCCATGATGCTCTCCTAGTCAGCCCTATGAGGCGTATCAGCCGTTAACGGCAGCCTGGACCGGAACTTGAGGGCTGGCGCGCAGCCAGTCGCGCAACCACGCCAGGACTTGATCCGGCGCATTCAGGTCCAGCCAGGCGACGCCCTGCCCCGCATCCGGCGCACGGGGCGCGTCGGACACGACCACGGCGATGTCTTCATCCTGCGGATACAGCGCCGGCCTGCCCAGCGCCGGGCGGAACACCTCCAGCTTGGGGAGCGCTTCCCATTTATAACCTTCGACCAGGGTCAGGTCGGCCGGCGCCAGGCGCGCCAGGTGCTCGGCCAGCGGCGGCTCTTCGGCCCCGCGCAGTTCGCGCAGGATCGCCACCCGGTAGGGCGAAGCGATCATGACCTCGGCAGCGCCGGCCATGCGCAGGCGGGCGCTGTCCTTGCGCGGCGGTTCGAGTTCGATGTCGTGGTGGCTGTGCTTGACCACGTTCACGCGCAGGCCCTCGCCGGCCAGGCGGCCGACCAGGAATTCCAGCAAGGTGGTCTTGCCGCTGCCGGACCAGCCGACCACGGCCAGCACCCTGCCGCGGCCCTCAGTAGCCGACACGGTAGCGGTTGCCACGGTAGTTCATCACGGCCGCCTTGGGCAGGATGCGCTCCAGCACCAGGCCCGGCGCGACCTCCTCGCCTTCGCGGCGCAGCATCTTGTCGACCAGCAGCAGGCGCTCGGCCGCGTTGGGCGAATAGATATAGCCGCCGAAGGCCACCTTCGGGATCTCGCGCTGCAGCGCTTCCGGCAGCTCCTGCAGGCTGCGGACCCTGTCTTCGGGCGCCGGGGCGGCGGCCACCCGGACCGGCTCGGGCTGAGGTGGAGCCACAACCGGTTCCGGCACGGGCGCCGGCGCGGCCTTGGGCGGCGGCGCGGGTTCACGTACCGGTTTTGCCTTCGCACGCGGCTCCGGTACGGCCGGCGGGGGCGCGATTACCGGCTGCGGAACGGTCACGGGCGCCGCGGCGGGTGGCGCAGCCGGTGACCCAACAGTGGGGGCCGGCTGGGCCGGCGCCGGCGCAGCCGCCAGCTTGACCGGCTGTTCGCCCGGCGCCCGCAGCCACAGGACGGCGGCCGCCGCGACGACGGCGCCCGCGCCCAGTCCGATCAGGAGGGTGCGCTGCCTGCCGCCCGCGGGACCGGCCGGCGCCGCATAGCTCGGGGCCGGCGCATGGATGGTCGGCGCGTTGCCGATCTGGCGCTCGGCCTGGGCTTTCTTGAGGGCTTCGAGGATGTAGGACATATCAGGGGGTCTTCCCGGCGGCGGCAAGCAGCTGCGGTTCCGCCACGCCGGACAGCTGGTTGAGACGCATGTAGGTGCGCGGACCGGCCACGCCGTCCGCCTTCAGGTTCTGCGCCGCCTGGAAGGCGCGCAGCCACTCCTTGGTGCGCGCGTCGAAGGGCTGGCCGGCGCCGGGAGCGGCGGCCTTGTTCAGGATGGCGAGGCTGGAGGCGATCCAGTCGACGTCCGGCCCGCTTTCGCCCTCCACCACTTCGTCGCGGAAGGCGCGCGGCATGCGCCAGAAGGTCGTGAATTCTCCGCCGAAGCGGGCCACGAAGGTGGCCAGGTCGACCCGCTCGCGTCGTCCGCCCGCATCCAGTGTGACGCTGGCGGCGTCCATCCCGACCAGCACCGCGTAGCCGGTGCGCGGCCCGTCGTGCAGGGTGACCACGGCCGGCCGGTCGAGCAGGCGCAGCTCGTACAGGCCTGCCTTGCCCTGGTGGCAGCGCAGGTTCAGGCGCAGCGCGGCTTCGCAGGGCTGGCCGGCTGCGAGCGGCTGTCCCCACAACGTGGCCAGGGCGCGCAAGGCATCGTGCTCGCTGGCCTGGACCGGCACGGTGACGGCGGCAGGGGCCGCGGTCTTCACCGGAACGGCGCGCGCCGGCGCCGCAGCCGCCATGGTCGGCTTCACTGCGGGCTTCAAGGCGGGCTTCACGGCGGGCTGCGGCAGCATCTGCCAGGCCGCGGCCGCGCTGAGGGCGGCGCCGGCCAGCACCCCGCCCGCCAGCATCGGCCAGCGCGCGGCCGGGCGCGCAGCCGGCGCTTCGCCGGCAAATACTTCCTGCGCCGACTTGTCCAGGATGCGGCGCGTGACCTGGGGGCTGTTCTCGACATAGGCGCCCAGCAGCGCGCGGTCGCACAGCAGGTTGATCCGGCGCGGCACACCCTGCGCCAGGCGGTGGATCCGGGGCGTGAGCGAGGACGGAATCGGCGCTCCCGTGGCGCCGGCCACCGCCAGGCGGTGGGCGACGTAGGCGCCGGTTTCCTGCTCCGACAGCGGGCCCAGGTGGTAGCGCGCGATCACGCGCTGGGCCAGCTGCTCGAGTTCCGGACGCGCCAGCATGCCGCGCAGCTCCGGCTGGCCGATCAGGATGATTTGCAGCAGCTTGCGCTCGCTCGTTTCCAGGTTGGTCAGCAGGCGCAGCTGCTCCAGCACCTCGGGCGACAGGTTCTGGGCCTCGTCGATCACCAGCACGTTGTTCAGGCCCTGGGCGTGGGCGTCCAGCAGGTAGCGGTTGATGGCGTCGACATAGCCCTTCACGCCGAAGGGCGAGGGCCCGGCCGGCGGCAGCGCGATGTGGAACTCGTCGCACACCGTCAGCAGCAGCTCTTCCACCGTCAGCTTGGGATTGAAGATATAGGCCAGGCGGCAGTTCCCGGGGATCTGCTCGATGAAGCAGCGGCACACCGTGGTCTTGCCGGCGCCGATCTCGCCGGTGAGCAATACGAAGCCGCCGCCGCTGCCGATGCCGTACAGCAGGTGGGCCAGCGCCTCGCGGTGGCGCTCGCTCATGAACAGGTAGCGCGG
>CAMPHU010000255.1 GCA_946886065.1 uncultured Massilia sp. | reverse complement strand
CGCGTGCCGACCACGGTCATGACTTTCAGTTTTTTCATGCGTCTACCTTGTATGCAACCGTATCGGGCTTCTGCCGATCGAAGATTTCGTTCGCCCACAGCATGACGATCATTTCGTCGTCGCCGATGTTGGTGATGTCGTGCGACCAGCCGGGGATGGTTTCGACCACCTGCGGCTCGTCCGCGCTGGTTTCGCAGCTATAGGTCTCGCCGGTGTCGATATGGCGGAAACCGAAGCGCGCCCTGCCCTTGATGACCAGGAATTTCTCGGTCTTCGTGTGGTGGTAATGGCCGCCGCGGGTGATGCCGGGATGCGCGGTGAAGAACGAGAACTGCCCGGCGTCGCGGGTCTTGAGCATCTCGACGAACACGCCGCGCGGGTCGCCGTGCTTGACCAGCGGGTAGGAGAACTGCTGGGGCGTGAAATAGGTGATGTAGGTGGCGTAGAGCGCGCGCACCAGTCCCGTGCCCACCGGCGGGATGATCATGCTGGCGCGGCTGTCGCGGAATTCCTCCAGCATACGGGCCAGCTCGCCCACGGTGGTCTCGTAGACCGGCGCCACCTCCGGGTACAGCGCCCCGGACGCATCGGCCTCGAGCTTGCCGAGGAAGTCGGCCACCACGTCGTCCACGTAGACCAGGCGCAGGGCCGCGGCCGGGTCGTTTACCTGGATCGGCAGGCCCTGCGAGATGTTGTGGCAGAAGGTCGCCACGGCCGAATTGTAGTTGGGGCGGCACCACTTGCCGAACACGTTCGGCAGGCGGTAGATGTGTACGCGCTGGCCGGGCTGTTGCGCCAGCTCGCGCAGGGCTTCCTCGGCGCCGCGCTTGCTCGCGCCGTAGGCGTTGTCGCGCTCGGCCTGGATCGACGAAGTGTAGACCACTGGGATGGCGCGGCCGCTGCGCCTGACCGCGTCGCACAGGGCGCGCGTCAGGTCGGCGTTGCCCTCGGCGAATTCGGCCTCGTTCTGCGGACGGTTCACGCCCGCCAGGTGATAGATGAAGTCGGCCCCCGCCACTTTGTCGGCGAGCGCGTCCAGCGACTCGCCGCGGGTAAAGGTGAGCACATCGATCGCGGGGCGCTCCCGCAGGTGGACCAGCAGGTTCTTCCCGATGAATCCGTTCGCGCCAGTAACAAGTACCCGCATGCTTACGCGTCCAGCGCCGGAATCTGGCCCTGGGCGATGGCGCGCATGAATTCCAGCTTCATCAGGAGCTGCTTCATGCCGTCCTTGTCGAGGCGTTCGGTATTATGCGAGTTGTAGTCTTCGCATTGCGAGATCTTCTGCTCGCCCTCTTCCACGAACTTGCCGTAGTTCAGATCGCGCAGGTCGGGCGGCACGCGGTAGTAGCCGCCCAGGTCTTCGGCGGCGGCCATCTCTTCGCGGCTGAGCAGGGTCTCGTACAGCTTCTCGCCGTGGCGGGTGCCGATCACGTTGACCTGGTGCTTCGGCTTTTCCATGACCGACAGCACGGCCTCGACCAGGGTCTTGATGGTGGCGGCCGGCGCCTTCTGGACGAACATGTCGCCGTTGCGGCCGTGTTCGAATGCGTACAGGACCAGGTCGACGGCGTCTTCCAGGGTCATCATGAAGCGGGTCATTTCCGGATCGGTCACGGTGATCGGCTTGCCCGCGCGGACCTGGTCGACGAACAGCGGAATCACCGAACCGCGCGAGGCCATCACGTTGCCGTAGCGGGTGCCGCAAATGACGGTCTTGCTGTCGTCCAGGCCGCGCGACTTGGCGACCATGACCTTTTCCATCATCGCCTTGGAAATACCCATGGCGTTGATCGGATAGGCGGCCTTGTCGGTGCTCAGGCAGACGACGCGGCGCACGCCGTTCTGGATCGCGGCTTCCAGCAGGTTGTCGGTGCCGATCACGTTGGTCTTGACCGCTTCCATCGGGTGGAACTCACAGGAGGGAACCTGCTTGAGCGCCGCCGCGTGGAAGATATAGTCGACGCCGCGCGTCGCGTTCAGGACGCTCGAGAAGTCGCGCACGTCGCCGATGTAGAACTTCAGCTTCGCATTGTGGTACTTCTTGCGCATGTCGTCCTGCTTCTTCTCGTCACGGCTGAAAATGCGGATCTCCGCGATGCCGGTGTCGAGGAAGCGCTTCAGCACTGCGTTGCCGAACGAACCGGTGCCACCAGTAATCAGAAGCACTTTGCCTTCAAACATAACTATTCCTGTGTTTTCTTAATACGTTATTGTCAAATACGCTTTGCCTGCGCAAGTGCGCGGGCCACGATCTCGTCGCGCTGGGCGACACTCGGGTAATTAATCAGGACGGCCTTGTAGACGCCCTTGAAGACAAAGAGACTGCCGGCCGAAGCGCCGATCACGCCGCAGGCGCCTACCAGGCTTTCGATGTCCTGCAGCGAGCCGGCGCCGCCGAGGATGGTAATGGGGATATTGACGGCCTGGCGCACACGCTGGGCGAACGCGATGTCGTAGCCCTTCATCTGGCCGTCGTTGTCGATCGAGTTGATCACGATCTCGCCGGCGCCGAGGGCCTCCATCTGCTGCGCCATCTCGATCGCATTGCGCTTGGTGTTCTTGCGGCCGTTCTGGATATAGACGTCGTAATCCTTGCCGAACATGCGTTTTTTCACGTCCAGCACCACCACCACGCTCTGGCGGCCGACTTCCTCCGCAATACGCGTGACCAGTTCAGGATTTTCTACAACCGCCGAGCTGATCGCAATCTTTTCGACGCCCAGACTGATAATGTGTTTGGCCTGCGCAACAGTGCGGATGCCGCCGCCATAGCACAGCGGCATGCGGCACTCGGCCGCCAGGTCCGAAATCAGCTTGTAATCGGGCTCGGCACCGTTGGCGGTGGCGTCGATATCGAGCACGATCAGTTCGTCGGATTCCTTTTCGTTGAAAATCTTGACGGCATTGATCGGGTCGCCCACGTATTTCGGCGACTTGAACGACACGGTCTTCACGAGGCCCTTCTCGTGGACCAGCAGGCAGGGAATGATTCTAGGCCTGAGCATGTGGCAACTCCGCAAAGTTTTTCAGGAGCGCCGCGCCGTAGTGGTGGCTTTTCTCCGGATGGAACTGCACGCCGTAGACATTCCCGGCGGCGACTGCGCAACTGAAGTCAAAGCCGTAGGACGCCCGCGCCAGGGCGTGCTCTTCGCTGTCGCAGTCGAAGAAGAACGAATGCAGGAAATAGAAGCGCGAATCCGCTTCCAGGCCCTTGAACAGCGGCACGGCCGCGGCCGGCGTTACATCGTTCCAGCCCATGTGCGGCATCGGCAACTGGGCCGAGGCCGGTACCGAACGGAACGAGCGCACGCGCCCCGGCACCCAGCCCAGGCCAGCCTTGCTGCCTTCCTCGCTGGACGAGGCCAGGATCTGCATGCCGACACAGATACCGAGGACCGGCACCTGGCGTTCGCGCACCAGGTGCTCCAGCGCCGGACGCATGCCGGACGCATCGAGCAGGTCCATCGCATGGTCGAAGGCGCCCACGCCCGGCAGGATGATGCGGGTCGCGCCTTCCAGGTCGGCCGCGTTCCTTGCGCGGGTCGCCTCGAAGCCGAGGCGCTTGTACATGTTGGCGAAGGCCTGGACGTTGCCCAGGCCGTAATCGACGATGTGGATCATCGGAAGAACCTCTTTTCAAAGCCCAGGCGGCGCAGGATCTCGGTGCCCGCGCCGATCACCCAGCGCTTGTTCTTGTAATGGCGGTAGGTCTTGTTCTCGCCTTCGAAGATTGCACGCAGCTCCTCGACCGACAGGCCGAGCTTGTGGGCCACGAATTCGAATTCCTGCTTCAGGAAATGCTCGTCCATCTCCGGGCGGGAAATGCGCTCGAGCGCCTGTTCGCGCGTCATCTGCCCGGTCATGATCAGGCTCGAGAAGTGCGCGCGGCGCTTATGGAAACCGAACTTGCGCGGCAGCCAGTAATCCTCGTAGAAACGCGTGAAGCGCGACTCGTGGTGCTTGTGCTGGAAGCGCTTCCAGCCGAAGCGGCGCTCGAGCTCGTCCTCGGCGTCCTTCTTCACGAACGGCACCATGTTCAGCGGCTTGGCCACTTCCATGCCCAGCACGTACTGGTAGATGCCCTTGTAGACCAGGATATCCAGCAGCGGGAAGGTCTTCAGGGGACGCTTGCCGAAGCGCCCGTGAATGTCGCCGAACAGGGTCTTGTCGATGCCCAGGTAGCCGCCCCACTCTTCCGGTTCGCGGCAGCATTCGGTCGAATAGTTGGAGCCGGTGATCACGTACTTGATCTTGTGCTGGCGCGCGAACTTGTACAGCGACGAGAAGAAGGAAGCGTCCTGCGGCAGGTCCTGGTCGGGAATCTGCGACTTCAGGAAAGCCACCTGCAGGTCCTTCATCTCTTCCCAGTTCACCACTTCGGTGTACAGGTCCAGGCCCAGGCCGTCGACCAGCTTTTCGATATTGCCGACCGCCTGGTCGGTGTTCCAGCCGGCGTCGACGTGGAACAGCAGCGGACGCAGGCCCATCTTTTCCTTGGCTACATAGGCGGCGTAGGAGCTGTCCAGCCCGCCGCTCAGGCCGATGATGCAGTCGAAATCCTTGCCCTTGCCGTCGGCCTTGATCTTCTCGGCCAACTTGGCCAGTTCGGCTTCGCCGCGCGCATCCGTATGCCAGTTCGGCTTGATGGTTTGTTCAAAGTTGTTGCAGTAGTCGCACCAGCCGCGCTCGTCGAACGTGATGTTCGGGTCGCTGGTATCCATGATGCAGTTGCTGCAAATCTGGTAGCCCGTCTTGGAAATCGCTTCGCTCATGTTCATTGCGTGGTCACTTCTTTGTTAGGTTCGCTGGCGGCGCGCGGCGCCATGCCCAGCACGCGCTGGTACACGCCCAGCAGCCGGCGTGCGTTGGTCTGCGGGTCGAAATTCGATTCGGCCAGGCGGCGCGCGTTCTCGCCCATGCGTTTCACCTCTTCCGGGTTGTCGGCGAAGTGCAGGATGGCGTCGGCCAGCGCTTGCGCGTCCTTGGCAGGAATCGCGATGCCGGTCTCGCCGTCCACCAGGGTGTCCGGATACGGATGGCTCACCGCCACGATCGACGGCACGCCCGAGAAGGCCGCCTCGAACACCGGGCGGCCCGGCGCGTCGTAATGCGACGGGAACAGCAGGACGTCGAGGCGGTCGTAGACGCACTTGATGTCGAAGGTCGGTCCCAGCAGGTGGAAGCATTCGTCCAGGCCGTCGCGCTTGATCTGTTCGCCGAGGTCGGCCTGCACGTTCTGCGCCAGGCCGGCGCGCGCCAGCAGCCAGGCTTTCGGGCCCTTGTCCTGCAGGGTCACGCCGCCGACCACCACGAACTCCACGTCGCGGCCCGACTGGCGCAGGATCTTCGCGGCCTCCAGCATTTCGTACAGGCCCTTCGAATGATGCAGGTTCCCGACGAAGCCGACCTTGAGCGAACCGGGGCGCAGGGCGTCGAGCTTGGCCACGATGTTGGCGTCCGCCTGCGGTGCGCGCTTGGCGGTGAAGGAGTTCTGGATGATCTCCACCGGCAGGTCGGGCGCCAGCGTGGCGCGCGTATTGTGGTTGATGGCGATCACCGCGGCGGCTTCGCGCCGCAGCGTGCGCGTCAGCCAGCGGGTGCGCCTGGAACGCTGGTCGTGCGCGGTCAGGGACCGCACGTGCACCACCAGCGGCACGCCGAACAGGCGCTTGGCCAGCAGCGCCGGGAACAGGTAGACCACCTCGTTCAGGTGGATCAGGTCGATATCCTTGAACTGGCGCCGGGCGCGCAGCACGACCGCCACGGAGAACGGCAGGTTCATCAGCTCGCGCAGCAGGATCAGCCAGCGGATGCCGCGGTAGTGGCTGTACAGCGTGTTGTCGAACTTGCTCATGGCGCGCACCGACACCGCTTCCTTCGCCACCTGGCGGTAAACGTCCAGGGCGGTGCCGCGCGAAGCGGCGAAATACGGCTCGACTTCCCCGGCGGGAAGCGCGCGCACGGCCTCGAACAGGCTGCGCGAGGCGCCCCCGAAGGGGCCGTCGCCGTCGATGTAGAGAACTTTGATCGTCATATTATCTTTTGTGATTGGAAGCGGGACCGCGGCTCAGGCCTCGGTCATCACGCGCTCCAGCTTGGCGCCCGGCACGTACTGCAGGATGTCGCGCGGGCCCGGATGACGCACCATGGTGCTCACGTCGAGCACGTAGCGGTCACCGGTGTGCGGGCAGGTCCATTCGCCTTCGCCGCTCAGCGGCAGCGGGATTTTTTCGCCGTAGGCGCTGACCCAGCCGACCTGGCGCGCGGGAACGCCGAGCATCATCGACCAGTCCTTGGTGTCCTTGGTCAGCGTGCTGCCGGCGGCCAGGAAGGTGCCGCGGCCGATGGTGATGCCCGGCACGACCGT
>CAMPHU010000254.1 GCA_946886065.1 uncultured Massilia sp. | reverse complement strand
TATTTCCTATGGGAATTCAACTATGCTGTACTCGTAGCTCCAATGTTGCAAATGAGTAGCTTTGAGTTAGTTAAACTTCCCAAGTTCAATGGATTCAGAGAAAAATTTTCTTGGAGTATCTAATTGCAATGGGAAATTCCCTCAAGGAAATTACGTGTGCACAATTAATCAAACCGGAGAGCTAGCGGAGCAAGGGAAGGAGGGAGATGGACGATGCACAGCTTGTTTTTCGGGCCCGGCCCCAGGCCAAGCTCGCAGACCTACATACAGGCGACAGCAATACCGCGGCTCGTTCACTCGGTCACGCGGGAGATGAGAACTCGATTGTCAAGTCTTGTCGGAGGCAAGGACGCGCTCATTAATCCGTGCCGGAAACAAGGCGGCACCGGCTCACAGCATCTAGCAGGACTTCCATGCCAGTCTTACAGCGTCTTGCTGTCCAGGGCAACTGATCTCCGGCGCGCACCTTGCACTGAAAGGTTTGGCAGGCGCTCTTGACCAGGACGAGAACGCGCGTGCTTCATTGGCGGTACGGCGCTCGTGGGATGCGGAGAGGCCAGAACGCCACAGTGACGGGCCATTGAGAGGTGTTCATCGGGGTGGCTCGTCGAATCGGCCTCGTCACGTGGCCGGTCCGGGCGCCATAAACCGCCTGTCGGCGTGCCCGACGCCGGTGAATACGGAGGCGGTCCTATTCGGTTACCTGATGCTGATGTTGACAATCCAGCAGGCGCCGGCCGGAATCAAGCGGTGGCGACGTGCCGGTGGCATTGAACGGTAACGGCGAGTGACGGCGTCAAGCTGGTGGCATCGAGCGATGATGGCGAGTGGCGGCGTTGGGCGGTTGGCATCGAGCGGTGATGGCGAGCGACGGCGTCGAGCGGTCGGTTTCGCGCGGCGATGTCAAGGGCCTTGTCGTGCGGTTGGCATGAACGGGAATATCGAGCGGCGACGACGATCGGTTGACATTGAGCGGCATCGACAAGCGGCGGCGTCGAGCGGCGGTGAACATAGTCGCCGCCGGCAAGCGGCGGTGCTTGCAGTAAGAGCAAGGCGCGCATGCCGGCCTCGTCGCTTCTCGGCGAGGGAGACGCCCGCATGTTGAGGCAGTTGCCTCTGTGCAGCGGACGGCGCTACTGGAGAAGGCCAGCATTCTGGACCGTCAGGCGCCAGCCCAGGTTCATTCGGCGCCTGCTACGCTGTTGCCGGCAGGGCGTCCGGCGAAGGCCGAACGCGGCCGGTCTTCGTCTCCCTGTGTGAATACGTGGCGCTGTAGCGATGCCGGCGCAACAGCTTCCCGACGATGTGGCTGAGCATCGCCTTCCAATCGAGCGTACAAGCTTCGCTGTCGCACCGTGCCTGGAAGGTCTTTTCAGGCCCGCCCGGCAGCCATGGATCGGATGGGAAGCCTCGCCTGTTCCTTATTCGGCATATTTCAGCTGGCCGATAGGGCCGGTCTGAAACTGCGTGTGCGAACGGCCTATTCCATAGGTGATGTTATTGAACAGCACGCCTTGCGGCGACAAGCCCGCGTGGTTCATGCGCTTGACCGATTCGGTGATCTCTGCATCTGTGGTCACCCGCGCGCGCGCGAGAAGAAAGACGGCGCCGGCGCGCGCGCCAATGACGAGTGCGTCCGCGGCCAGCAGCAGCGGCGCGGTGTCGATCAGGACCAGATCATAGTTGCCGCTGACCTTCTCGAGCAAGGCGATGAAGTTCGCGTGCAGCAGGAAGTCGGTACGGTTTGGCGGCATCGAGCCGGTAGTGATCAGGTCCAGATTGTCGATCACGTTGTGGTGAATGACATCCTCCACCGCCACGGAACCGTTGATCGCCTTGGACAAGCCATGGTCGCGGCTGATGCCGAAATAGCGATGCAGGCGGCCGCTGCGGAAGTCGGCGTCGATCAGCAATACCCGCTTGCCGCTTGCCGCCATGACGGCGGCGAAATTCACAGTCACGAAGGATTTGCCGACCCGGCGGGTCGGCCCGGCGAACATCACGATGTTGTTGCGGAAATGAGGCATCGAGAACTGCATGGCGGCACGGAAGCTGCGCAGGCTTTCCACCGCCGGGTCTTCCGGCAGGATCTGCGCCAGGAGCGGCAGCACGCCGTCGTTCTTCACTTTACGCATCAGCTTGTCCTCGTTGACGCTATGCGGAATCGAGGCGTAGACCACCTTGGCGCGCAGCAGGCGCTCGACCTTGGCGGGATCGTCGATGCCGCCGCGCATGGCCTTGCGCGTGAAGGCGATCAGGGTGCCGAGGAACAGGCCGGTGATCACCGCCAGCGCCACGATCAGCGGGCGGTTGGGCTTGATGGGCTTTTCGGGCGCCATCGGAGCGTCCACCAGCCGCACGTTGCTCACGCGGCCCACCGAAATCAGGCGCAGCTGCTGGGCGGTGTTCGACAGCGCGGTGTACAGGTCGGTCTTGACCTTGATGTCGCGCGTGAGGCGCGCCTCGTCCTGTTCCATCACCGGCAGCTTGCGGATGCGGGTGTCGATGGCCTCGATTTCATCCTCGACTTCCTTGCGCTGGCGGTTGATCGCGGCCACCACCGGATGGTCTTCGGTGAAGCGGGCCAGCAGTTCGGTTTTCTTCTGGATCAGCTCCATGCGCCGCGTACGGGCGGCCGCCGCCTGGGTCAGGCTCATGCGGGCTTCCTCGCGCAAGTCCACGGTGCCATGGGCATTGCGGAACTGGTTGTAGCGGTCTTCCGACTGCTCCAGCTGGCGCTTGAGGATCGGCAGCTGCTGGTTGAGGAAGGCCAGCGACTTCTCGGCCTCTTCGGTCTTGCGCGCGAGGTTCTGGCGCATGTATTCGCGGCCGATCTCGCTGAGCAGGGCGTGGATGCGCTCGGCGTGTTCTCCCTGCAGCTTCACTTCGATGACCCCGGACTGCTTGCCCTGCTCCGTGATCACCATCGCGTTCTGGATGGCCTGGATGGTGCCGAGGCGCGAACTGCGCTTGATGCGGAAGCGCGCGCCGGGACTGGCGTGCAGGCGGTCGACCTTGATCTCCACCAGGCCGTCGGGCGTACGCACCCGGTACCGGTGGCCGACCGTGGCGTCGAACGCGATCCGCTGCCCTCCTCCTGAAAAGCGGTAGCGGTTGCCGGGCCGCGCCGTAATGATGAATTCGCGGTTCAGCCAGCTGTCCGGCACCTCGAACACCGCCACCTCCGCCTTCTCGCCGCCCCAGACGAAGCCGCCATGGCCGAACAGGCCCGGGCGCGACAGCGCGTCGCCGTTCTGGTTGGCGAACCAGGAACCGGCTACCGGGAAGTACTTGGGCTGCACCTGGATGTAGAGCTGCAGATTGTCCACCGCGCGCGAGACCACCATGCGCGAGCGCAGCAGCTCCATCTCGGCGATCGCCGCCTTCTTGGTTTCGAACAGGGACGAGGCTTCGCTCAGGATGTTCTTGGACGCGGTCGGGCTTTCTTCCTCGACGTGGATCATGAGGTTGGCCTCGTAGACCGGCTTGGCCACCAGCGCGTACAGCACCGCCACCACGGTGATGATCGCCGTGATGGTGCCGATCAGCCAGCGGCTGTCGTACAGGGTGTTCAGGTAAGCCTTGAGGTCCACGCCCGGCTCCTCGGCCTGGGGCTCCGGCGGGCGCGGGTCGAAAGGTACCGACAGCACCGGCGGGCTGTGGTAGACGTGGCTCAGCGGGTGCGGATGCGCATCGTGCGGGGTGGTCATGGCGGGGCTCCTCCGGTCAGGGCCGGGTGGTCACGCCGACGGCCGACGTCAGTGCGCCCGGGAACAGCAGGCTCAGGTGACGGTTCCAGTTCGCCAGCGGCGAGGCCGCGACGTACACGACGTCCTTGGGCCGCAGTTCGAAGGATTCCGCCATGGCCAGCGCCCCGCTCTCCCGCGCGTCGAGCCGGAACACGCGGGTACGCTCAGGCGTCTTGCGCACCACGTAGACCTGGCGCGCGTCGCCGCTCAAGGGACTGATGCCGCCCGTTTCGCCCAGCGCCTCGTTGAGGGTCAGGCGGCCGTCGTGCATCCTAAGCGCCCTCGGGGTGATCACTTCGCCCGAGACGAACACCTTGCTTTCGTCGCGCGAATGGACCCGCAGCACATCGCCGTGCGCCAGCAGGATGGCGCCGGGGTTGACGCCCTTCTGGACCAGCTCGCGCAGGTTCACGGTGTAGCGCCGCTCGCCGCGCTCGAGGACGATGCGGCTCTGGTCCGCCGTGGGGGTCACGCCGCCGGCGCGGTTGAGCGCCTCGAGCAGGGTCATCGGAATGTCGTCGATGCGATGCAGGCCCGGCGTGCGTACCTCGCCGTCGACATAGACGCGCTTGCTGCGGTAGGCCTGGACCCGCAGCGTGAGGTTGGGATGGGCGAGGTAGCGGGCCAGCTTTTTGGTGAGCAGGTCGCGCGCCCGCTCTTCGGTCAGTCCCTCCACCGTCAGCAGGCCGATCAGGGGAAACTGGATGCGTCCCAGGTGGTCCACGGCGAAGCCGGGCGGCGCAGAGTTCGCGGCGGCGCCGCCGCTGTCGGCCAGCGCGGTGGCCGTGTTCATGCCGCCGGCGGCCAGCTCGGGATGGTCCCACACCACGATGGCCAGGATGTCGCCGCGGCCGATGGTGTAGGGCGGCGGATGGCTGACGAACAGGGGCGTCAGGTCCTGGCGGGCGGCGCCGGCGCTCGCCAGGCGTTCGGCCTGGATCAGTTGCTCGGTGATGAGCTCGGTAGGCGGCGGGGCCCCGCCACCGGCGGGACCTGCGTGGGAAGCGAAGCCGATGCCGTTGGCGCATCCGGCCAGCAGCAGGGGAAGCAATAGCGGCAGCAGCGGGAATATCGGCGGCAGGCGGCGATGCGGGAGGCGTTTCAGCAGGGTGGACAGCCGAGCCAAGCGCCGGGGAAACAGGCGGGAGAGCGGCGGCCCGGACTGTTGAGGCGCGCACGGGGCGTATCGGCAACCCGATATTGCAACTGAACAAAACAAAGCCATGATTGTTGCCTATCAAAAATAGACGCATTACTTGCGTTGTTCAGTTCAGCGTACGGCGTCTATCAGGCCCGGCTTTGCAGCGCGTCAAAGATCGAGGCTGGAACGCCCCGGAGTGCGGACGGGCGTCTAACGCATCTCTTCCATCAGCTTCAGACCGTCGGCAAAAGCCCACACGCGGCGGATTTCGATGACGTCGAAGCGCGCCGCCACGTTGGGCGGGAAGGCCGAGTAGCGCGCGTTCAGGCGCACGAAGCGGCGCACCGCTTCGTCCATGTCCGGCCGGCCGCTGGAACGCAGGATGGTCACTTCGTCGATGCTGCCGTCGCTGCGCAGCGACACGCTGACCAGCGGATCGATGCGCACTTCGCGCGCCGAGAAGCGCGCCCCGCCCAGCACGGCGTTGCGTTCGAGTTTCTGGCGGACGCTGTCGACGTACAGGCGCAGGGGAACATCGCGTTCCGCGCCGTCGGCCACCACGCGCCGTCCGTCCGGCGCCATGGCGGCCGGCTGCGCCGGCGGCGTCACGCTGGGGATGGTCAGGCCGCGCAGCAGCTCGCGTGCGCGGCTGCCCATGGCGCCCGCGAGCGCCCCGGCCGCTGCGCCTCCCGTGCCGGCCCCGGCGCCCGGTCCGGCCGCCCCGTTCGCCGCGCCCCGCCCGGCCAGGCCCGGGGCCGCGGCGCGATTGGAGAGCACGCCGACAATCTCGGCCGGATAATCGGGGGCCTTGGCGGCCTCGATCAGCGCCGACATGTTCGAGCCGCGGCCGGAGATCAGGATGCCGACACGCTTGCGGCTCATAGGCCCAGCTTGCCGTCGAAGGTAACGGGCTCACCGGTGCGGGCGGTGAGCTTGCCGACGATGGAGGCAATTTCGCCCGCGCCGCTCAGATGATCGACCAGCTTCTGCGCGTCTTCCGGGGCCACCGCGACCAGCATGCCGACGCCGCAGTTGAAGGTGCGCAGCATTTCGCGCTCGTTCATGCCGCCGATCTGGCTCAGCCAGCCGAACACCCTGGGGACGCTGATGGCATTGAGATCGACATGGGCGGCCAGATGGCCCAGCTGATGATGGCGCAACGCGCGTACCAGGCCAACCTCGCGGTGGTGGACCGGGCACGTGAGTCGTACACCGCCGCGATCAACCTCGGGAAGTGATCGTGATGACCTCTCCGATCGGTGGCATCAAAGGTATCGGCGGCTTCTCCGGCGTCGAGGGAATCTCCGGACTGGGCGGCTTCAGCGGCGTCAGCGGGATCTCCGACGACACCGGGACGCAACCGCCGCAGGGACCGAACGCGGACTTCGCCGGCATGCTCGCGAAAGGCCTGGAAGGTGTCCAGGCGTCACAGAGCAAGGCGAGTGAACTCGCCGTCAAGGTCGCCGACGGCACGCTCCAGGACCCCGCGCAGTACACGATGGCGTCCACCGAAGCAGCTCTTGGAC
>CAMPHU010000253.1 GCA_946886065.1 uncultured Massilia sp. | reverse complement strand
AACATCTCGTTTTTTGGGCCACCGTGGGGGGGGCGCGTGACGCGCGCGCCCGACTGCTTTAGCTTAACACGTTGCCGCCGCGGCGGCGGGGCCTCAAGCCTGCGCCGCGTTCAGCAGCGAGCGCTGGCGTGCATAGCCGAAGTACACCACCAGGCCGATAAGCAGCCAGACGAGGAAGGCGACCCAGGTATGCCAGCTGAGGAAGGACATCAGGGTCAGGCAGAACACCACGGCCAGGGCCGGGATCACCGGCACGCCCGGGCAGCGGAAGGCGCGGTGCAGGTCCGGACGGTTCTTGCGCAGGATGATGACGGCCACCGAGACCAGCGAGAACGCGGCCAGGGTGCCGATGTTGACCAGCTCGGCCAGCACGCCGAGCGGGACCACGGCGGCGATCAGGCCGAAGATGATGCCGACCATCCAGGTGGCGAAGAAGGGGGTGCCGTACTTCGGGTGCACCTTCGACAGTTTCTTCGGCAGCAGTCCGTCGCGCGACATGGCGAACAGGATGCGGGTCTGGCCGTAGGCCATCACCAGGATCACGGTGCTCATGCCCAGGATCGCGGCCAGGTCGACGAAGCCGGCGACCCAGTTCTGGCCGGCGACCTGCAGGGCCAGCGAGACCGGGTGGTCGATCCCCTTGAAGTCCATGAAAGGCACGATGCCGGTCATGATGGCGGCCACGGCCACGTACAGCACGGTGCAGACGGCCAGCGAACCGATGATGCCGATCGGCAGGTCCTTGCTCGGGTTCTTGACTTCCTCGGCGGCCGAGGTGACGGCGTCGAAGCCGATGAAGGCGAAGAACACCAGCGCGGCGGCGCTCATCACGCCACCCATGCCGAACGGCATGAACGGCTGCCAGTTATCCGGCTTGACGTAGTTCACGCCGACGAAGATGAACAGCAGGACGACGCCGGTCTTGATCAGCACCATGATGTTGTTCAGGCGGGCCGATTCGCGCACGCCCAGCGACAGCAGGAAGGTCAGGACCATCATGATCAGGAAGGCCGGCAGGTTGAACACGGAGTTCACACCCGGGATCGCGCCCGGCGCGGCGCGCAGCGCCTCCGGCAGCACCACGCCGACACCCTTCAGCAGCGACTGGAAATAGCCCGACCAACCGACTGCCACGGTCGAGGTGGCCAGGCCGTACTCGAGCAGCAGGTCCCAGCCGATCATCCAGGCCACCAGCTCGCCCAGGGTGGCGTAGCTGTAGGTGTAGATCGAGCCGGCGACCGGTACGGTGGAGGCGAATTCGGCATAGCACAGGGCGGCGAAGGCGCAGGCCAGCGCCGCGATGACGAAGGAGAGGGTCAGCGCGGGGCCGGCGGTGACGGCGCCCGTGCCGGTGAGCACGAAGATACCGGTGCCGACAATGGCGCCGATGCCCATCAGGACGAGGTCGAAGGGACCCAGGACTTTCTTCAGTCCGCCAGGGGTGCGGGCAGCCGCCACCATGGTGTCAAGATTCTTGGTTCTGAAAAGACTCACTACATGTTCTCCAATCAAAAAATAGTTTGGTTCCGCGTCTTGTCATTATTGCCATGTCGCAGTTCATGCGACAAGGCTATGTAACATGCGCCGGGTACAGCCGCATGCCCGACCCGGAACCGCCTGTGCTACCGCCCGCACCATGCCGGATTTTTTGCAGACGCGCCATTATCTCCATAATGTTGTTAGGAATCAAAGCAAAGTCATCAATAGGCCTCAATTCCTCGATGAATAGCCCAAAACGGGTCGTTGTGTAAACACCCGCGCTCAGGAAACTTGCTTGCTTTCCATAGATCAAGCTTCCATAATGGACGGACACTTTTTTAGACCGCACGACCCGTTCATCCACCAGGATGCCGGCGCAACTCCCCCTCAACCAGCCCGGCAGCCGCCCGCCACAGATGAAGATTCGACAGCCCATCCCTGGGGCGCTGCGCGCGCTTCATGTGCTGCACCGGGTCGCGCCGACCGGGCTGCTGGCCCTCGCGCTTGCCGTTTCCGCTCCCCTGCCCGCCTTCGCCGCCGAACCCGAGCAGCGCCTGCGTGAACTGGCCGAGCTCTCCGAACGCAGCAACGTCAAGGCGCGCGCCGCCCTGCTGGCCGAAGCCGGCGCGCTGCACGACGCCGCCCCGTATGCGGTGCGCATCCAGTATCTGCGCCTGCTGCGCCGCGTCCAGAACGACGCCGGCAAGCTGCGCGAGGCCTACGAGGTCAACGAACGCATCATGGCGCTGGCCGAGGCGGAGCGCGACCCGGTCAACATCGCCCTGGCCAGCCTGGTGCGCATCAACCGCCAGCTCGACGGCAACGATCCGGTGGCCGCCCTGGCGCTGCTGGAAACCCTGGATGCGCGCTACCGCAACCTGGGCAACCAGGAATTCGCGGCCAGCTTCGAAGTCGTCACCGGCATGGCCTATAACGCCATGGGCCAGTTCGACCGCGCGCTGCACCATTACCTGCGCGGCCTGGAACTGGTCCAGCGCAACCCCGAGCTGTGGAGCCCGCGCGAGGTCGACATCCGCCTGGCGATGGCGCGCCTGTACGTGAATTCCGGCGACCCCGACAAGGCGCTCGAGACCACGCGCGAGTTCCGCGCCGCGCATGACGCCCTGCCCGCCCGCGTGGCCGCCTCGCTGCACTTCTTCGAGGGCCGCGCCCAGGTGGCCGCCGGGCGCATCGAGGAGGCCCTGGTGTCCTTCGACCAGGCGCTGGCCCTGGCGCGCAGCAACGAGTTGCGCAGCCTTGAAGCCAGCGTGCTCGGCAATATCGCCGACGCCCACCTGAAGGTCCACCGCTACGACGCCGCCGAACGCGCCGCGCGCCAGGCGCTGCCGCTGGCGCAGCAGATCCAGGACCAGGCCAGCGTGCAGATGGCCAAGGCCAACCTGGGCTTCGCCCTGTTCGGCCAGGGACGCATGCGCGAAGGCATGGTGTACATCGACGAAGTCGGGACGGCGCTGCGCGACAAGGGCGCCATGGCCGCGGTGGCGAACCTGCTGGCGGAGAAATCCGCGGCGCTGGAGAAGGCCGCGCTGTACCGCGAAGCCCTGGCCACGACCCGCGAGCGCGAGAAGCTGCAGGCCGAGCTGGCCATGGACGACCGCAACAAGGCCATTTCGGCCCTGCAGGAACAGTTCAAGGCCAAGGAGCGCACGGTCCAGATCGACCGGCTGCGCCAGGAAAACGCCGTGAAGGACGCCGAGATCCGCAACCGCAGCCTGCGCCAGGCGGTGGCCTGGCTGGCCGCCGCGCTCGGCCTGGTGCTGTCCGGTTTCGTATTCTTCCTGTATAAAAAATCGGTGCGCACCAGCCGCCGCCTGGCGGAACTCAACGAGGAGCTGGCCTACCGCTCGGCCCACGACCCGCTCACCGGCCTGTACAACCGCCGCTCCTTCCAGGAGCGGATGCGCCAGCGCGCGCAGGAGGCAGCGGCGCGCCTGGACGCCGCCGATTGCTTCACCCTGCTCGACATCGACCACTTCAAGCGCATCAACGACGTGCACGGCCATGCAGCCGGCGACGCCGTCCTGGTCGAGGTCGGCCGCCGCCTGCGCCAGGCCGTGCGCGAATCGGACATGGTGCTGCGCTGGGGCGGCGAGGAATTCCTGGTCTACTCGCAGGGCGTGACGCCGGCCCAGCGTCCGCTGCTGGTGCAGCGCATCCTGCACACCATCGGGGCGACGCCGGTGATCCTGGAGAACGGCGCGGCGGTCGACATCAGCGCGACCGCGGGCGCGGTGGCGCTGCCGCTGGACGCCGCCGGCGCCAGCGTGGGCTGGGAACAGGCCATCGCGCTGGCCGACCGCGCCCTCTACAAGGGCAAGGAAAGCGGGCGTAACCGCGGATTCATCGTCGAAGGCCTGCGCGGCGCCGGCACCGATGCGGCCGATGGGCTCGACATGCAGCTCGTGCTGCCCTGAGCGTCCGCCGCCGGCCTGGCATCACATCACATCGCGCGCAGCAGCAGCTTGCGCTCCACGATCGCCACGACCGCCTGCACCAGCACGGCCGGGCGCAGGGGCTTGGCCAGGTATTCGTCGAAGCCCGCCTCCAGCGCCCTTTGCTGGTCTTCCCTGCGCGAGAACGCGGTCAGGGCAATGGCCGGCACGCAGGCCGCCTGCCGGTCGCGCAGCTCGCGCACCTGGCGGATCAGTTCGAAGCCATCCATCAAGGGCATGCCGATGTCGCTGATCAGGAGATCGGGCCGGTGGCGCTCGACGCTGCGCAGCGCTTCCTGGGCGCTCGTTGCGGTGAGGACCGTGATCCGGGTGTCGGCCAGCACCTGCTGCACCAGTTCCAGCGAATCGGGCTCGTCGTCCACGACCAGCACGCTGAGCCCGGCGAGGTCGGCGGAGCCGCTGCCCCCGCCGTAGAGGCTGCGCATATCGGCGACGGCAGCGGCCGGGACTTCCTGCGGCGCCGGCGGCAGGTGCAGGGTGAAGGTGGCGCCCTGGTCGACACCGGGACTGGACACGCTGATGGTGCCGCCGTGCAGCTCCACCAGCTGGCGCGCAATCGACAGGCCGAGTCCCAGGCCGCCATGGCGGCGCGCCGAGGAAGCATCCGCCTGGCGGAAGCGGTCGAACACATAGGGCAGGAAATCGGGTGCAATGCCGATGCCGGTGTCGGCGACGTCGATCGCCACGCCTTCTTCTTCGCGCCGCAGCGCGATCGTGATCTTGCCGCCGGGCTCAGTGAACTTGATCGCGTTCGAGATCAGGTTGGACATCACCTGCTGCATGCGGGCGATGTCGCCGGCGACCAGGCCGGCATCCGGGTCGAGTACGGTCGTGAGCTGGATGCGCTTGCCCATTGCGGCCGGGCGCGCGGTCTCCACGGCGGCGAGCACGAATTCGCCCGGCGCAATCGACTTGGCGTCCAGCCTGACCTTGCCGGCGATCAGGCGGCTCATGTCGAGCATGTCCTCGATCAGCTGGGCCTGGGCGCGCGCGTTGCGCTCGATGGTCTCGAGGCCGCGGCGCAGCATCGTCTCGTCGCGGGCGCCTTGCATGAGCAGCTGCGACCAGCCCAGCATGGCGTTCAGCGGCGTGCGCAGCTCATGCGACAAGGTCGCCAGGAACTCGTCCTTCAGCTGGTTGAGCTGCTCGGCCTCCACCCTTGCCTTCTGCTCGCGCAGGAACAACTGCTGACGCTCGGCCGCGGTTTCCAGCGAGGCCGCCAGGGTGCGGTTGCGGGCTTCCAGGCGCGCATCGAAGATCGCGGCCAGCAGGGCGATGGTGAGCAGCGCGACGGTCGCCACTGTCACCAGCAGCGCCAGGTGGTCCTGGTCGACGCCGTCGACCGCGGCGCGGCACACGCTGCCGGCGTCGAAATGGGCTGCCGCCATGCCGGTGTAATGCATGCCGGCGATGGCGAAGCCCATCACCGTGGCGGCGCCGCCCTGGGCCAGGCGTGGAAAGCGCAGGTTCTCGTTCAGGCGGAAGGCGATCCACAGCGCCATGGCGGAGGCGACGATGGCAATCGCCACCGAGGCCGCGAACAGCCACGGGTTGTAGGTGATCGGCGGATCCATGCGCATGCCTGTCATGCCCAGATAGTGCATGGCATTGATGCCCAGGCCCATCAGCAGGGCGCCCCAGGCCAGGTGGCGCCCGCCGATCTTACGGTGGCGCAGCTGCCACAAGGCCAGGCCGGAGACGACCACCGGCAGCAGCCAGGATACGAAAGTGATGCGGCCGTCATAGGCGACGGGGATAGGCAGGCGGAAGGCGAGCATGCCGATGAAGTGCATGGACCAGATGCCGCTGCCCATGGCCAGGGCGCCGCCGGCGATCCAGAAATACGGTGCGCGGCCTTGCGATTCCTTGACGCGCATGGCCAGGCTGAGCGCCGTGTAGGACGCCATGATCGCTACCAGGATCGATACCAGTACCAAAAAAGGTTCGTAATGGCCGTTCAAGATGGAAGCTCGTCCGTTGTGGTTTGGCGGCGCGTCCCGCCTGCAGAATCTGTCTGCCGTCCGAGTGTACACGAGGTGTCCGAAGTTGGCAGACAGCAAATCGTATCGGACTGTCTTCAGTGTCACGGCATGCGCACCGAGCGGGAAAGCGAGATCCGGACAGGGGTGCGGCTTTCGTCGATCCAGCGCGTAGTGCGGAAAGCAAAAAGCCACGCTGCTGCGTGGCTTTCGTGGGATTCAGCGCCGGGCTGAAGAATTCTGGTGGGAAGTGCAAGTTTCGAACTTGCGACCCCTGCAGTGTGAATGCAGTGCTCTACCCCTGAGCTAACCTCCCGAGAGGCGCTATTATGACACAAACGCCAACTTATGCCAAATAGCAATTTCACGCCGAAAGCCAGCAGGTCCAGCTTAACGGGACCTGAAATGAAACAGGCCAGCACGAAGCTGGCCTGTCGGATTCTGGTGGGAAGTGCAAGTTTCGAACTTGCGACCCCTGCAGTGTGAATGCAGT
>CAMPHU010000252.1 GCA_946886065.1 uncultured Massilia sp. | reverse complement strand
GTTGTAGACCTGTGCCATGATCACAGGCTTGTCGGGGTCGCCCCCGGCGAAGGCGACGAGCACTTCGGCGCCGACGGGAGGCAGCATGCGGGCGCCGCATTGCGCGCTCGAGCCTTGGCCGTTGCCGGCCCAGCTGGAGGCGACGCGCACCCACGCCGAATCCCCATCGTGATCCGCGCTGCCCGCACCGCCCGCGTGCGCATGATCCTGCGGCCGCGTGGCAGGAAAGCGCACCTTGACCCGGCCCAGGCGGTCGCACCAGACCACTTCGTTCTCGGGCCCGACCACGAGGGCCGACTGCACCTGTGGCCGAAGCGGCGCCGGCGGAGGCGCAACGATACGGACTCCCCGGCGTACGCAGGAAAAGCTGGTCCGGTAGCGGATAGGATCAGGTCCCGAGTCGGCGTTCGAAGGATGGGCGCCCGCATCCCATCCGCTCTGTGCGAACAGCCTCCCGACACGCGCACCGAGCTCCGTCGGAAGATTGTTTTCGGCGACGATGCGTTGCGAGGTCACGACGAACTGACGGTCCTTGTCCTGGTGGGTGTCGATGTCGTGGTGGCCTTCGAGGCTGAACCACTCTCCGACGGCCAGGTCGCGCACGCCGCCTTCGCCGTGGAAGGTCTTGGATGCATATTCAAGATATGCCATCTGTACGTCGCTCAGCGCATTCAGATCCTGGGGGCTGCCGCCAAGATGCGGCGCCGCCACGCGATAGTCCTCGATGCCGGCGGCCAGCTGATTGCCGCGCTCGCCCTGATCGATCCTCGTCGGTGCGTCGGCTCTCATAAAGGCGGCTCCGCCTGGCTGCAGGTAATCCCAGCTGTGCAGCGAAAGATTGCCCGGACAGAATTGGCGTACCGCGCTCCAGCCCGTGATCGCGTCGCGCTGTTCGGTCGCGGCGTCCCGGTGAAAGCGAATGCTGCCGGCGGCGCTTTGCTGCAAGCGGTTGGCATCGTCGAACAGCACCAGGGTATGGCCGGTCGTGGCTGGCCCACTGCCTGCCGGCGAATGCGGGACGGTCGGCATGCCGGGGCGGAAGAACCAGGCGATGCCGCGGCGTTGCATCAAGCGGCGCGCGAATTCGGCGTCCGACTCGTTGTGCTGCATCGTGAACCCGTGCCGCGGAAATCCGCGGTTGATCAGGCTTTCATCGACATGAAAGCCGAAGGTCCTTGCCAGAACCGGGTTGCTGGTCTGCCATTCCGTGACCAGGACCTGGATAATCTCCAGTTCGTTCTTGTCGCGGAACACCCGCGTGTTGACCCGGCTCTCCATCACGGAAAGGGCGTCGCGCATGACCAGTTTGTAGGTCCCGAGTCCGCCGTCGCTCTGGCCCGATGCTGCGGACGTGACGATCCCGCAGATGCGGCGCAGCTGTCCCCGATCGGTGACGATCTGCAGTTCGCATGTCGCCCCGATGAAATTCTTGAGCGCCAGTGTCGCGGATTCGGAAACGCACAGGACCTGGAACTCGAAACCGCCGCACACGGCCTCACTGCCGACAACACGCTGGGGCAGCAGCACATCGCGCCCGGCCCCGGTGTCATCCAGGATCAGTCGCAAAGCGCGCCTGCCGGCGGTCAGCTGAAACGGAAGCAAACCGGGTGCGCTTGCAATGTCGGGATTTGTCATACATTAGCCGAATCTGGTTGGAAGGAAGAGCCCACGGGACGAATAGGGCGATGCAGGATGGAAAGCACGCTGGCGTTGCAATTATTAAAGAGCCATTACCTCATCGATTTGTGCAGGCGCAAGCACGAAGCGGTGGTCTTGCATGTGTTTCATTTTTCGTCTCAATGTTTCATAATGAAACGCTCTTGAAACATGGCGTGAGCGTGTCGGAAGTCCGATGACTGTCTTCCTGTCCATAAGTGGTTGATAAATCAGAGAAAACCTGTTTTTGTGCTTGCCATACGGCCCGGCGCCAAGGTGGCACGGTGTTTGCATTTAGGAAGCCCGACACTCTCCAACGCATCAGAAAGGACCAAGCATGACCCAATACTCCGCAGGCGCCGCCTTCCGCAAGGCCGTCCAGGAAGAATCCCCGCTGCAGGTCATCGGCGCGATCAACGCCAACCACGCGCTGCTGGCCAAGCGCGCCGGCTACCGCGCGATCTACCTGTCGGGCGGCGGCGTGGCCGCGGGCTCGCTGGGCCTGCCCGACCTGGGCATCTCCGGCCTGGAAGACGTCCTGGTCGACGTGCGCCGCATCACCGACGTGTGCGACGTGCCGCTGCTGGTCGACATCGACACCGGCTTCGGCGCCTCGGCCTTCAACGTCGCGCGCACCGTGCGCTCGCTCATCAAGGCCGGCGCGGCCGCCTGCCACATCGAAGACCAGGTCGGCGCCAAGCGCTGCGGCCACCGTCCGGGCAAGGAAATCGTCAGCCAGGGCGAGATGGTCGACCGCGTGCGCGCGGCCGTGGATGCCCGCAGCGACGAGAATTTCGTGATCATGGCCCGCACCGATGCGCTGGCCGTGGAAGGCCTGGACGCCGCCATCGAGCGCGCCGTGGCCTGCGTCGAGGCCGGCGCCGACATGATCTTCCCGGAAGCCATGACCAGCCTGGAGATGTACAAGCAGTTCGCCGACGCCGTGAAGGTGCCGGTGCTGGCCAACATCACCGAATTCGGCTCGACTCCGCTGTTCACCGTGGAAGAGCTGGCGAGCGCCAACGTCGGCCTGGTGCTGTACCCGCTGTCGGCCTTCCGCGCCATGAACAAGGCGGCCGAGAACGTCTACCAGGCGATCCGCCGCGACGGCACCCAGAAGAACGTGATCGACACCATGCAGACCCGCGCCGAACTGTACGATCGCATCGATTACCACAGCTACGAGCAGAAGCTGGACGCCCTGTTCGCCGCCAATAAAGCAAAATAATCATCGAGGAGATCCACGCATGACCACCAACGAAACCCCGACCTTCAAGCCGAAAAAATCCGTCGCCCTGTCCGGCGTCGCGGCCGGCAACACCGCGCTGTGCTCGGTCGGCAAGACCGGCAATGACCTGCACTACCGCGGCTACGACATCCTCGACGTGGCCGACCGCTGCGAATTCGAAGAAATCGCCTACCTGCTGGTGCACGGCAAGCTGCCGACCGCGGCGGAACTGAAGGGCTACAAGGCCAAGCTGAAATCGCTGCGCGGCCTGCCGCAAGCCGTCAAGAGCGCGCTGGAAGCATTGCCGGCCGGCGCCCACCCGATGGATGTGATGCGCACCGGCGCCTCGGTGCTCGGCTGCGTGCTGCCGGAAAAGGAAGACCACAACATCGCCGGCGCGCGCGACATCGCCGACCGCCTGATGGCTTCGTTCGGCTCGATCCTGCTGTACTGGTACCACTACAGCCACAACGGCAAGCGCATCGAGGTGGAAACCGACGACGACTCGATCGGCGGCCACTTCCTGCACCTGCTGCACGGCGTGAAGCCGTCGGAAGCATGGGTCAAGGCGATGCACGTGTCGCTGATCCTGTACGCGGAACACGAATTCAACGCCTCGACCTTCACCAGCCGCGTCATCGCCGGCACCGGTTCGGACATCTACTCGGCCGTCACCGGCGCGATCGGCGCGCTGCGCGGTCCGAAGCACGGCGGCGCGAACGAAGTGGCGCTGGACATCCAGAAGCGCTACGAGAACGCCGACGAAGCGGAAGCGGACATCCGCAACCGCGTGGCCAACAAGGAAGTCGTGATCGGCTTCGGCCACCCGGTGTACACCATCAGCGACCCGCGCAACAAGGTGATCAAGGAAGTGGCGCGGTCGCTGTCGCAAGAGACGGGTTCGATGAAGATGTTCGACATCGCCGAGCGCCTGGAATCCGTGATGTGGGAAGTGAAGAAGATGTTCCCGAACCTGGACTGGTTCTCGGCCGTGTCCTACCACATGATGGGCGTGCCGACGGCCATGTTCACGCCGCTGTTCGTGATTTCGCGTACCTCCGGCTGGGCGGCGCACATCATCGAGCAGCGCATCGACAACAAGATCATTCGTCCGAGCGCGAACTATGTGGGTCCTGAGGATCTGAAGTTCGTGCCGATTGAAGAGCGCAAGTAAAGACGAAAGCACCGCTAGCCGATGAGCCGTCATCCCCGCGAAGGCGGGGACCCAAGTTTGCGTGAGCGGCCCGCTGGCAAACTTGGGCCCCCGCCTTCGCGGGGGCGACGGTGCAAGAGCTGGCTAATCAAGCGAGCACCGCCATGAACACCAATCACCGCAAACCCCTCCCTGGCACCTCCCTGGACTACTTCGACACCCGCACCGCCGTCGATACCATCCAGCCCGGCGCCTACGACACCCTGCCGTACACCTCGCGCGTCCTGGCCGAAAACCTGGTCCGACGCTGCGACCCGGCCACCCTGACCGACTCGCTGATGCAGATCATCGAGCGCAAGCGCGAGCTCGACTTCCCCTGGTTCCCGGCCCGCGTGGTCTGCCACGACATCCTGGGCCAGACCGCCCTGGTCGACCTGGCCGGCCTGCGCGACGCCATCGCCGGCCAAGGCGGCGACCCGGCCCTGGTCAACCCGGTGGTCCCGACCCAACTGGTGGTCGACCACTCGCTGGCCGTCGAATGCGGCGGCTTCGACCCCGACGCATTCGCCAAGAACCGCGCCATCGAGGACCGCCGCAACGAAGACCGCTTCCACTTCATCGAGTGGACCAAGAAGGCCTTCCAGAACGTCGACGTGATCCCGCCGGGTAACGGCATCCTGCACCAGATCAACCTCGAGCGCATGTCGCCGGTGATCCAGGTCCTGGACGGCGTCGCCTATCCGGACACCCTGGTCGGCACCGACTCCCACACCCCGATGGTCGACGCCCTGGGCGTGATCGCCATCGGCGTGGGCGGCCTGGAAGCCGAAAGCGTCATGCTGGGCCGCGCCTCGTGGATGCGCCTGCCGGACATCGTCGGCGTCGAGCTGACCGGCAAACCGCAGCCCGGAATCACCGCCACCGACATCGTGCTGGCCCTCACCGAGTTCCTGCGCAAGTCGAAAGTGGTCTCCGCCTACCTCGAGTTCTACGGCGAAGGCGCATCAAGCCTGACCCTGGGCGACCGCGCCACCATCTCGAACATGGCCCCGGAATTCGGCGCCACCGCGGCGATGTTCTACATCGACGAGCAGACCATCAAGTACCTGCGCCTGACCGGCCGCGAGGACGAGACCGTGAAGCTGGTCGAGACCTATGCCAAGGAAACCGGCCTGTGGGCCGACAGCCTCAAGAACGCCGAGTACGAGCGCGTGCTGTCCTTCGACCTGTCGACCGTGGTGCGCAACATCGCCGGCCCGTCGAATCCGCACAAGCGCGTGCCGACTTCGGAACTGGCGGAGCGCGGCATCGCCGGCAAGGTGGAAAACGAGCCGGGCCTGATGCCGGACGGCGCCGTGATCATCGCCGCCATCACCAGCTGCACCAACACCAACAACCCGCGCAATATGATCGCCGCCGGCCTGCTGGCGCGTAACGCCAACCGCGCGGGCCTGCTGCGCAAGTCCTGGGTGAAGAGCTCGCTGGCGCCGGGATCGAAGGCCGTGGCCCTCTACCTCGAAGAAGCGGGCCTGATGCCGGAACTGGAAAAGCTGGGCTTCGGCGTCGTCGCCTTCGCCTGCACCACCTGCAACGGCATGAGCGGCGCCCTGGACCCGGCCATCCAGCAGGAGATCATCGAGCGCGACCTGTACGCGACCGCCGTCCTGTCGGGCAACCGCAACTTCGACGGCCGCATCCACCCCTACGCCAAGCAGGCCTTCCTGGCTTCGCCGGCGCTGGTGGTGGCCTATGCGATCGCCGGCACCATCCGCTTCGATATCGAGAAGGACGTGCTGGGCACGGACGCCAGCGGTAAGGAGATCCGCCTGGCCGACCTGTGGCCCTCGGACGCCGAGATCGACGCGGTGGTCGACGCCAGCGTCAAGCCGGAGCAGTTCCGCAAGGTCTACACGCCGATGTTCGCGCGTGTCGCGGACGATGGCGCCAAGGTCAGCCCGCTGTACGACTGGCGCCCGATGAGCACCTACATCCGCCGTCCGCCGTACTGGGAAGGCGCGCTGGCCGGGGAGCGTACGCTGGCCGGCATGCGTCCGCTGGCGGTCCTGGGCGACAACATCACCACCGACCACCTGTCGCCGTCGAACGCGATCCTGCTGGATTCGGCCGCCGGCGAATACCTGGCGAAAATGGGCCTGCCGGAAGAAGACTTCAATTCCTACGCGACCCACCGCGGCGACCACCTGACCGCACAGCGCGCCACCTTCGCGAATCCGACCCTCAAGAACGAGATGGTGCGCGACGCCATGGGCAATGTGAAGGCGGGCTCGCTGGCGCGCATCGAGCCGGAAGGGCAAGTGACCCGCATGTGGGAAGCGATCGAGACCTACATGGAGCGCAAGCAGCCGCTGATCGTCATCGCCGGCGCCGACTATGGCCAGGG
>CAMPHU010000251.1 GCA_946886065.1 uncultured Massilia sp. | reverse complement strand
TAGCCGGCGCCGGCCGACATGTCGCGCAGGAAGAAGCCGCTCTGGACGATCGACAGGTAGGCGCCCGAGAACGAGCACAGCACGCCGGCGATCAGCATCGCGGTGTAGCGGGTGCGCTCGACCGACACGCCGGCCGCGTCGGCCGCATGCGGGTTCTCGCCACAGGCGCGCAGGCGCAGGCCGAAGCGGCTGTGGTACAGCACCCAGTGCACGACCGGCAGCACCAGGAAGGCCAGGTAGACCAGCACCGAATGGCCGCCGATCACATGGCCGTAGAACCAGCCGACGAAGGGGATGTCCGCCAGCAGGGCGGTGCCCGGCAGGACCACGTCGGTCAGGCGCGCCTCGCCCAGCTCCGGCGTGCGGCCGCCCTGCTGGAAGAAGTATTGGGCCAGCACGAAGGTCAGGCCGCTCATGGCGATGTTGATCGCCATGCCCGCGACCAGCTGGTTGCCCTTCTGGGTAACGGCCACGAAGGCCTGCACCAGCGCGAGCAGGCAGGAGGCCAGGATGCCGGCGGCGATGCCCAGCCACGGGTCCTGGTAGGAATAGGCGACGCCGGCCGACACGAAGGCCGAGGTCAGGATCTTGCCTTCGAGGCCGAGGTCGATCACGCCGCTGCGTTCGGCGAACAGGCCGGCCATGGCCGCGAAAATCAGGACCGGCGCATTGCGGATCGTCGAGACGACGATACTGGCGAACTGGAAGTCGTCCATGGCTTAACCCTTTTTACGTGCATTGATCAGGTTCAGGACCGCCGGCGCGTACAGGTTCTCCATCGCGCCGCAGAACAGGATGATCAGGCCTTGAATGAAAATGAAGGTCTCCTGCGGGATGTTCGGCTTCTCCAGCGAGAGGTCGAAGCCGCCCTGGATCAGCGCGCCGAACAGGACCGACGACAGGAAGATGCCCACCGCGCTCTGGCGCCCCATCAGCGCGATCGCGATGCCGATGAAGCCGGCGCCAGCCGGGAAGTTCAGGCTCAGGTAGTGCGTGGAGCCGAGGATCGAGTTCACGGCGGCCAGGCCGGCCAGGGCGCCCGAGATCAGCATCGTGACGATGATGGTGCGGCTGATGCGCACGCCGGCATAGTGGGCGGCGTGCTGGTTCAGGCCGGTGGCCTGCAGCTTGTAGCCCCAGGGCGAGCGCGAGATCATCACGCTGTAGATCACCAGCGCGGCGATCGCGACGAAGAAGCCGATGTTGAGCGGGGTGTCGCCCAGCGCCGGGAACCATTCTCCCAGGCGCGGCATCCACGCGGCTTCGCTGAACACGCGGCTGGCCGGGTTCTGGTCGCCCTCGGGGATCAGCTTGAGGATCAGGTAGTTCATCAGGCTGGCGGCGATGAAGTTGAACATGATGGTCGTGACCACCACGTGGCTGCCGCGCTTGGCCTGCAGGTAGCCGGGCAGGAAGGCCCAGCCGGCGCCGAACACGGCGCTGGCGACCATCGCCAGCGGGATCAGGAGCCAGGGGGAGAGCGTGGCGTCGAAGGACAGCATGGCCAGGGTCAGGCCCAGGCCGCCCAGGTACATCTGGCCTTCGGCGCCGATGTTGAACAGGCCGGCCTTCATGGCGACCGACACGGCCAGGCCGGTGAACACGAAGGTCGAGGCGTAGAACAGCGTGTAGCTCAGGCCTTCCGGATTGACGATGGCGCTGTTGAACAGGATCTGCAGCGATTCGACCGGGCTCTCGCCCATCAGGTGGATCGCCAGTGCGGCCACCAGCAGCGCCGACAGCAGGTTCAGGACCGGCAGGGCAAAGCCCGTGGCCCAGCGTGGGAGTTCAGTGGTTTTCATGATTTATGCATCCCGCCCATCAGCAGGCCGATGCGGGTGGTATCGAATTCTTCAACGTTCAGTTCGCCCGTGATGCGTCCGCCGGAGACGACCACGATGCGGTCGGCCAGGGCGCGCACTTCTTCCAGCTCGGTCGAGACCAGCAGGATCGCCACGCCCTCGTCGCGCAGGCGCAGCAGCTGGGTGTGGATGCTCTCGATGGTGCCGATGTCCACGCCGCGGGTCGGCTGGCCGACCAGCATCAGCTTCGGGTTGGCCGAGACTTCGCGCGCGATCACGACCTTCTGCTGGTTGCCGCCGGAGAGCAGGCCGATGCGCAGGTCCGGGTTCTTCGGACGCACATCGAAGGCTTCCAGCAAGTGGGCGCAGCGCTGGGCGATGGCCTTGAAATCGAACAGGCCGGCGCGGTTCCTGACACGGTCCTGGTAGCCGAACACGGTGTTCTGCATCACCGAGAAATCCTTGATCACGCCGTCGCGCAGGCGGTCTTCCGGCACGTGGCCGATGCCCAGCTGGCGGAACACGGCGGGCAGGCCGTCGGCGTTGGAGCGGCCGGCGTAGGGCAGGGCCTTGCCGAGGAATTCGACCTTGCCGGAAGTCGGCAGGCGCATGCCCGACAGGATTTCCATCAGTTCGCTCTGGCCGTTGCCGGACACGCCGGCAATCGCCACGATCTCGCCGGCGCGCACGGTGAGGTCGATATCGGCCAGGAGCTTGACCTTGTGCTTGTCTTCCAGCTGCAGGCCATCGACCTTCAGCACCGCTTCGCCCGGCTTGTAGGGCTTGCGCGGCAGGTTGCCCTCGATCGGGCGGCCGACCATCATGTTGGCCAGCTGCTCCTTGGAGGTCTGGCTTGTGCTCACGGCGCCGACCACGCGGCCGGCGCGCATCACCGTCACCTGGTCGGTGATCTCCATGATCTCGCCCAGCTTGTGGGTGATCAGGATGATGGTCTTGCCCTGCTCCTTGAACAGCCGCAGGATCTCGAACAGCGAGGCGGTTTCCTGGGCGGTGAGGACGGCGGTCGGCTCGTCCAGGATCAGGATCTCGGCGCTGCGGTAGATCTGCTTGAGGATCTCGACGCGCTGCTGGGCGCCCACCGACAGGTCGTGGATGGTGGCCAGCGGATCGACGTCGAGGCGGTACCGGGCGCAGATCTCGCGCAGCTTCGCTTCGGTCTCGGCGCGCTTGGCCGCCAGCTTGAACCCGCCCTCGGTGCCGAGCATCACGTTGTCGAGCACGGTCATGTTCTCGACCAGCATGAAGTGCTGGTGCACCATGCCGATGCCCAGCGCGATGGCTTCGTGGCTGGTGCGGATCTGGCGTTCCTCCCCATTGATGAGGAGCTGGCCGCTGTCGGCGTTGTAGTAGCCGTACAGGATGCTCATCAGGGTGGATTTGCCGGCGCCATTCTCGCCGATCACGCCATGGATCGAGCCCTTGGCGATCGAGAAGCTGACGTCGGCGTTCGCCTGCACCGGCCCGAAGGCCTTGCTTATGTTGCGAAATTCTACGGCTGGCTGCATTGCGATCTGTGTGTTGTGGTTCGTTTTATTCAAAAGCGCGCCGGGCCGGGTTCACCGGCGCGGCGCGCTTTTCATGGGGATGCGGCGATCAGACCGGGCAGCTGCTGCCGGCGCGATAGTCGATGACCTTGATCTTGCCGTTGATGATGTCGGTGCGCACGGCGTTCACGCGCTTCTCGATCTCCGGCGAGACGACCTTGCGGTTGTCCTTGTCCAGGACCCAGTCCACGCCGCCTTCCTTGATGCCTTTGTAGGTGACGCCGGCCTTCCAGGTGCCGTTCTTCTGCGCCATGAAGGAGTCGTAGATGGCCACGTCGACGCGCTTGATCATCGAGGTCAGCATGGTGCCCGGGTGCAGGTAGTTCTGGTTCGAATCGACGCCGATCGCCAGCTTGCCCTTGGTCTTGGCCATCTGCAGGGCGCCCATGCCGCTGCCGCCGGCCACCGCGAACACCACGTCGGCGCCGCGCTCGAACTGGGCGCGCGCCAGTTCGCCGCCCTTGGCCGGGTCGTTCCAGGCCGCGGCGGTGGTGCCGACCATGTTCTGCATGATCTCGATCTTCGGATACTGGGCCTTGGCGCCTTGCGCGTAGCCGCAGGCGAAGGCGCGGATCAGCGGGATGTCCATGCCGCCGACGAAGCCCAGCTTCTTGGTCTTGGAGGCCATGGCGGCGGCGACGCCGACCAGGTAGGAGCCTTCCTGCTCCTTGAACATCACCGAGTTGATGTTGTTGCCTTGCGCGATGCTGTCGATCAGCACGAAGCGCACGTTCGGGAATTCCTTGGCGACCTTCTGGACCGCCTGGGTCTGCGAGAAGCCGATCGCGGCGATCAGGTCGATCTTCTTGCGCGCGAGGCCGCGCATCACCTGCTCGGCCTGCGTATCGCTGTTCGCCTGGACCTCGAGCACCTTGATGCCGGTCTCCTTGCTGAAGCGCTGCAGGCCTTCGAAGGCCGACTGGTTGAACGACTTGTCGAACTTGCCGCCCGCGTCGTAGACCACGCCCAGTTTAGGTGCGGCCGGCACAGCGAAGGCGCTTCCGGCGACGCACAGGGCCGCGATGGTCAGGCTGAGATGCTTAAATTTCATGTAGTGGCTCCTGGAATAGCGATATTGTACCCGCCGCATCGTTGCCGACGGGGCGGGCAGCGCAAGCTGCATCGTCCATGGCGTTCAAAGGAAGAGATCATCGCGCAGCGCGATTGTGTCAGCCTGGGAACGCTCATGGGGTGTCGATTTGTATCGCGGGGTCGATTTACCCGGTGGAAGCCTTGCCATGTCGCATCACCGCAACAGGAAACTCCTGGGAAAACCGGCCGCGTGCCGCGCATGGTTCGCCATACCTGGACCCTCGCAGCTCAGCCTGTCAAATATGCATCATCCGGCATATTGATGACAAATACCATTTTACTTGGCAATTTATTCGAGGGAAATATAAGTGTTGACAATACTCAACAATTATTTTGCTTCGACTGCCGCTTCGACTGCCGCGTTGACCGCTGTTTCGGCTGCGGGCGCGGCGGGTGCGGGCGGGGACACCGGCGGCAGGACGGGCGTGGTGACGGGCTGGCTGAACTGGCGCGTGAGGAAGCTGGCGATCAGGGCCTGGGTCGCTTCCAGGTAGGGAATGTTCATGTGGTCCGAGTTGGGCACGGTGTCGTCCGCGACCAGCTGGGCCAGCTTGGCCACCAGTTCGTCGGTGTGCGAATGCGGCACCACGTCGTCCTCGCTGGCCCGCAGCACGTAAGTGGGGGCGGTGAGCGAGGGCGCGTACTTGATCGACTCGAAGCGGTGGCGCAGCATGTACTCGATCGGCATTGCGCGGAAGCGCTTCTTGGCGATCGCCAGGATCGAGTCGTAGGGCGTGATCAGGACCACCGAGTGCACCGGGCGCTCCTTGGCTACCTGGACCGCCACGCCCGAGCCCAGGCTGCGGCCGACGACCGCGATGCGCCTTGTGTCGACCATGCCGCGCGCGGCCAGCCAGTCGTAGAACACGCAGCCGTCTTCGACCATGTGGGCTTCGGCCGGGTCGCCGTGCGACTCGCCGTAGCCGCGGTAGTTCATGGCCAGCACGGTCATGTTGGGGAACAGCTTGCCGGCGTCGCGCACCACCCAGGACACTTCCTCGGAACGGCCGCCGAAGTAGATCACGGCCGGGCGCGGGCCCTGCACCTGGGGCGTCATCAGCCAGCCGCACAGGCGGGTGCCGTCCCTGGCGCGCAGTACCACCTGGCGGGTGCGGTGCCCGCTGCTGCGCGGGCTTTGCACCTCGCGCTCCACGGTGGGGTTGAACACCAGCCTGCGCTGGCTCGCCGCCACCGCAGCCGTCAGGCCCAGCCACAAGACGCTGGCAACACCCGACAATCCCGCCGCAATTTTCTTTGGTGTGTACATAAGCACAGTCTAGCGCTGCGGCCAGGTTTTGTTCTGTGCGGCACATATCACTGTTCAGCAAAGCGCAAATATGCGGCGGAAGGGTTGCGTTAACGCAACGCTTATGGTCGTGTTACTGGGCTGGAGCGCGGTAGCTCTGCTCGGTCTCGCCGCTGGCCGCATATTGATCGACGTCGAGCACGGTGTGGTCATAGCGTTCTTCGTTGGGCAGGGCGCCGGCGGGCGGCTTGATGGCCGGGACCGGCATGCCGGGCGAGCCCAGCATGCGGTAGCCGAGCCAGGCCGAACCCAGCACGGCGGCCGCGCCCAGCACCGACAGCGCCATCGAGCGCGGCGCGTGGTGCGGGGTGCTGACGCGCTTGGCCAGGTTGGCGGCGGTGAAGGCGAGCGCGGTGCCGTTCAGGATGCCGTGCACGGTGGCGTCGCTCTTGGCCGGGGTATCGTCGGCGATGGATTGGTAGTCGCGCGCGCCGGCGGCGCCGGCGGCCAGGCCGCCGACCAGGCCGCCCGCCAGGCTGTAGAAGGCGGCGTCGGCATAGCGCGGATCGCGCGTGGAACGGTGCGCGGCGTCGAGCAGCAGGCCGAGCGGGATCAGGGTGGCCGGGATCTTGTTCAGGATCGGGTGCAGCAGGTGGCCGGCGATCATGGTCTTGGGCATGGGAGTCTCCTGGCTGGATGCGTTTGGATCAGTGTGGCATAGGGGCGGGGAGGGGAGAGC
>CAMPHU010000250.1 GCA_946886065.1 uncultured Massilia sp. | reverse complement strand
TGCGCGCCGCCGGGCGCCAGTACGTGGAAGTGGAACGCAACTGGTCGGTCAGCGTGTCGCGCTACAAGCAGATCTACGGCCGCCTGACCGGCGCGCTGGCCGCGTAAAGGACGACGATGGAATCGGCTCTGTGGGTGCTCAACCTGGTGTTCCTCGCCTTCCTGTGCTTCTGGGCGGTACGCGAGGACAAGAACGGGCAAGACAAGAACGACCGCGGGAGGAAGTGATCGATGCGTGACCTGTTCCTGCTGGCCCTGTTGCCGGTGCTGTTATACGCGATGTCGAAGCGGCCCTTCGTCGCCGTCGGCATGTGGCTGTGGACCTCGCTGTTCTACCCGAACGCCTGGGTCTACGGGATGGCCGCGGGCGTGCGCTATAACCTGCTGTTCGCCGCGGTCGCCATCCTGGGCTACCTGGCCTGGAAACCCAAGCCCAAGGTCCGTTTCGGCCTGCTCGGTGGGCTGGTCATCACCTTCTTCGTGTGGACGACGATCAGTTCGATCTTCACGGTCGGCCTGCCTGTGGTCGTGTGGGACATCTGGGGCCGCCTGGCCAAGATCGTGCTGCTGTTCGTGTTCGTGCTGCTGGTGCTCGAGAAAAAACTCCACGTCGACTTCATGCTGTGGTGCGTGGTGCTGTCGGTCGGCTTCTACGCCAACGTCGAAGGGCTGAAATTCATCGCCAGCGGCGGCCACCACAAGATCGCCGGCATGTGGGGCCACGTCCTCAGCGACCGCAACGAACTGGCGATCGCCTTCGTCATGACCCTGCCGATCTGCTACTACCTGCTGCACGAATACGGATCGCGCTGGCGCCTGGCCCGCCTCGGCTTGCTCGGCACCATCGCCCTGCTGGTGATCGCCGTGATCGGCACCCAGTCGCGCGGCGGCTTCATCGCGCTGACCGTGCTGGGCGGGTATATGTTCATCAAGAGCGACCGCAAGATCGTGATGGGTCTGGTGATCGCCGTGCTGGTGGTCGTCGTGGCCCAACTGGCCTCGAACGAATGGGTGGCGCGCATCAACACCATCGAGGCGGCCGACGAGGACAGCTCCTTCATGGGCCGCGTCGTGGCCTGGAAAATGAGCTTCATCATGGCGGTCAATCATCCGATCTTCGGCGGCGGATTCAAGTCGATGGAGTACGTGCCCAACTGGATCGAGCTGGTGAACCACTTCTCGTCGTATTCATGGTTCCACACCGGCGACGCGCTGCCGAACCCAACCCACCCGCGCGCCGCCCACAGCCTGTACTTCCAGGTGCTGGGCGAACACGGCTTCGGCGGCCTGGCGCTGTATGTCTCAATGCTGGCGGTGGCCTTCTTCAAGGCGGCGCGGATCTCCAGGCTGGCCCGGGAACAAGGCGCGCCCCCCTGGCTGCCGCTGCTGGCGACCATGCTACAGTTGAGCATCTTCTCCTTTGCACTGGGCGCGGCCGCACTCAGCTTCGCCTACTTCGACCTGACCTTCGCGCTCTTCGGCCTGGTGCTCGTGGTCGAACAACGGCTGTTGCCCAATGCCGTTTCACGTGTTGGGAACCGTGATTCTTCCGTGCCCGCGCCGAGCCGTGCCGCGGCATCCTTTGTCTGACGTCCTTACTGTGAACCTCCGGACAGGCAAGATCTCCATCCAATGACGACGATCCCCACTCACTCGCTACCGGTTCAATGCATGCTGCAGACGGCCGGCAACCTGCTGGCGCGCAGCCGCGCAGCCGGGAGGATATGCGTTATCAATTACCATCGGGTGCTCCAGACCCATCATCCGCTGCTGCCCTCGGAGCCGGACGTCGCCACCTTCCGCTGGCAGATGGAGCTGCTGGCGCGCTGCTTCAACGTGCTGCCGCTGCGCCAGGCGCTGGCCCTGATGGACGCCGGCACCCTGCCGCCGCGCTCGGTCTGCATCACCTTCGACGACGGCTACAGCGCGGTGCACGAGCTGGCGCTGCCCGTCCTGCAGCGCTTCAACCTCCCGGCCACGGTGTTCGTGACCAGCGGCCACCTGGGGCAGAACACGATGTGGAACGACCGCATCATCGAAGCCGTCCAGTCCCTGCGCACGGAACGCCTGGACTTGCGCGGCCTGGGCCTGGCCAATTATTCGCTGCGCAACACGGACGAGCGCCTGGCCGCGATCGGCGCCCTGACCGAGCATTCGAAATACCTGCCGCCGTCCAAGCGCCAGTCCCTGATTCGCCAGCTGGAGGAAATGGCGGGCGAAAACCTGGTGCCGGGGCAGATGCTCACGCCGGACATGGTGCGCGCCCTCGACCGCAATGGCATCGAGATCGGCGCGCATACCGTGACCCATCCGATCCTGACCAGCATGGACGACGAGAGCGCCCAATCTGAAATCACCTCCAGCAAGCACCAGCTGGAAGAGCTGCTCGGCAAGCCGGTGCAGCTGTTCGCCTACCCGAACGGCAAGGTCGGCAAGGACTACGACACGCGCCACGTCGACATGGTGCGCCGCGCGGGCTACGCCGCGGCCTTCACCACGGCGGTCGGCGCCATCACGAAGGAGCAGGACCGCTTCCAGCTGCCGCGCAGCCGTCCGTGGGACCGCACGCCCTTCATGTTCGGCCTGAGACTGCTGAGCTGGATGGCGCAAGGCCCGCCGCGCTGAAACGACACGCACCGTCAGCCTTGCCGCTTCGGCGCAGCGCTGCCCTTGAATTTGAAAGAAACAACGATGAAACGAGTATTGATGATCGCGTTCCACTTCCCGCCGCAGGCGGCGAGCAGTGGAATCCAGCGGACCTTGAATTTTTCCAAGCACCTCGGCAAGCATGGCTGGGAACCGACCGTGATTTCCGCCCACCCCCGGGCCTACGACGCCCAGAATCCCTCCCAGCTCGCCAGCATCCCGCCGGAACTCCAGGTCCGCCGCGTGTTCGCACTCGACGCCAAGCACCACCTCGGCTTCAAGGGCCGCTATTCGGAACTGCTGGCCCTGCCGGACCGCTGGGGCACGTGGTGGTTCGGCGCCATCCCGGCCGCCCTCGGCCTGGTGCGCAAACACCGCCCCCAGGTGATCTGGTCGACCTTCCCGATCGCGACCGCGCACCTGATCGCCCTGACCCTGCATCGCCTGACCGGCCTGCCCTGGATCGCCGATTTCCGCGACCCAATGCTCCAGCCCGCCTATCCGGCCTCCGGCCTGCAGCGCCGGATCTGGGGCTGGATCGAGCGCCAGGCCATCATGCGCTGCCACACCGCCGTGTTCACGACGCACAGCGCCATGCAGGTCTACCGTACGCGCTTTCCCGAGGTCCCGGCCGACAAGTTCACCGTGATCGAAAACGGCTATGACGAGGAAAGCTTCGCCCAGGCCGCTACCTGCGCGGCGGCGCCGGCGCCGGCCTCGGCGCGCCCGCTGACCCTGGTCCACAGCGGCGTCCTGTACCAGACCGGGCGCGATCCCTCCTGCTTCCTGCAGGCGATCGCCGACCTGAAACAGCGCGGCGCGCTGGACGCCGGCTCCCTGCGCGTCATCCTGCGCGCGCCCGGCGACATGGAAGCGATGGCGGCGCTGGTGCGCGCATCCGGGGTCGAGGACATCGTCGAGGTGGCGGCCTCGATCCCGTATCGCGACGCGCTCCAGGAAATGCTCGACGCCGACGGCCTGCTGATCTTCCAGGGCACGCAGTTCAACAACCAGATCCCGGCCAAAGTGTACGAATACTTCCGCGCGCGCAAGCCGGTCATGGCCCTGGTCGATCCGGCCGGCGAAACCGCGCAGGTGCTGCGCGCCGCCGGCTTCTCGAGCCTGGCGGCGATGGACGACCGCGCGCAGATCGCGGCGGTGCTGGAGCAATTCGCCGGCCAGGTGCGCGCCGGCCAGGCCCACATCGCCAGCGAAGCCCTGATCGCGGCGTCCTCGCGCGTTGGCCGCACCCGCGAACTGGCGGGCGTGTTCGAACGAATCAGCACCAAGCCCAGCGGCGTGCTGGTTTCCGATGTCGAGATCAACAAGTCATGAACCAGGATCTTCGTTCCAAAACGGTCAAGGCCATCGGCCACCTCGGCCTCGGGGGCGCCCTCGGCAAGGTGATCTCGCTCGCCTCGACCCTGATAATGGCCCGCCTGCTGACCCCGGCCGACTATGGACTGATGTCGATGGCGATGGTGCTGGTCGGTTTCATCGGCTTCTTCAACGAAGTCGGGATCGGCGCGGCCATCGTCCAGAAAACCGACCTGACCGAAACCGAGGTCAACGGCTGCTTCAGCTTTTCGATCCTCGCCAGCCTGCTGCTGTTCGGGCTCACCGCCCTGTTGAGCTGGCCGGCCGCGGACTTCTTCGACAATCCGGCGCTGCAGCCGATGATCGCGGTGCTGGCCTCGAATTTCGTGTTCGGCGCCATCGGCACGGTGCCGCTCGCCTTCCTGCGCAAGGAAATGCATTTCAAGGCGGTGGCGGGCATCAATATCTCCGGCCTGTTCCTGCAAAGCGCGCTCGCACTGCTGCTGGCCTGGAACGGCTTCGGCGCCTGGTCGCTGGTCTGGGCCTTCGTCGCCTCCTCCCTGTTCCAGTCCGTCGGCGCCTTCTACCTGTCGAGCTGGCGTCCCACCTCCCTGCGCGGCCTGCGCGAAGCGCTCGGGCTGATGCGCTACGGCCTGCAGGTCACCATGACGCGCATCTTCTGGTATTTCTACAACAACGCCGACAAGGTCGTGATCGGCAAGGTGCTGGGCAACCGGCCGCTCGGCATCTATGACATGGCACTGTCCCTGGCGACCCTGCCCACCAGCCAGATCACCTCGCTGGCGACCAATGTGTCTTCGCCCCTGTTCTCGCGCCTGCAGAACGACCGGCCCCAGCTCCAGGCCTTCATCCTGCATTTCACGCGCGGCATCGCGTATGTCACCTATCCGGCCGTGATCGGGATGCTGATGTGCGCGAACGAGCTGATCGCGGTCCTGCTGGGCAAGGAATGGATGCCGATGCTGGTGCCCTTCGGCGCCTTGTGCCTGATGGGCCTGGTGCGCTCGGTCGACCCCCTGCTGTCGCAGGTCCTGATCTCGACCGGCCGCGCCAGGCAGCTGAGCGGCTATACCCTGACCTGCGGCATCGTCATGACCGCCGCCATCATTGCCGGCGCCCTCGTCGACGGCCTGCATGGCGTGTCGGTCGCCTGGGTGGTGGTCTACCCGCTGCTGTCGGTGCGCCTGCTGTACCTGGTGTCGGCCGCCACCGGCCTGCCGATGCGCGCCTACTACGAGTGCCTGCTGCCGGTCGCGACCGCCACCGCGGCGATGGCCGCCGCCGTGTTCGCGGCGCGCACCGCGCTGCTGGCGCTGAACCTGCCGGCGGTGCCGATCCTGGTCGCCTAGATTGCCACCGGCGCCGTCGTCTACGTCGGCTGGATCATCCAGTTCGACCGCCGCGGCCTCGGCCAGATCCGCCAGGTCATGCTGGATCTCGGCATCTCCAAGCAGCGCCTGGAGCGCTGGCCCTTCAATCGTGCAGTCCATCCGTAAGCGAAGTGATATGAATAATCAGAAAAGCAAATCCTTGCCGGCGGTGGTCGCCGGCGGCGGCCTGAATGCGCTCGGCGTGGTGCGCAGCCTCGGCACGGCGGGCATTCCGGTCATCGTGGTCGATACCGATCCGAAGTCTCCCGCCATGCGCTCGCGCTACGGCAGCAAGCTGCTCTGCGCTTCGCTGGAAGGCAAGAGCTTCGTCGATTTCGTCCTCGGCCTGGCGCGCCGCTATCCGGAGCCGCTGGTCCTGTTCGCGACCGAGGAAAAGACCGTCGAAACCATTTCCGCCTTCCGCGACCAGCTGGCGCCCTCCTTCCGCCTGCGCCAGCCCGGGCACGAGCGCCTGATGGCCCTGATGCACAAGCAGGGCTTCCAGGAACTGGCCGAATCCGTGGGCGCGCCGGTGCCGCGCACCGTGCGCCTGGAGGGCAAGGCCGACCTGGCGCGCATCGGCGACCTGAAGTACCCCTGCGTGCTGAAGCCCTCGAAAAAAGACTACGGCTACGGGGCGCGCTTCAAGAAGGCCTACAAGGTGGCCTCGCCGGCCGAGGCGGCCGCCCTCTACGAAGAGATCTTCCCGGTGCTGGCCGACATGGTGGTGCAGGAATGGATCGAAGGCAGCGACGGGGACGTGTATTTCTGCCTGCAATACATCGGCAAGGACGGCGAAGTGGTCAGCTCCTTCAGCGGCCGCAAGATCCGCTCCTGGCCGCCGCGCATCGGCGGCACCGCCAGCTGCACCGCGGCCTGGGAAGTGGCGGACGAGCTGGCGGACACCACCGCGGCCTTCTTCCGGCAGGTGGGCTTCGTCGGCATGGGCAGCATGGAATACAAGCGCGATTCACGCGACGGCCGCTTCTACATGGTCGAGCCGACCGTGGCGCGCACCGACTTCCAGGAAGAAGTGGCTTCGCTTAACGGCGTCAACACTGTCTCTTATACACATCTCCGAGCCCCACGAGACCGATCAGTATCTCGTAT
>CAMPHU010000249.1 GCA_946886065.1 uncultured Massilia sp. | reverse complement strand
CGCGCCGCCACCGTCCGGTGTTCATGGTCGACCTGGCCGTGCCGCGCGATATCGAGCCGGAAGTCGCGCGCCTCGACGACGTCTTCCTGTATACCGTGGACGACCTGGCCCAGGTGGTCCAGACCGGCATGGAAAACCGCCAAGCCGCCGTCAAGCAGGCCGAAGCCATCATCGACGCGCGCGTCGAATCCTTCATGCACTGGGTGGGCGACCGCGCCATGGTCCCGGTGATCCGCGAGCTGCACGACTCGAGCGAAGCGCTGCGCATGGCCGAACTCGAGCGCGCCCGCAAGCTGCTGGCGCGCGGCGACGATCCCGAGGCGGTGCTGGAAGCGCTGTCGAAAGGCCTCACCGCCAAGTTCCTGCACGGCCCGCAACAGGCCCTGCACCATGCCCAGGGCGACGAGCGCGCCCGCCTGGCCACCCTGCTGCCGCAGCTGTTCCGCAGCCGCCGTTAGCGCCGCTTCTCCTTGCGCGTCCCGCCGGGGCGCCTGCCCGCATGCCGCATCCTGCGGCGCATGTCCGATCTCTTTGATGTTCTTGTTCCGGGAATCCGTATGAAACCTTCCATGCTGGCCAAGCTGGACCAACTTGCCAACCGCCTCGTCGAAGTGGACGAACTGCTCTCGCACGAGGGCGCCACCGCGAACATGGACAACTACCGCAAGCTCACCCGCGAGCACGCCGAGCTGTCGCCGCTGGTCGCGCTCTACCACGAGTACCAGAAGGCGCTGGGCGACATCGCGGCGGCCCAGGAACTGCTGGCGGATCCGGAAATGAAGGAGTTCGCGCAGGAAGAGATCGAATCCGCGAAAGGCCGCCTGGCGGAGCTGGAGCTGGACCTGCAGAAAATGCTGCTGCCGAAGGACGCCAACGACGAGCGCAACATCTTCCTCGAGATCCGCGCCGGCACCGGCGGCGACGAGTCGGCCCTGTTCGCCGGCGACCTGCTGCGCATGTACACCCGCTTCGCCGAACGCAACCGCTGGCAGGTCGAGATCGTGTCGGAATCATCCTCGGACCTGGGCGGCTACCGCGAAGTCATCGCCCGCATCATCGGCAACGGCGTGTATTCGAAGCTCAAGTTCGAATCCGGCGGCCACCGCGTGCAGCGCGTGCCGGCCACCGAGACCCAGGGCCGCATCCACACCTCGGCCTGCACGGTGGCGGTGATGCCGGAGGCGGACGAGGTCGAGGACGTCAACATCAACCCGGCCGACCTGCGCATCGATACCTACCGCGCCTCGGGCGCGGGCGGCCAGCACATCAACAAGACCGATTCGGCGGTGCGCATCACCCATCTCCCCACGGGCATCGTGGTCGAGTGCCAGGACGACCGCAGCCAGCACAAGAACAAGGCCCAGGCCCTGAAGGTGCTGGCCGCGCGCATCAAGGACGTGCAGCTTCGCGAGCAGCAGTCGAAGGAAGCCGCCACCCGCAAGAGCCTGATCGGCTCGGGCGACCGCAGCGAACGCATCCGCACCTACAACTTCCCGCAGGGGCGCCTGACCGACCACCGCATCAACCTGACCCTGTACAAGCTCGACATGATCATGGACGGCGACCTGTCCGACCTGACCAATGCGTTGTCCGCCGAGCACCAGGCCGAGCAGCTGGCGGCGCTGGGCGATTGATCCGGGCGAAGCGAAGCAATGTGTTAAGCAAAGGTTAAGTTGCCAGACTGAAAATATGGACGGGCAGACGCGCCGGGTTCGTGCGAGAATGCCCCCGCTCCCTGTCTGAACCAGCCATTAGAGAAAGCACCGCATGCTCCCGACTTCCCGCCAGGTCCTGTTCGCCGTTTCCTCGATCTGCTTCGCGCTGATCGCCGTCGCCCTCTACCTGCAGCACATCATGGAAATGCGGCCCTGCCCGCTGTGCGTGATCCAGCGCTACATGTTCCTGGCCATCGGCGTGTGCGCCCTGGTGTCGGCCATCAGCGGCAAGGTCCGCGAAGGCACGATCCTGGCGCTGATGGCGGCGCTGGGCGGCCTGTACGCGGTCGGCAAGCATTTGTACGTGATCGCCAACCCGGGCTTCTCCTGCGGGATCGACCCGATGGAGACCATGCTCAACAAGATCCCCACAGCCGAATACCTGCCCTGGCTGTTCCGCGCCGACGGCCTGTGCGAAGGCGCCACCGACACCGTGCTGGGCCTGGCGATTCCGCAGTGGTCGGCGGTGTGGTTCGTGGCCCTGACCGTGCTGCTGGTCTGGGTGCTGGTGCGTAAAAAACCGGCATGACCGATGAACGACACAGGCATGATCCAGCCCGGCGCGACCCTGGGACAGCTGCAGAAGGACCTGCCGCTCGGCCCGCTGGAGAACCGCATCCTGCTGTGCCATGCCCTGCAGCTGCCGCGCGTGGCCCTGATCACGCAGGCGGAGCGGGCACTCACTAGCGAAGAGGCGGGCACGCTTGCCGGCCTGGTGCAGCGTCGCCTGGACGGCGAACCGATCGCCTACATCGTCGGCGAACGCGAATTCTTCGGGCTGCCGTTCCGGGTGAGTCCGGCCGTCTTGATCCCCCGTCCCGATACCGAACTGATCGTCGAACTGGCTTTGGCACGCCTGGCGCCGCGCGCCCGCCTGCTCGACATGGGCACCGGCAGCGGCGCCATCGCGGTCGCACTGGCCCACACGCGGCCCGACGCAACAGTCACCGCCCTCGACGTCAGCGATGCCGCGCTGGACATCGCACAAGCCAACGCTGCCGCCAACGGCGCCCGCGTGCGCTTCCTGCGCAGCGACTGGTATGCGGCGCTGGGCGAAGAACGCTTCGACCTGATCGCTTCCAACCCGCCCTACATCGCATCGGGCGACCGCCACCTGAGCGAAGGCGACCTGCGCTTCGAGCCCACCGGCGCCCTCACCGACCATGCGGACGGCTTGTCCGCCCTGCGCATCATCGTCGACGGCGCTTGCGCCCACCTGGAACCGGGCGGCTGGCTGCTGCTCGAACACGGCTACGACCAGGCCGAAGCCGTGCGCGCCCTGCTGGCCGCGCGCGGCTTCACCGAGGTCCAGAGCTGGCGCGACCTGGCAGGCATCGAGCGCGTCAGCGGGGGGCGCTGCGGCATCCAGGACCTGACCGGATAACAGCGGACGGCGGTCCCGCTGCCGGCGGCAACAGGCCCCTCGGCGCATTTACTGCCGCACCGGCTGCGCCAGCTCGCGCGCCTGCGCCTCCGCTTCGGCCCTGGCATCCGCCTCCGCATCTTGCGGCGACATCGGCTGGACGATCGCTCCGGCCTCGTGGTCGTTCTCATCCACTTGCGGCGCCGACTCGGCGCTCTTGCGGATCAGGTCGAGGCGCACGGCATACTGCACCCCGTTGCGGGTGGCGTTGGCCGCGATCTGGCCGGCGTCGTTGATGGCCTGCGGGGCGTGGATGTTCCATCCCAGCCTGGGGTCGATCAGCGCATTCAGGCTCTCCATCCGGCGGCCGCGATAGATGAAGCCGGACAGGCGGTCGCTGGTGCCGACGACATGGCCGCGGTTGTTGATGCCGGTCGACGTGGTGAACTGGGGTACGTTGTCCGGCCGGTCATCGAGCTTGATCAGGCGGCCGTGGGTGTACAGGAAGGCGGCCTTTTGGTGGATGTCGAACGGCAGCTCCGCGGTGCCGGCGACCTGCCCGCGGTCGTTGATCGCGTCGCCCGAATTGGGAGCGCCGCCGAAGTCGCCCAGGTCGCGCATCACCCCCTTGGTCCAGATGAAGGCGCGCAGGGGCGGGTTCGGCGGGATGAACAACCCGGATTGCCCGGTGATCTGGTTCCGGTTGTTGAGCGCATACGCCTGGGTGCCCTGGGGATCGGCCGGGAGGCTGCCGATGTCCCGGAGCGTGCCGTTCGGCGCGCGCAGGAAGCCGCGTGGATTGCCGAAAGGCGTCACGGTGGCGAACGCGGTCGCGTAGCCGGCATTGTTGATGTCGGTATAGTTGGTCAAGCCGCTGCCGATGCCGCCGATGTCGCGTTGCCTGCCGTGGCAATACAGGAAGCCGCGCTGCAGGCCGCTGGCGTCTGTCCAGTTGCCGAGTACGACACCCTTGTCGTTGATGGCCACCGCGATGCTGGACCTGCCCAGCCGGTCAAGGTAGACGATGCCCTTGCCCCGGTTGACGAAGGCGCGGAAGGCGTCGGAACCGGGACTGCGCGGAACGAAGCCGACCACGGCGCCCGCGTTGTTGATGTCGGTGGCAAAGCTGTCGCGGGGGCCCACGATCGTGACCCGGTACTCGGGGGTGGCGGCCCAGGCGGCATTGGCCAGGGCCAGGGTGAGCGACAGCAAAAACAGGGAAACAGGTTTACGCGCTTGCATGACAACCTCCAGTAGTTGACGGCGGCAGGCTGCACGCTGGCGCGCCCGCCGCCAAATCCAGCCCGCCATGACGGAGCTTGGTACGACATCGCACCGCGAACATGCGCACTGTCCGCGCCCTCCGGGGCCGCCGATCGCCCGCGCAGATCCTTTCACGTCGACATGAATCTGTTTGTTAACAATGCCTTACGCGCTCGAGCGCAGAACTCACGTTACGCCGTCCGAGCCGAGGCGATCTGATGCCGCGCAACGCCGACACTGCAACGCGGGCCGCTTCGAAGAGTCCGTGCAAGCGGCAATTTTTTGCTGCAACAGTGTGGAAATGCGGCGCACGGCTGGTTTTTTGGCGCTCGACAGATGGCGCAATGCCCGGCATCGCCGCCCTAGTGCGCGCATGGCATCCAATGGGCTTGTTACAATGGCCAGCCCCGAACCGCGGAGCCCGCATGCGCCACCTGGCCGCTTCCCTTGCCTTGCTCGTGCCCCTGGCGTGCGCTGCCGCTGGGCCGGATGCCGATCCCCCCACGCCCGCCACGGCGAACGTGAATGCGGCCGAGCAGGCAAGGAAGCTGTTCGAACGCGACTGGCAATGGCAGCTGCGCCGCGCCCCCGAGCGTGCCACCGGCCTGGGAGAGCAGCGCCACAACGCGCTGCTCTCCGACACCAGCCTGGCGGCGCGCGCCGCCGCGCTCGAGCACGAGCGCGAGATGCTGGACGCCGCGCGCGAGATCGACCGCAGCCGCCTGGAAGGCCAGGCGCTCGTCTCCTACGAGCTGTTCGTGCTCGAAAAACAGCAGCGCCTGGCCGCCGGCGCATTCCTTCCCTTCGACCCGCAGCCGCTCACCGCCTACGACGGCCTGCACGTGCAGCTGCCCCGGCTGGTGGCGCAAATGCCCTTCGCCGGCGAGGACGACTACCGCGCCTATATCGCGCGCCTGAAAGCCCTGCCTGCCCACGTGGACGGCCTGGTGGAGCAGCTGCGCGCCGGCCTGAAGGCGGGCTGGCCGATGCCCAAGGCTGTCGTGCGCGGCGTGCCGGATGCGCTGCGCAGCCTGCGCGAAGGCCTGCAAGACGGTGCGCTGGGCGCGCCGTTCAAGCGCATCCCCGCGTCGGTCGCGCCGGAAGTGCGCGAAGAACTGCTGGCGGCCGGCGCCGCGGCCCTGAACGACAGCGCGGCGCCGTCCCTGCGCAAGCTGGAAGACTTCCTGCGTACCGACTACCTGCCGCTGGCGCGCGACAGCATCGGCGCCGCCAGCCTGCCGAACGGCGCCGCCTGGTACGCCCTGCTGGTGCGCCAGTCCACCTCCACCGAACTGACGCCGGCCGAGATCCACGCGATCGGCCAGAAGGAAGTCGCGCGCCTGCGCCTTGAAGTGGCGGCGCTGGTGCCGCGCACCGGCTTCCGCGGCGATGCCGCCAGGTTCCTGGTGTTCGCGCGCACCGATCCGCGCCTGTTCTTCCCCGACGCCGAGACGCTGCTGGGTCGCTACCGCCGCGCCCTCGCGCGCGCGGAGAACAAGCTGGCCAGGGTGGTGAACACGCCGCCCTCCGCCAGCCTGGCGGTCAAATCCATGACGGCGGCGGGCGCCGGCCAGCCGGCCGCCTATTACGAGGCCGGCAGCGAGCAGCGCAGCGCGGCCCTGGTGGTCAACGTGGCGGATGTGGGCGCGCGGCCGATCTGGCAGGTGGACACCATCGCCCTGCACGAGGGCCTGCCCGGCCACCACCTGCAGGTGGCGCGCGCCAGGGAACTCGAACTGCCCGCCTTCCGGCGCCATGGCTGGTTCCCGGCCTTCGGCGAAGGCTGGGCCACCTATGCCGAAAGCCTGGGCCCGGACATGGGCTTCTTCCAGGACCCGTTCTCGCTGTTCGGCCACCTCAACGAGCAGACCTTCCGCGCCGCGCGGCTGGTGGTCGACACCGGCATCCATGCGCTGGGCTGGTCGCGCCAGCAGGCCGTCGACTACCTCAACGCCAACACCGCCAATCCGCCCGCCGACAACGAGGCCGAGGTCGACCGCTACATCGCCCGGCCGGCCCAGGCCCTCAGCTACAAGATCGGGCAGCTGCGCATCCTGGCCTTGCGCAAGAACTGTCTCTTATACACATCCCGAGCCCACGAGACCGATCAGTATCTCGTATGCC
>CAMPHU010000248.1 GCA_946886065.1 uncultured Massilia sp. | reverse complement strand
AGATCGAACACGCCTGCGACCGCGTCTGCGCCTGCACCACCTGCCACGTGATCGTTCGCGAAGGCTTCGATTCGCTGAACGAGCAGGAAGAAAAGGAAGAGGACATGCTCGACAAGGCCTGGGGCCTGGAGCCGAACTCGCGCCTGTCCTGCCAGGCCATCGTCGCCGAGGAAGACCTGGTCGTCGAGATCCCGAAGTACACCATCAACCACGCCGCCGAAAAGAACCACTGACAGCCATGAAATGGACTGACGTGCAGGCCATCGCCGAGGCCCTCTACGAAAAATACCCGGACGTCGACCCCGCCGCGATCCGCTTCACCGACCTGCACAACTGGGTCGTGGAGCTCGAGGAATTCGACGACGACCGCAGCCGCGGCGGCGAACGCGTATTGGAAGCCATCCAGACGGCTTGGATCGATGAAGCACGCTAACCAACCGAAGAAGTCCGTGGCGGCGCAAGAGCTGCCGCCCGACGTCCGCCCGGGCCAGTCGATCGAGCTGCTCAAGGAGCTGCACATCCTGACCCGCGACGGCAAGCTGAACCAGGACAGCCGCCGCAAGCTGAAGCAGGTCTACCACCTGTACAACTTCATCGAGCCGCTGCTCAAGGACGTGCGCGAGCAAAAGCAGGGCGTGTCCCTGGTCGACCACGGCGCCGGCAAGTCCTACCTCGGCTTCATCCTGTACGACCTGTTCTTCAAGGGCCTGGACGACGGCTCGCACATCTACGGCATCGAGACCCGCGAAGAGCTGGTCCGGAAGTCGGCCGAGCTGGCCGCACGCCTGGGCTTCGGCGGCATGTCCTTCCTGCCGCTGTCGGTGGCCGAATCGACCACATCCAGCAAGCTGCCCGAGACCATCGACATCGTCACCGCGCTGCACGCCTGTAACACGGCCACCGACGACGCCATCGACTTCGCGCTCAAGAAGAAAGCGAAACACATGGTGCTGGTGCCGTGCTGCCAGGCCGAAGTGGCGACCGTGCTGCGCAAGAACAAGGGCAAGGACCTGGGCCGCAGCGCCCTCACCGAGATCTGGCGCCACCCGATCCACACCCGCGAGTTCGGCAGCCAGCTGACCAACGTGCTGCGTTGCCTGCAGCTCGAGGCCCACGGCTACCAGGTCACGGTGACGGAACTGGTGGGCTGGGAGCACTCGATGAAGAACGAACTGATCGTCGCCACCTACAAGAACCTGCCGCGCCGCCGCCCGGCCGAACGCCTGGGCGAAGTCCTGCTTGAGCTCGGCCTGCAGGAAATGAAAGAACGCTTCTATACTCAGCAAACGGCAAGCGCCAACCAGGAATAAGACGATGAGCAAAATGGACAAGTGGATCGACCTGCGCAGCGACACCGTCACCCAGCCTTCCGACGAGATGCGCGCCCTGATGGCGGCCGCCGAAGTGGGCGACGACGTCTACGCGGACGACCCTTCGGTCAACCGCCTCCAGGAATACGCGGCCGACCTGTTCGGCTATGAGGCAGGCCTGTTCGCACCCAGCGGCACCCAGACCAACCTGATCGCCCTGATGACCCACTGCGGCCGCGGCGACGAATACCTGGTCGGCCAGGAAGCGCACACCTACAAGTACGAAGGCGGCGGCGCCGCGGTGCTGGGCAGCATCCAGCCGCAGCCGATCGCCAACCAGCCGGACGGCTCGATCGCGCTCAGCGATATCGAAGCCTATATCAAGCCGGACGACATGCACTTCGCGCGCACCCGCCTGCTGGCGCTGGAAAACACCATCGGCGGCCGCGTGCTGGGCCAGGACTACGTGGCGGCCGCCACGGCGCTGGCGCACGGCAAGGGCCTGGCCACCCACCTCGACGGCGCGCGCATCTGCAACGCGGCCGTCAAGCAGGGCATCAGCCTGCGCGCGGCGGTGGCCGGCTTCGACACCGTGTCGGTCTGCCTGTCGAAAGGCCTGGGCGCCCCGGTCGGCTCGGTGCTGCTGGGCCCGAAGGCCTTCATCGAGCAGGGCAAGCGCTGGCGCAAGATGCTGGGCGGCGGCATGCGCCAGGCCGGCATCATCGCCGCCGCGGGTCAGTACGCGCTGGAGCACAATGTGCAGCGCCTCGCCGACGACCACGACAACGCGGCCGAACTGGCGCGCGGCCTGGCACGGATCGGGCAGCTGAAGGTCGGCACGCCGCAGACCAACATCTTCTGGATGGACATCCCGGCGGCCGCCTGCGAGCCGCTGCGCCAGCATCTCGCGCGCGCACGCATCCGCGCGTCCATCGGTCCCAGGACCCGCCTCGTGACCCACCTGGACGTGAGCCCCGCCGACGTGGCGCGCACCGTCGAGGTGTTCGAGGCCTTCTTCGCCGGCTGGCACGCGTGATGACCGACGACGGAATCCGCCTGGCCAAGCGCGTGGCCGAAGTCAAGGGCTGCTCGCGCGCCGAAGCCGAACGCTATATCGCGGGCGGCTGGGTGAGCGTCGACGGCGCCGTGGTCGAAGACCCGGCCATCCGGGTCACGCCAAGCCAGGACGTGGCGCTGCTGCCGGGCGCCACCGCCATCGAGCCGCTGCCGGTGACCATCCTGCTGCATAAGCCCGCCGGTGTCGATGCGGGCGAAGGCGCGCTGGCGCTGATCAATGCCGACACCCTGGTCCAGGAGGGCAGGGGCGGCCAGCGCTTCCTGCGCCGCCACTTGAACAAGCTCACGCTCGCCACGCCGCTCGAACGCGCGGCGAGCGGCCTGGTGGTCTACAGCCAGGACTGGCGCGTGTTGCGCAAGCTGGTCGAGGACGCGTCGCGCATCGAGCACGAATACGTGGTCGAGGTGGAGGGGCAGATCGCCGGCGAAGGACTGGCGGGACTCAACCGCGACTTCAAGGCCAGCTGGCAGAATGAAACCCGTCTGCGCATCGCCGGCAAGAACATCCGTCCCGGACAGATCGAGAAGGCCTGCGCCGGTGTCGACCTGCAGGTGCGGGCCATCCGCCGCCTGCGCGTCAGCCGCATTCCGCTGGCCAGCCTGCCCGAGGGCCGCTGGCGCTACCTGCTGGAAACGGAACGTTTCTAAACGCGCGTCTTCTTGTTCTCGCCGGCGAAGAGCTCGATCTTCTTGGTCGCCCCCGAGACGATCAGGAGGTCGCCCGGCAGGATGTGGGTGTCGCCAAGGGCGTGCTCGAAGTCCTGGTTCATCCGCTTGACCCCGACCACGGTGACGCCGAAGCGGGAGCGCACATGCGCTTCCGCCAGCGTCTTGTGATGGGTCAGGTCGGGCGCATTGATCTTGGCGATCGCAAAGCCGTCCTCGAACTCGATGAAGTCCATCAGGCGTCCCGTGATCTGGTGCGCCACGCGCTCTCCCATGTCCGCTTCAGGGAAGATCACGTGATGCGCGCCGATGCGCTGGGCGATCTGCCCGTGCTCGGGCGACATGGCCTTGACCCAGATATCCTTGATGCCCAGTTCGGTGAGCACCATGATGGTCATCAGGCTCCCCGCCAGGTCCGAACCGATACCGACGATGGCGTGCGAAAAATCGGCCACGCCCAGCTGCAGCATGATGTTCTCGTTGGTGGCGTCGGCCTGGACGGCGTGCGTCAGGCGGTCGGCCCAGATCTGCACCAGGTCTTCCCTGTGGTCGATACCCATGACGTCGTGCCCCAGGCGCATGAGCGACTGGGCGACGGCGCCGCCGAAACGGCCCAGGCCGATGACGACCACGCTGTCGCTCGCGGAAAATGCGAACTGCTCCGTAAAAATCCTACCCAACAATTGGGTTCTCCTCAGGATAGCGGTAGGGCATGCGCCTTTCCCCCAGGATGAGGGAGGTCGCGATGGTGATGGTGCCCACCCTGCCGACGAACATTAACACCGTCAGCACCAGTTGGCCGGAAACGGGCAGCTGCCCCGTGATCCCGGTCGACAAGCCTGCCGAGCCGAAGGCTGCGATGACTTCGAAGATGACCTGGGCAGGCGGGAGATCGGTGAGGCGCAGCATGACCAGGGTGCCCAGCGCCACCGCAAGGCTCCCCAGCACCAGCACGGTGATTGCCTGGCGCTGCGCAGACGCGCCCACGCGGCGCCCGAACGCCTCGGTGTCCCGGTGCCCTTTGACCTCCGCGATGACCAGCAGGGCCAGGACCACGATGGTGCCGACCTTGACGCCGCCCGCGGTGCCCGCGCTGCCGCCGCCGACGAACATCAGGAAATAGTGCAGTGCGAGGGACTCGTGGCTGAGCGCCGCGATGTCGATGGCATTGAAGCCGGCGGTGCGCGCCGACACCGACATGAAGGCGCTCGACAGCAGCTTGTCCCCGAGGCCCAGGGGGCCGAGCGTGCGCGCGTTGTTCCATTCGAACAGCAGAATGGCTAGTGTGCCGAGCGCCAGCAGTGTGAAGCTTCCCGCGAGGGTCAATTTGGTATGCAGGGACCAGTGGCGCGGGTCGCGCCACCTGAGCCGCAGATCGTTCAGGACCGGAAAGCCGATGCCGCCGATGACGATGGCAAGCATCATGGGCAGCAGGATCAGTGCGTCGGCCGCATAGCGCACCAGGCTGTCGGCATGGATCGAAAATCCGGCATTGTTGAAGGCGGACACCGCGTGGAACAACCCGCTCCAGGCGGCTTCGCTCCATGGCTGGCCGTAGGCGAAGCGCAGCCGCAGCGCAAGCATGGCGGCCAGCAGGAGCTGCGACACGGCGGTGATGCCCAGTACCAGCCGCGCCACGCTGGCGATGTCGGTCATGCCCAGCGAGCGCGATTCCGTCTGGGTCATCAGGCGGGTACGCAGGCGGGGAGAACGGTTGACCATCAGCCCGAGCAGGGTGGCGGCCGTCATCATGCCGAAACCGCCAAGCTGGAACAGGACCATGATCACCGCCTGCCCGAAGAACGACCAATAGGTGCCGGTGTCGACCACCGCCAGGCCGGTCACGCACACCGCGGAGACGGCGGTGAAGAAGGCCGCGACGAAGGACGCCGCGCCGTCGCCGGCGCGGGCCGCCGGCAGGAGCAGCAGCACCGTGCCGGCAAGGATGGCGGCCAGGAAGCCCAGCGCGACCGCGCGTGCCGGATGGAGGACGGCGTTCATGTGGCGCGCATGCTCAGCGTGAATGCTCGACGTGGAAATCCATGGTCTCGGTGTCGAGGTCCGTCGGCAGCGGCCGGCCAAAAAGCTTCAGCCAGAAGAAACCCAGGATGCCGGCCGTGAGCGAGGCGAGCAGGATCGCCATCTTCGAACTGTCGATCAGTACCGCGTTGCCGGGGAAGGCCAGGTTGGTGATAAAGATCGACATCGTGAACCCGATGCCCCCCAGCAGGCCGGCGCCCAGTATATGGCGCCAGGACAGGTCGGCCGGAAGGCGGCACAGGCCGAGCGCCGCCGCGCCCAGGGCGAAGGCGGTAATGCCCAGGGGCTTGCCGAGCGCCAGGCCGGCCATGATGCCCAGGCTGTTGGCGGTGGCCAGCGAGGCCGCTGCGCCGGCGCCGATGACGATGCCGGTATTGGCCAGGGCGAAGACCGGCAGGATCAGGAAGGACACCGGCACGTGCAGGACGTTCTCCAGGCGGTGCGAGGGCGAATCGGCATCGTCCTGGCGCGCCGAGTAGGGAATGGTGAAGGCCAGCAGCACGCCGGCGATGGTCGCGTGGACCCCGGACTTGAGCATCAGGAACCACATCAGCGCGCCTCCCGCCAGGTAAGGCAGCAGGCTCATGACCTTCAGGATGCGGTTCATGCACAGCAGCAGGCCGAACACGGCGAGGGCGCCGGCGAGGTAGGCGAAGGCCAGGTCGCTGGTGTAGAACACGGCGATCACGACGATGGCGGCCAGGTCGTCCATCACGGCAAGGGCGGTCAGGAAGATCTTGAGCGAGGCCGGCACCGCGCTGCGTCCCAGCAGCGCCAGCACGCCCAGCGCGAAGGCGATGTCGGTCGCCATCGGGATGCCGATCCCGGCCTGCATGGGCGTACCGCCGTTGAGCAGGAAGTGGATCAGGGCGGGCACGCCGACCCCGCCCAGGGCCGCGATCAGGGGCAGCATGGCCTTGCGGATGTCCGACAGCTCGCCGTTGTAGAGCTCGCGCTCCAGTTCCAGTCCGATGAGCAGGAAGAAGATCGCCATCAGGCCGTCGTTGACCCAGTGTTCGACGCTCAGGCCGGCGAACGTGGCATGCCAGAAGCCGAGATAGGCGCCGCTGTAGGCCGAGTTCGCCACGATGAGCGAGGCGACGGTACACAGGATCAGGACAATGCCGCTGGCTTTCGTGGAATGAAAGAAGCGCTGGAAGGTGAGGGAAAGAGCTTGTTGTACAGTGGGCATAAGGTCTCGGGAATGGTCGCGAAGGAACGGCGTGGCGGCCCGACCATCGCGCATCCTGTCCTACCTGACGGTACGAACACCCTTGCCTGGAGTATAACGCATTCGCGTTCAGGAAAGGCCGGTAGCCGGATCGCGCCGCAGGTTCAGCAATGCCACGAAGCGCGTCGCCGCCACGCCCAGCGGCCGTTCGCCGGTCCAGA
>CAMPHU010000247.1 GCA_946886065.1 uncultured Massilia sp. | reverse complement strand
CACGCTGTACGCCAATGGCGTGCTGAACGTCGCCGCGGCAGGCAACGACGGCAACCGCGTCGTTTCCTATCCGGCCGGCTACAGCAGCGTCGTGATGGTCGGCGCCGTGGACGAGAACAAGGCCTGGGCCACCTTCTCGCAGTACAACAGCAAGGTCGAGCTGGCCGGTCCTGGCGTCAGCGTGCTGTCGACCGTACCGACCGGCGGCGGCATCGACGCGGCCCTGACGGTGGGCGGCGTCAACTACGCCGCGGGCGCCATGGAAGGCTCGCCGCTGAAGACCGCCACCGCGGCGCTGGCCGACTTCGGCATCGGCGACACCGTCAACAATGCCGTGTCGGGCAAGGTCTGCCTGATCCAGCGCGGCAGCATCGACTTCGCGGTCAAGGTCTCGAACTGCGAGAAGAGCGGCGGAGTGGGCGCCATCGTGTACAACAACGTGGCGGGCGCCTTCGGCGGCACCCTGGGCACCACCGTGACCACCATCCCGTCGGTCACCGCGAGCGACACCGATGGCGCGGCGATGAAAGGCCAGCTGGGCCAGAGCGCGACCGTGGGCGTGAAGAAGACCAACTACGCCTACTACGACGGCACCTCGATGGCGACCCCGCACGTGTCGGCCGTCGCCGCCCTGGTGTGGAGCTACTTCCCGACCTGCACCGGCGCACAGATCCGCACCTCGCTGAACAACAGCGCGCTGGACCTGGGCGCGGCCGGCCGCGACGTCAAGTTCGGCTATGGCCTGGTGCAGGCAAAAGCCGCCTACGACCGCATCAAGGCCATGGGCTGCGGCAAGTAATTTCTGCCTTTCGCCATAAAAAGGACGCTTCGGCGTCCTTTTTTTTGCCACCAAGAATTAAGGCCTCCCTGATGAGTCTGTTTTCGTTCACACAACGGATGACTTGTTTGCGTAACCGGAAGTATTCGAAATACACTGAAGCGGTCACATGTGCATACATGTGAACGACGACAACCATAAGCCCCCTCATACGGAGACGATTCATGGCACGCAAAGACACTCGCGCATCGAAGTCCGCATCGACAGCAATGGGCACCTGCCTCACCGCCTTGATCGCAGCCGGCGTGTTCGGCAGCGCCCAGGCAGCACCTCCCGACACCACGCGCGTCATCGTGGCCTTCAAACCGGGCGCGGCCGCCAAGATGAAATCCGCCGTCGCCGCCGCCAAAGGCTCGGTCAAGCACGAGATCTTCGGCATGAACGCCATGGCCGTCGAAGTGCCGAACGTGGCGCTCAAGGGCCTGGAGAACAATCCCAACGTCGAGTACATCGAAGCGGACGTGCTGCGCCGCCCCTTCGCCCTGGCCACCGCCTCGGCCAAGCCCTACGCGGGCGGGCAGCTGGTCCCCTACGGCATCAAGCTGGTCCAGGCCGACCAGCTGCCGGACACCAACGCCGCCAACCGCAAGGTCTGCATCATCGACTCCGGCTACGACCGCAAGCACGAGGACCTGTCGGCCAACAGCGTGGACGGCGACAACGATCCGGGCACCGGTTCGTGGGAGACCGACGAGAACCACCACGGCACCCACGTGGCGGGCACCATCGCCGCGGTCAACAACCACGGCACCGGCGTGGTCGGCGTGGCGCCGAACAGGAAGCTCCAGCTGCACATCGAGAAGGTGTTCGGCAAGGACGGCTGGGCCTACTCGTCGTCCCTGACCACCGCGGTCAACAAATGCGGCGACGCCGGCGCCAACGTGATCTCGATGTCGCTGGGCGGCGGCGCCCCCAGCCGCACCGAAAAGAACGCCTTCAACGCCTGGTACGCCAGGGGTGTGCTGAGCGTCGCGGCGGCGGGCAACGACGGCAACCGGGTGGTGTCCTACCCGGCCGGCTACGACAGCGTGGTCATGGTCGGCGCGCTCGACGAGAACAAGGCCTGGGCCGACTTCTCGCAGTACAACAGCAAGATGGAGCTGTCCGCCCCCGGCGTCAGCGTGCTGTCGACCGTGCCGATGGGCGGCGGCCTCGAAGGCGCGATCGCCGTGGGCGGCGTCAATTATGCGGCCGGCTCGATGGAAGGCTCGCCGGTCAAGAGCGCGAGCGGGGCGCTGGCCGATTTCGGCATCGGCGACAGCACCATGGATGGCATGGCGGGCAAGGTCTGCCTGATCCAGCGCGGCAGCATCGACTTCGCGGTCAAGGTCTCGAACTGCGAAAAGAGCGGCGGCGTGGGGGCGGTCATCTATAACAACGTGGCGGGCGCCTTCGGCGGCACCCTGGGCACGACCGTGACCGGCATTCCGTCGGTGAGCGCGTCGGATACCGACGGCGCGGCGATGAAAGCCCAGCTGGGCCAGAGCGCGACCGTGGCCGTGAAGGCCACCAACTACGCCTATTACGACGGCACCTCGATGGCGACGCCGCACGTGTCGGCGGTGGCGGCGCTGGTGTGGAGCTACAAGCCGGAGTGCACGGCGGCCCAGATCCGTACGACCCTGAACAACAGCGCCATGGACCTGGGCGCGGCGGGACGCGACATCAAGTATGGCTATGGGCTGGTGCAGGCGAAGGCGGCGTATGACCGGCTGATGAAGATGGGCTGCGGCAAGTAATTCCGCCCTGCCCCGCCAACAAGGACGCTTCGGCGTCCTTGTTGCTTTTCCGGCTCAGGACTGCAGGTCGAGGCGCATCCTGTGTTCGGCCGGCACGCGCTCCACCTCGCGGAAGCCGGCCTTTTCGTACAGGCTCAGCGCGGCCGCATTCCCGCACCGGACACTCAGGCACACGGCGCGCGCACCGCGCGCCCTGGCCCAGCCGACGGCCTGGTCCAGCAAGGCCACGCCCACGCGCCGTCCGCGCGCTTCCGGCGCCACCCACATCTGGAACAGGTTGACGACCGAGGCATCGTCGCCGTCGACCTTGGCCCACACCAGTCCCGCCATCTTGCCGTCCAGCTCGGCGACCAGCGGGCAATCGATGTCCAGGGTCTCGGCCCTGAGCAGGCGCTCCGACCAGGTCTCGGAGGCATAGGACTCCTCCGCCGCCAGCGTGCTGCAGAAGGCCTCGGGCGCATCGTCCAGCGAGCGCAGGCGCAGGGAGCGGTAGGCCGGCCATTCGGCGGCGCCGAAGCGGCGGATGAGAGGGGATGGGCAAGTCTGGTCCATGAGCACGGCGGCGGAAAGGGAAGATCTTATTCTATCGTCAATCATGCTCCCAGGGTTCGTCCGACTCCTTGCCGCGGCGGCGCGCGATCTTTCCCTGGGTGGTGAAACCGATCAGCCGCGCGACGACCGCCGCCAGGTACATCAGGCCGACCAGCATCTCGACGCTGGCCAGCGCCCGCGCATGCGGCGTGAGGGGGATGACGTCGCCGATGCCGGTGCTCGACAGCAGGGCGAAGCTCAGGTAGTTCAGTTCGGTCCAGCTGCGCTGGGCCGAGGTGTTGACGGCCGCCGCGTAGGAACCCGGTGCGAGTTCCTGCACCAGGATGAACAGATGGGTGAAGCCCCAGGCCAGCAGGGTGAAAGTGGCGGCCGCCGCGAACAGCTCGTCGGTGGTGGCGCGCTGGTCTTCCATCATGTAGGCCACCAGGCTGACGGCCGCGTACAGGTAGAACAGCGCCTCCAGCGCCGACGACCAGGGCAGCAGCATGCGCAGGTCGAACAGGGACTGCAGCACCAGCAGGATGATGATCGGCACCGCCAGCGCCACGCTGATCCAGGCTTCGCCCGGCGTACGCCGCACCATGCGGATCGTGAACGCCAGCACCACGATACCGAAGGCGTTGAAGGCCACGTGGCTTTCCGGGGTGCGCTCGATGAAGGGATAGAGCAGCATCCCGGCGAGCTGGACCATCAGCAGGATCGCGGACGGGTGATGCCGGGTATGGATGAACAGGCGCGAAAGTCGCATGGCGGTGATGCGTCCGGAAGTCTCGATGCGCCTATTGTAGATTCAGCGCGGCCCGAACAGCAGTCCGAATGCGCGTACGGCCTCGGCGGCATCCTCGGCCCCGTACACGCTGGTGATCGCCGCCACCATGTCCGCCCCGCGCGCCACCAGCGGCGCCGCGTTGGCGGGCGTCATGCCGCCGATGACCACGATGGGCACGCCGATCCGTTCGCGTGCACGGTCCAGCAGCTCGGGCGGGGTCACGAAGCTGTATTTCTTCACCAGGGAGGGATAGAAGCCGCCGAAGGCCACGTAGCTGGCGCCCGCCTCCTGGGCCGCCAGCGCCAGGTCCAGCTCGCCGTAGCAGGAAGCGCCGACGATCTTGTTCCTGCCCAGCAGCGCGCGCGCCTGCGCCACCGCCAGGTCGGTGTGGCCCACGTGCACGCCGTCGGCGTCGATGTCGCGGCAGAGGTCGAGGTGGTCGTTGACGACCATCTGCCGGCCGCGCCGGCGGCACAGGGCCAGCAGCGCCCCCGCCTGTTCCGCGCGCAGCGCCGGGCTGGCGTCCTTGTGGCGGTACTGCACCAGCGCAGTGTTGCCGGCGGCGGCCAGCGCGCGGTCGGTGACGGCGAGCAGGCGCTCGGTGTCGTCCCAGTTGGGCGTGACCAGGTATAAGCCTTTCATGACGGTCCTTTCAGGTGGTGAGGATGCGGCGCGGGATGCGCTGTCCCGGCGCGATGGCGAAGGCCTGGTCCAGGGTGCGGTAGGTATAGGCCTGGGCGCGGGACAGCGCGGTTTCCATTTCCTCGCCCAGGGCCAGGCGCGCCGCGATGGCGGCGGCCAGGGTGCAGCCGCTGCCGTGATACTCATGGGGCAGGCGCGGCCAGCCCCAGGTGCGCACGTCGGCGCCCCCGCGCAGCCAGCGGTTGACCACCATGTTGCCGTCCGAATGGCCGCCGGTGACCAGGACGTGCTCGCAGGGCAGCTCGCCCAGGGCGGTCGCTTCCGGCTGGTTCGGCACCGCGACCGTGGCCAGCGCCAGCAGCTCGCGCAGCGCGCCGGCCGGGTCGCCCCGCCCCAGCGCGTGCCCGTTGCCGCTGGCCAGCACCGGATCGAGCACCACCGGCAGGCCGGGATTACGTTCGCGCAGGCGCCGCACCACGACCGCGATCGCCTCGGCATTGGCCGCGCTGCCCGGGATGCCGATCTTGACAGCGTCGATCCAGCAGCTCCTGATGAGCGGATCGGCCTGGCGCAGCACCATGCTGCTGGCCACCGGCTCCGCCTCGAACACGCGGTTGTTGTCTTGCGCGGTCAAGGTGGTCGCGACCGGCAACGCGTGCGCGCCCTGGGCGCCGATCGCCAGGATGTCGGCGGCCAGGCCAGCGCCGCCGCCGGGATCGAGCCCGGCGAACACGAGCACGGTGGCGCTCATCCGGTGACTTTCCCTTCCACCGGCGAGGATGGCGAGGCTTCGAAGCGCTTCGGCATGCGGCCGGCCAGGAAGGCGTCGCGGCCGGCCTGCACCGCGTGCTTCATGGCGCGCGCCATGCGCACCGGATCCCTGGCCGCGGCGATGGCGGTGTTCATCAGGACGCCGTCGCAGCCCAGCTCCATGGCGATCGCCGCGTCCGAGGCCGTGCCCACGCCGGCGTCGACCAGCACCGGCACCGTGGCCTGCTCGATCACCAGGCGCAGGTTCCACGGGTTCAGGATGCCCATGCCCGAGCCGATCAGCGAGGCCAGCGGCATCACCGCCACGCAGCCGATCTCCTGCAGGATGCGCGCCTGGATCGGGTCGTCGCTGCAGTAGACCATGACGTCGAAACCGTCCTTCACCAGGGTCTCGGCGGCCTTGAGGGTTTCCGGCATGTGCGGGAACAGGGTCTTCTCGTCGCCCAGCACTTCCAGCTTGACCAGCTTGTGGCCGTTCAGCAGCTCGCGTGCCATCTGCAGGGTATAGACCGCGTCCTTGGCGGTGTAGCAGCCCGCCGTATTCGGCAGGATGGTGAACTCGCTCGGGGGCAGCACGTCCAGCAGGCTGGGCGCGTTCGGGTCCTGGCCGATGTTTACGCGGCGGATCGCCACGGTGATGATCTCCGCGCCGGCCGCCAGGGTCGCTTCGCGGGTCTGGTCCAGGTCGCGGTACTTGCCGCTGCCCACCAGCAGGCGCGAGCCGTACCGGCGGCCGGCGATGGTCAGCACGTCTTCATGTTTCAACTCTGTGATTGCATTCATTCCTGTCTCCTGTCAGCCGCCGCCGATGGCGCGCACGATGTCCACTTTGTCCTTTGCCGCCAGGCGGCGCTGCGGCCATTGCGGGCGCGGCACCACTTCGCGGTTCACCGCCAGCGCGATGCCCTGCCCGGCCAGTCCCAGTTCGGCGACCAGCTCCTGCAGGGACTGCTCGTCCGGCACGCTCCAGGGCTTGCCGTTCACTACGATGTCAAGCATGGCTCACACCTCACGGTAGATTTGCGCGCCGTTGCGCACGAACTCGATCGCCTTCTCTTCCATGCCCCTGGCCGCGTACTCGCGCACTTCCTGGGTGATCTTCATCGAGCAGAAGTGCGGGCCGCACATGGAGCAGAAGTGCGCCACCTTGGCCGAATCCTTGGGCAGGGTCTCGTCGTGGAATTCGCGCGCCTTGTCCGGGTCCAGGCC
>CAMPHU010000246.1 GCA_946886065.1 uncultured Massilia sp. | reverse complement strand
TCTGCGCCACCACGTAGGTGAACGAGACGACGATGGTGGCCCCCACCGCCACCGCGCGCACCGCGGCGCCGCGCCCGTCGACGCCGCCGCCGTAGCGCGCGGCCAGGAAGTCGGGGATCGTGTACTGCGCGAAGCGGCGCAGGTAGGGCGCGATCAGGAGCGCCACCAGGCAGTAGCCGCCGGTCCAGCCCATGATGTAGGCCAGGCCGTCGAAACCCTGCAGGTACAGGCCGCCGGCCAGGCTGATGAAGCTGGCCGCCGAGATCCAGTCGGCCGCGGTGGCCATGCCGTTGAACATGGCCGGCACGCGCCGCCCCGCCACGTAGTACTCGGTGACGTTCGAGGTGCGGCAGATCACGCCGATGATGGCGTACAGCAGGATGGTGGCGAACATGAACAGGTGCCCGATCCACAGGCGCGGCATGCCTTCCTGCTCGAGCAGCGCGACCATCACCAGGAACAGGCCGAAGCAGCCGGTGTACCAGAGGTAGTAGCGCGCCAGTTTGTTGAAATAGGAGGTTTTCGCGCTCATGCCTGTTCCAGTGCCGTGCGGTAGCGGCGCTCCAGGCGCCGCATGCGCCAGGCGTACAGGCCGATGGTGGCCAGCGACAGCAGCGAGGCGCCCTGCGCGGCCATGTAGAACGACAGCGGCCAGCCGAACAGCGAGACCCGCGCCAGCTCGCGCGCGAAGAACACGGTGCCGAAGCCGGCCACCAGCCACAGCGCCAGCAGCACGGCCGTCATGCGCCGCGTGCGCCGCCAGTGCAGGTCGCGCGCGGCCAGCAGGCGCCGGCGCGCGGCCAGGGCGGCGTCTTGGGTGTCGGTGTGGTCAGGCGGCGTCGATGGCGTCATGGTCGGGAGGCGGGAAGGTCAGCCGGAACAGGCTGCCCGGGAATTTGTTGGCGTGGCTGCGCGGGTTGTTGAAGATGTCGATCTCGGCGCCGTGCTGCTGGGCGATCTCGCGCACGATGGCCAGTCCCAGGCCGCTGCCCTGGGTATTGCTGCCCAGGATGCGGTAGAAGCGCTCGAACACGCGCGCGCGCTCGGCCGGCGCGATGCCGGGGCCGGTGTCCTCGACCTCGAGCAGGGCGCGCTCTTCCTCGCGGCGCACGCGCACGGTGACGCTGCCGCCCGCGGGCGTGTAGCGCAGCGCGTTGTCGATCAGGTTGGACAGCAGCTCGCGCAGCATCATCGGGTTGCCGGCGATGGTCACGGCTTGGTCGGGCGGTTCGAAGCCGAGGTCGATCTGGTGCGCGAACGAGGCCTGCACCCAGTCCTGCACCGTCTCGCGCGCCAGGCGCGGCAGGTCGACTTCGCCGAAGGCCAGGCCGGCGTGCGGCTGGTTCTCGGCGCGCGCCAGGGCCAGCAGCTGGTTGACCAGGCGGGTGGCCGATTCCGAACTCTTGGCCACCTGCTCGAGCGAGCGGCGGATCTCGTCCGGGTCGATCTGGCGCAGCGCCAGCTCGGACTGCATGCGCATGCCCGCCAGCGGCGTCTTCATCTGGTGCGCGGCGTCGGCGATGAAGCGCTTCTGCATCTCGATGGTCTGGGCCAGGCGCTCGAGCATGTCGTTGAAGGAGCCGACCAGCGGCGAGATCTCTTCCGGCACCTGGCGCGGATCGATCGGCGACAGGTCGTCCTGCGGCCGCGCGCGGATGCGTTCCTGCAGGTCGGCCAGCGGCGTCAGGCCGCGCGACAGGGCGAACCAGACCAGGGCCAGGATCACCGGCAGGATGATGAACTGGGGCAGGATCACGCCCTTGATGATCTCGTTGGCCAGGTGGGCGCGCTTGTCGAGGGTCTCGGCTACCTGGACCAGGGCAAGCTCGGGCGCGGATTCCGCGCCCTGCCTGTCGCGGCCCGGACGCTCATGCAGCGGGTCGAGGTTGATATAGGAGTAGGCGACCCGCACCGGGATGCCGTGGAAGCTGTCGTTGCGGAAGGTCACCGCGCCGCTGCGCGCCTCGTCGTCGCCCCCGGCCTTGGGGCGGGGCAGGTCGCGGTCGCCGTCGAGATATTCGCCGGCCGGGCCGGTGATCAAATAGTAGACGCTGTCGACGTCGTCGGCGCGCAGGATGTCGACCGCGCCGGCCGCCAGCTGGGCGCTGACGCGCCCGTCCACGCTGCGCACCTGCTGGCTCAGCACCGTCACGCGGTCTTCCAGCGCGTCGTCGAAGGGCTGGTTGGCGATCGACTTGGCCACCAGGTAGGTGATCGCAATGCTCATCGGCCACAGCAGCAGCAGCGGGGCCAGCATCCAGTCGAGGATCTCGCCGAACAGCGAATGGCGGATGTTCTCGTCCGGTTCGGGATTGGGCGGGACGTACAGCGGCTCGGCCAGCCCGGGGTCGGGCTGGGGCTCGATGCCCGGCTCGAGGCCACCCTCGCGGTCGTTCACTTGCCGTCGGAGGTGCCCGGCGCCGCAGCCGCAGAGGAACCGGGGGCGCCGCGCGGCGCTTCGCTGAATTTCTCGAGGCAGTAGCCGAGCCCGCGCACGGTCGCGATGCGCACGCCGCCGACCTCGATCTTCTTGCGCAGGCGGTGCACGTAGACCTCGATCGCGTTGTTCGAGACTTCCTCGCCCCATTCGCACAGGTGGTCGACCAGCTGCTCCTTCGAGACCAGGCGGCCGGAACGGGCCAGCAGCACTTCCAGCAGGCCGAGCTCGCGCGCCGACAGGTCGAGCATCTGGTCGTTGATATAGGCGCTGCGGCCGACCTGGTCGTAGACCAGCGGGCCGTGGCGCACCACGGCCGGGCCGCCGCCGGCGCCGCGCCGGGTGAGGGCGCGCACCCGCGCTTCCAGCTCGGACAGCGCGAAAGGCTTGGCCATGTAGTCGTCCGCGCCCAGGTCCAGGCCCTCGACGCGCTGCTCGACCGAATCGGCGGCGGTGAGGATCAGCACCGGCAGGTGCGAGGCGCGCGCGCGCAGGCGGCGCAGCACCTCCAGCCCGGACATCTTGGGCAGGCCGAGGTCCAGGATGAGCAGGTCGAACTCCTGGGTGGAGAGCGCGGTGTCGGCATCCTGGCCGTTCTTGACGCAATCGATGGCATAGCCGGACTGGCGCAGGGAACGCGTCAGCCCATCGGCAAGTACGCTATCATCTTCGGCGAGCAGAATTCGCATGGAGCACCTCGGTAAACCGTTAGACCTTCAACAAGTTCGTATTGTGTTTGATTTGTCGCAACAATGCGAGTCTTGACTGCACAACAGGAGCACTTAATTTCACATTTTGTGCTTGCCAAAACCACTGGATTTTTATACAGTAGTGACTCTTGATTTGGGCCGCTTCGACCCTACCTTGCCTACTCCACGATTGAAAGTACACCATGGACGACAAAAAACTCGCAGTAAACGCCTCTGAAAAAGGCAAAGCGCTGGCAGCCGCCCTGGCGCAAATCGAAAAGCAGTTCGGCAAGGGCTCGGTCATGCGCATGGACACCAATGCGCCGGTCGAAGAAGTGCAGACTGTTTCCACCGGCTCGCTGGGCCTGGACATCGCGCTCGGCGTCGGTGGCCTGCCGCGCGGCCGTATCGTTGAAATCTACGGTCCGGAATCGTCGGGCAAGACGACGCTGACCCTGCAAACCATCGCCCAGATGCAAAAGCTGGGCGGCACCTGCGCCTTCATCGACGCCGAGCACGCGCTCGACGTGGGTTACGCGCAAAAGCTGGGCATCAACCTGTCCGAACTGCTGATCTCGCAGCCGGACACCGGCGAACAGGCCCTGGAAATCACCGACGCCCTGGTGCGTTCGGGTTCGGTCGACCTGGTGGTCATCGACTCGGTGGCGGCACTGACCCCGCGCGCCGAGATCGAAGGCGACATGGGCGACTCGCTGCCGGGCCTGCAGGCGCGACTGATGTCGCAGGCGCTGCGCAAGCTGACCGCCTCGATCAACCGCACCAACACCCTGGTGATCTTCATTAACCAGATCCGTATGAAGATCGGCGTCATGTTCGGCAGCCCGGAAACCACGACCGGCGGTAACGCGCTGAAGTTCTACGCCTCCGTGCGCCTGGACATCCGCCGTACCGGTTCGATCAAGTCGGGCGACGAGGTGATCGGTAACGAAACCAAGGTCAAGGTCGTCAAGAACAAGATCGCGCCGCCGTTCAAGGAAGCCCACTTCGACATCCTGTACGGAGAAGGCACCTCGCGCGAAGGCGAAATCCTGGATCTGGGCGCCGACAACAAGATCGTCGAGAAGTCGGGCTCCTGGTACAGCTACGGCGGCGAACGCATCGGTCAAGGCAAGGACAATGCCCGCCTGTTCCTGAAGGAGCGCCCGGCCCTGGCCCGCGAGATCGAAAACAAGGTCCGTGCCGCCCTGGGCGTGCGCGAACTGCCGCCGGTCTCGAACGACGACGACAGCCGCCCGAAGCTTCAGGCTGTTGGTGAGTAATTGATTGGCAGGGCAGGCCGGCACCTCATCGCCGGCTTGTCCCTGCCGCCATCCCATGCCAGCACCCCAACTGAGCCTGAAGGCGCGCGCAATGCGCTACCTGTCGCTGCGCGAGCACAGCCGGCTTGAGCTGGGACGCAAGCTGGCGCGTTATGCCGAGGAGGGCGACGACATCGAAGCGCTTCTGGACTTCCTCGAAAAGAACAACTGGCTGTCGCAGGAACGGTTTGCCGAGTCCCTGATCAACAGGAAGGCCAGCCGTTTCGGCAACAGCCGCGTCATGGCCGAGCTGCAAAGCCATGGCGTCAACGGTGAGGCGCTGGCCGACATCAAGGCCGGGCTGGCCGAGAGCGAAACCGCGCGTGCCCGCGACGTCTGGCAACGCAAGTTCGGCCGGGTCGCCGCGGATGCGGCGGAACGCGCCAAGCAGATGCGTTTCCTGCTCCAGCGCGGCTTTTCCCAGCGCGCCGCCCGCCTCGCCATGCAAGGCAGCCCGGACGACGACGAGCTGTAGGCGAGCGCGGCACTCTAGCAAGCCCAGCACGGCAGCAAGCGCAGCGCCGTAGCAAACACAGCACGGCAGCAAGCACAGCACAGTAGTCAGCACAGCATTACCAGGCGCCAGCGTGGAGCGCCATCCCCGATATGTCTCGGCATATTCCTCAACGGGCGATGGCGCTGCACGCTGGCGCTTTTTTCGTTGCCGGTCAGGCGCGGCGGCACATGCACGGCGCGAACGCGGGCCTCCAAGACATCGGCCCATGCATCCGCGAGCACAGGCCGCCAGGTCGAGCCGCCTTAAAAGTACTTTGACAGGTAGAACATCCCGGAATCGGGAAAAATGGTCACGACGCGCGCGCCATGCAGCCTGGGCAGCAGCTGCGCGATCCCGGCCGCGACGCCGCCACTCGACCCGCCAGCCAGTATTCCTTCTTCCTGCGCAAGGCGGCGAACCCAGCTCAGCGCCTCGTCGTCGGAGACCTGGACGACTTCATCCACCACCGCCGGATCGAAGCTTTGCGAAGGCTGGGGCTTGCCGATTCCTTCGATGGCGGTGGCAAACACCGCGTCCCGCGGGGCTTTCTCAACCAGATGACGATAGGACGAGCCGACCGGTTCCACACCGATGACACGAATCGCCGGATTGCGCTCTTTCAGGAAGCGGCCGATGCCGGAAATGGTGCCGCCCGAGCCGATCCCGCAAACGAAGACGTCCAACTCGCCATTCAACTGCGCCCACAGCTCCGGCGCGGTATCCGTGTAGTGCGCTTCCCGGTTCAGCTCCGAGCAGTACTGGTCGAGATAGAAAGCATCATTGCGCCTTGCAATTTCCTCGGCAACCGCCTGGTAGTCCGGGGCTTCCTCCGCTCCGCCCCTGTCGGCGCAGACATGGACCTTGGCCCCGTAGGTCGCGATCCTCTTGATCTTTTCGCCGCTCGTCGTGCCCGGCACGGCGATGTCGCAGTCGAGACCGAGGACGGCGCTCGCCATTGCCAGGGCCGCTCCGGTATTCCCGGACGAGCCTTCGACCACGTGAGCCGTCCCTGGCGGCAGGTGCGTGAGCATGTAGCGCACCATGCGGTCCTTGATGCTGCCGCCCGGGTTCATGAATTCCAGTTTCGCGGCGACATCCGTGTCCGGAAAGATCCGGCCGAGCCGGACCAGCGGGGTGTTGCCGATCGCTTCCATTACCGATGGTTTCACTTGTCGTTCCATTGACTGCCTTCCATGCTTAAGTCGCGAGCCTCGACCGGTTCGTGCAGCTATTATGCTTCCGGGACACGCCGACCCGGCGCGGCTTTCGTGTGCGCCATCGGCCTCCGGCAGCCGGCAAACCATCCGCCTGCTATAAATTCATGCAATATTGGCCGGATCACAATAGAGTGGCGACATCGTCACGGCGCCATGCTAAGCGCTTATGTTGCAGTGCAACTGCCACCAGCCTGTGATAAACTTTTGTGGTTTAAGCAGCGCCGCATGAGCGGTTGTTGCCGTGGAAGCCGCGGCAACGTGCATGAAGCACACCGGCTGCACCACTAACCGCCGCTCTGACGGCATTGGTTTTTATGCCCCTGTCTCCTCCCGTATCGCGCTCGCTCCGGCATACGCGCGCCATCACTGTCGAAGCCT
>CAMPHU010000245.1 GCA_946886065.1 uncultured Massilia sp. | reverse complement strand
TCGGTCGCGTGTCTGGAGAACGCCCATGTCCTTCCGCCTCCTTGTGCTGCTGTGGCTATTGCTGTGTTTGCATCCGGCCTTCGGACGCGACACCGGCACCGATCATTCCGTCGTGATCGACCGCTACATCCAGCATTTCGTGGTCGAGCCGGACGGCAGCTACCTGCTCACTGTCGAGCAGGTCAAGACGCTGGCCGCGCGCGAGGCGCTGCACGATCATGCGCAGTACTACATCGGCTACAACCAGTCGCTCGACGAAGTCGTCGCCATCGAGGCGCATACCGAAAAGGTCGACGGCCGCCGGCTCGTGGTCCAGCCGCACCAGATCCGCGACCAGCAGGAAACCGCCAGCCTGGAGGCGCCCATGTTCCAGGACACGCGCCTGAAGATCGTCGTGTTTCCGGATGTGCAGCCCGGCGACCGGGTGGCGGTGCGCTACGTCATCCGGCGCCACACGCCGCTGTTTCCCGGCCAGTTCGAAGACCTGTCCTCGGCGCGCTTCCACCGCCACCGCGACTACCGGCTGATCTACGACATGCCGCCCGCGATGAGCTTGTATGCCGACGCGGCCGGCTTCGCGCCCCTGCCCGGCCAGAGCCCACCCGGACGCAGGCGCTACCAGTGGCGCTACGTGGACGGCGACAATGCCCGCATCGAGGCCGACTCGGTCAGCTACCTCGACTACGGCAAGCGCCTGGCCGTCTCGACCTTTCCCGACTACGCGGCCTTCGCGCGCGCCTACCATGCGCGCGCCGCAGGCAAGGCCCTGCCCAACGCGAACATCGCCGCGCTCGCCGCCTCGATCACGCGCGGCATCGCCGACCCGCACGCGCGCGCGGTCGCGCTGTCGGACTGGGTGCGCAGGAACATCCGCTACGTCGGCGTCTATCTCGGGCCGGGCGGCGTGGTGCCGCACGACGCGGCCAGTGTGCTGGTCAACCGCTACGGCGACTGCAAGGATCACGCCGCGCTGCTCGAAGCGCTCCTGCGCGCGAGCGGCATCGAGGCGACCTCGGCACTGGTCAACAACGGCGACGCCTACCGCCTGCCGGAGGTGCCCACGCTCGGGGTGCTGAACCACGCCATCGTCTACGTCCCCGTGCTGCAGTTGTACCTGGACCCGACGGCCGAATCGGTGGCGGGAGGATTCTTGCCGCCTTCGCTGCTCGGCAAGCCCGTCCTGCTGAGCAACAGCGGCGCCTTCGCGATGACGCCGAGCTCGCAGCCGGCGCGCAGCAAGACCAGCACCCGCTTCGACATCCTGGCCGACGGCAGCAGCCGCTTCAGCGTCACGCGCACCAGCAGCGGCGCCGCGGCCGAGCCTTACCGGCGCGTGGTGCGCGCCACGCCGCAGGCCGAGCGCGAACGCTTCGTCGAGCGCATGCTGCAGGGCCTGGGCCAGCAGGGAACGGGCGTGTTCGAGCCGGGCGATGCGGACGGCAGCTCGGACGACTACACGCTTTCGTTCTCGGGCAGCAGCGCGGCCTTTGCGCACTTTCCGGGGCCGGTGGGGCTGGCGACCACCTACAACTTCTGGGGCGGGCTGGGCGATGCGGTATCCGGCCTGGTCCAGGAGCCGGAGCGCGGCCAGGACTTCGTGTGCCCGTCCATCGATGCCGAGGACACGCTGGAATTCCGGCTGCCGCCGCGCGCGCGGGTATTGGCGCTGCCGCGCCCGCTGCTGGTCGAGGATGGGAATTTCGCCTACCGCTCGCGCTATGCGCGGCGCGGCAATACCGTGGCGGTGACGCGCCGGCTGCAGTTCCGGCACACGCAGGCCACCTGCTCGCCGGAGGACTACCGGCGCATGCGGCCGGCGCTGGACAAGATGATGCGCGACCTGCGCACGCAGGTCGTCATCCAGAAACGGTGAAAGCTCAGGACGTGTGCAGCTGCATCATCGCCACGTCGAGCTTGCCTTCGCAAACGAGCGGGATGATGCGCAGGCTCTTGTCGATCGATTCCTCGATCAGGGTCTGCTCTTCGCGGCGCGGGCGGTGCAGCACGAAGTCGGCCACGCCCTGCTGCAGGTTCAGGCTGCGCGGGTGGCCGATGCCCAGGCGCAGGCGCCAGTATTCCTGGGTGCCGAGGGCCGAGGTGATGTCCTTCAGGCCGTTGTGGCCGCCCGAGGAGCCGCCCTTCTTGAGCTTGGCGACACCGGGCAGCAGGTCGAGCTCGTCGTGCACGACCAGGACTTCGTCCGGATTGATCTTGTAGAAGCGCGCCAGCGCGCCCACCGACTGGCCCGAGCGGTTCATGTAGGTCAGCGGCTCGAGCAGCCACACCTCGTTGCCGGCGATGCGGGTCTTGGCCACCATGGCGTTGAAGCGCGATTCGCGCTGCAGGCGGCAGCCGGGCAGGCTGTTGGCCAGGTTGTCGACCAGCCAGAAGCCGGCGTTGTGGCGGGTTTGTTCGTATTCAGGGCCGGGGTTGCCGAGGCCGACGATCAAGCGGATGGACATTCTGGGTTCGTTTGGGAAAAAGGCGATTATCGCTCAAAGGAAGGCCAAGCCCTAATGTGGCACTGTTGGTTTATGCAATATAGGGGCAAACTTGGGCCCCCGCCTTCGCGGGGGTGACGGATCAAAAAATACGGATTCCAGTGACTTCGAATCTGTTCGCCAATCTTCTCTGCCAACAAAAAACCCGCCGGGCTAGGCCACGGCGGGTTTCGTTTCCTGCGTGCCGCTCGCGCGGCATGCAAGGAAGGTATTACTCAGCAGCTGCTTCAGCCGAGGCTGCGCCACGCGGGATGGTCGAGGTGGCGATGGTCAGGTCCTGGCCGTGGGTGATCGCGGTCACGCCTTCCGGCAGGGTCAGGTCGCTCACGTGGACCGACTGGCCGGCTTCCAGCTTGCTCAGGTCGACTTCGATGAACTCCGGCAGTTTGCCCGGCAGGCAAGCCACTTCCAGTTCGTTGGCCACGTGCGAGATGACAGCGCTGCTCAGCTTGACGGCCGGCGAGATCTCGGCGTTCACGAAGTGCAGGGTGACCTTGGTGTGGATCGGCTTCGATGCGTCGACGCGCTGGAAGTCAGCGTGCAGGACCAGTTGCTTGTATGCGTGCATCTGGAAGTCGCGCAGCAGGACTTGCTGGGTCTTGCCTTCGATTTCGAGGTCCAGGATCGAACCGTGGAAAGCTTCTTTCTTGAGCGCGTGGAACAACGCGTTGCCGTCCAGAGCGATCAGTTGCGGGGCTTCGGCGCCACCGTAGATGATGCCCGGGGTCTGGCCAGCGTTGCGCAGGCGGCGGCTCGCTCCGGTCCCCTGCTGAGTGCGGTTGAATGCGACTACTTTCATGTGAAACTCCAAAAATAAACGGGCCCGCATGCTGGAGAATTTCTCCAGCCCGGTGGCCCAGAGTGGCGATTGCCCCCGCGACCAGGGGCAACCAGGAATGAGCGCCGTACTGCGCACTCAAGAAAAACTGTGAATCTTTTATACGTCAACGGCGCGCCGGCTATCCAGCCAGGCGCGCCGCGAAAAAACAGCGGTGTTGCTTAGTCGACGAACAGCGAAATCACCGAGTCGCCCTTCACGATCCGCTTGAAGGTCTCGGCCAGCAGCGGTGCGCAGGTGAGCTGGCGGATCTTGCTGCAGGCGGCGCCGGCGGCGCTCAGCGGGATGGTGTCGGTGACGACCAGTTCGTCCAGCGGCGAGTTCGAGATACGCTCGATCGCCGGGCCCGACAGGACCGGGTGCGTGCAGTAAGCAACCACTTTCTTGGCGCCGCGCTCTTTCAGCACTTCGGCAGCCTTGCACAGCGTGCCTGCGGTGTCGACCATGTCGTCCATGATCACGCAGTTGCGGCCTTCGACTTCACCGATGATGTTCATGACTTCCGACACGTTCGCCTTCGGGCGGCGCTTGTCGATGATCGCCAGGTCGCAGCCCAGGCGCTTGGCCAGCGCACGGGCACGCACCACGCCGCCGACGTCCGGCGACACGACCAGCAGGTCGTCGTAGTTGCGCTTTTGCAGGTCGCCCAGCAGGATCGGGGAAGCGTAGATGTTGTCGACCGGGATGTCGAAGAAGCCCTGGATCTGGTCGGCGTGCAGGTCCATGATCAGGACGCGCTCGACACCGGCTTCTTCCAGCATGTTGGCCACGACTTTGGCCGAGATCGCCACACGCGCCGAACGCGGACGGCGGTCCTGGCGGGCATAGCCGAAGTAAGGAATGGCGGCAGTGATACGGCCTGCCGATGCGCGCTTGAGCGCGTCAACCATCAGGATGATTTCCATCAGGTTGTCATTGGTGGGAGCGCAGGTCGATTGCAGAACGAAGACGTCCTTGCCACGAACGTTCTCGTTGATTTCGACCATTACTTCGCCGTCAGAGAACTTCGAGACCACGGCCTTGCCGAGAGGAATGCCGAGGTTTTTTGCGACCCCTTCTGCTAGCGCCGGATTGGCATTGCCGGTAAAAACCATCAGGTTTTCGTAAGCCATGGGAGTCCCAAGAGGTGAGCGTTGATTCTAGAAAAACAATCAGCCGGAAAGTCCGGCTGATTAGGCTTGTTGGCGGGCTTTTTTGCCACCGTGATTTCCTTGCTGGACGCAGCGCATCGACAGATCAAGAAAACTTTGGCAGGGGAACAAGGATTCGAACCTTGGTATGCCGGAATCAAAATCCGGTGCCTTAACCAGCTTGGCGATTCCCCTACACGACCTTTACTGCTTGCCGTTACGTCTGACATTGTAGCGTCTTACGCATCGACAGGCAAAATTTTATTCTATAACTCACTGATTTTGCAAGAGCGATTTCATCAGTGGGTGACTCTTCAGCGACTTCGCTTTCCATGCTGTCCACTTCCGTGGCATGGTTGCCAACACCCGGTCGGCAGCGTCTTCGCTGGAGAACGCGCAGAACACGCACGCCCCTGAGCCAGTCATCCTGGCATCGCCGTAGCCGCTCAACCATTCCACCGCCTCTGCTACCGGCGGGAACAGGCGCATGGCCACGTCCTGCAAATCATTCTTTCCGAAGCCCAACCGAATGCCTGAATCGGTGTTGCTGGAAAAGTCCGCTATTCTGACCGGTTTCGTATCCCTTGTCAAATCCGGCGCCGAAAAAACTGCCTGGGTCGGGACCGCAACGCCGGGCTCGATCACCACATACCAGCAGTCCGGGCCGGGCACCGCCTGCAGCGCTTCGCCGATGCCTTCGGCAAACGCGGTCTCGCCGAACAGGAAGAAGGGAATGTCGGCGCCCAGCGGCAGCCCGAGGTCCATCAGCTCCTGCCGCGACAAGCCGGCCTGCCACAAATGGTTGGCCGCCATCAGGGCGGTGGCGGCGTCGGACGAGCCGCCGCCCAGCCCTCCTCCCATCGGCAGGATCTTCTCGACCGCCACGTCGATGCCGGGCGGCAGGCGGCCGTGGCGGCGCTGGTATTCGGCCTGCAGCAGGCGCAGGGCGCGCACGATCAGGTCCTGCTCCTGGGGCACGCCCTTGAGCTCGGTGGTACGGCGAATCTGGTCGTCGTCGCGCAGGTCGAAATGCAGGGTGTCGGCGCGGTCGATCAGCTGGAACACGCTTTGCAGCAGGTGGTAGCCGTCGGCGCGGCGGCCCGTCACGTGCAGGAACAGGTTGAGCTTGGCCGGGGCCGGGCAATGGTGCAGGGAACGCATGGATCAGCCCGCCGGATTGACGACAATGCGGATTTCCAGGTTCTGGATGTCGCCGGCGGCGGCGCGGTCCGCGTCGATACGGCGCGGCACGGGCTGCGCCGCCTTGTCGTCCTGCCAGGACACGAAGCGCAGGCGCCAGCCGTCCTTGGTCACCACGCTGTTGTTGGCGGGCGAGGCGGCAAAGCGCTTGCCTTCGGCATCCAGCGCGTAGCCTTGCAGCCAGTCGCGCAGGCCCGAGACCGGCAGGGTCCAGCCCAGGGCCTGCTGGGTCAGGCCGTCGATGTCGGCGGCGGTGCGCGGCGGCTGGCCGGACTGGGTCAAGGTCGCCCCTTCCGGTGTCACGGCGATGGTGGCGATGGTCTGGCCCAGGGGCGAGGCCAGGTTGACCTCGATCCGGTTCGGAGTCTGGTCCCAGGTGAAATTACCGGTGAGCGATTCCTGCTTGTCGTCCTTGAGGTAGTTGACCGACAGCTTGCCGCTCAGGTCGATCGTCTCGCGGTAGGCGCCGACGGTGGCGGTGGACAGTGGAGCGCTGGTGGTGGCGCAGCCGGCCAGGGTGGCGGCGAGAACGAGCAGGGAGAGGCGTCGGGAAATCGGCATCGGTAAGGGTATCGGTAGATGGGGCAGGACTGGCCGGAGCAGGCCCGGCCAATCCTGCAAAACGTGGATTATTTCACAAGGACAGGCCGAGCCGCGCCAGCGTGGTGCGCAAGGTATCGTTGTGCGGGTCCTTGGCGCGCGCTTCCTGCCACAGCTGCTGGGCCGCAAGCTTGTCGCCCTTCTTCCACAGCACTTCGCCCAGGTGCACCGCGATCTCGGGGTCGCGGCGCAGGCCGTAGGCGCGGCGCAGGTGCTTTTCCGCCTCGTCCAGGTTGCCCAGGCGGTAGTGCACCCAGCCCATGCTGTCCATGATGA
>CAMPHU010000244.1 GCA_946886065.1 uncultured Massilia sp. | reverse complement strand
CCCATGATGATGCTGGTGCTCGTGCTCGGCCTGATGACGCCGCTCCTGTGCCTGCTTGCCGGTTTCCGGATCCTGCCGCTAGCCCATCTGGCCGCCGGACTGTGTTTGTTCGCGGTTGCGGGATCGAGCGCGGAATTCGGTATTCATCAGCCGCGCCCGAACAGCCTGTCCTATGTACAGGTGGGCGACAAGGGCGAGGCCTACTGGCTGTCGAACGACCGCGACCTCGACATGTGGACCAGGCAGTTCTTCCCTGACCAAACCGTCGGCACGGTACCGGAAGTGTTTGGCCCGACCAAGATTCACCGCTTCTATGCATCGACATCCGGACGCCGGCTGGCAGCGCCGACTGCCGAGTTCGTCGATGACGTCCTCGCCGACGGCAAGCGTACGCTGACCCTGCGGATCAAGAGCCAACGCGAGTTGGCAAAGACCTCGGTCGGCGTGGAAGGCACGGAGGTGCTCGCGTCCAGCTTCGAAGGCCGTATCCTGGAGGGCATGCCGGCAGAGCAATGGCAACTGGACATCTACGGGGTGCCGGCCGGCGGAAATCTGCTGAAACTCACGGTGGCAGCCAACACGCCCTTCCAGGTGCGCCTGACCGATACCTCATATGGCCTGGAACTGCCGCCGGGCAGGGAGCGGCGCAACGACATGATGCCGCAGCCGTTCCGCGACAGCGATACCACGCGGGTGGTGCGCATCGTGGCCGTCAAATAGCATCATTTGACCCGGATATTGACATAGTCGGCGACCTCGCTGCGCCATGCGAGGGCGTCGACAAATCTGGACAGCAGCATTTTCGTGACATCCGGCCCCAGATCGTGACAACGCTCGTCCTGAAGCATGATGTTGCTGCGCGGTTCACTGATCAGTGTCAGCATTGGCTGCCCGGGACTCAGGGACATTTGCCAGTCCCATCCAATAGTGATGGCGGGAAATCCTGCACTAACCCATTCCGAATAACCGGTAATCGGCGCAGCGCTTGTATCGGTAATGCGATCACCAGCGGCGTCGATTCCGGACACCAGATGCGTCAACTGCACCAATTCCAAATCAGTGAGCGACATACGTACATAGCCGTCACAAGGACTGAATAACATATTTGTCTGAAACCTTAAATTAATCAGGCGCCTGGCAAGCACATGATAAAACGTATAGATAATAAAATACTAGCCGGATAAAGGGACAGACAGCCACATCCATTCAGGCAAAAGGACGATTTATGCGCTACTTTGTATCATTTTTAATAAACATTGTTTGTGGGGTCGCATCGGCGCATGCCGGCTCCGGCTTCGCCGGACTGGAGCGCGGGCCCTACGGCGTCGGTTCCCGCGTTATCCAGGCTTACGATCATTCACGCAGTTTTCGCGGGCGCATCGATTTGATCAGCGGCGCCTCAGACGAGGGCGAACGGGCGCGACCGATGCAAATGCTGCTGTGGTATCCGGCTCGGACCACCGGAAAACCGCTGACTTATCAAGACTACATGCGTACAGAAGCCACGGACGAAGTCTTCGACCAGCCTGCTGAACGGATTACGGCGCTGATGCGGCACCGGTGGCGCAACGCCAGCGCGAGCGTGGGCACTGCGCAGGCCCGGCGCCTGTTCGACCAGCCGATGTGGGCGGAGCGCGATGCCGCCGCGCTGCCCGGGAAATTTCCGGTCCTTGTCTACGCTCCCGGCGTGGGGGGTGCCGCGCACGAGTCCGCCGACATGTTCGAATACCTGGCCAGCCACGGCTACATTGTCCTTGCCAGCCGCAGCATGGGCACGTTCACGCGCGAAATGAACACAGACCAGGAAGGCATCGATACCCAGGTGCGCGACCTGCAATTCCTGATTTCCCACGCCCACACCCTGTCCCAGGCCGACACCGCGCACATTGCCGCGATTGGCTGGAGCTGGGGAGGCATGGCAAATGTGTTTGCTGCTGCGCGCGACTCCCGTATCACGGCGCTGGTCAGCCTGGATGGAACGCGCGATCCGGAATTCACCCGGACCATTCCGCGCGCGCGGGTTGCATTGCCATGGTTATACATATCACGTCGCACCGACACCATTAGCGACCTGAACCGGCAGGGTATCGACACCTCGTTCAGCCTGCTGAATGAACTGAAGCACGCGGACATCTACGAAGTCATCATGACTCCGATGAAACACACGGATTTTTCCTCCTCGGCCCTGCGCTTTGCCGAAACGCGCCATTTCGACGAATATTCGCGTGCCGAGGTGGAGACGGCCTACCGGTGGGTATCCCGGTATGTGCTCGAATTCCTCAACGGCCACCTGAAGCAATCCGCGTCCGGTATCGCCTTCCTGCAAGCCGCGCCGAAGATGCACGGCGCTCCGGCGCATACCATCCGTATCCGCCACACCCCGGCGGAAGCCGCGCCGGCAAGCCGCGCCGCCTTCGCGGCGGCACTGGCCGACCGGGGTTTTGACCACGCTCCGGCCATCTATCGGAAGATGGTCGAACGCGACCCTTCGTTCCGGCTGTCGGAACGCGACATCAACCTGTGGGGATATCAGCTCCTGCTGAGGGAGAACCGGCCACGCGATGCCATCAGCATGTTCAAGTTCGGACTGGATTTGAATGGAGACAGCGCAAATCTGTTCGATAGCCTGGGCGAAGCGTATGAAGCGAATCGCGAGCCGGAACTAGCCATCCGGAGTTATCGGCGTTCGCTGGAGCTCAATCCTCGCAATTCCCATGCGGTTTCCCGGCTGGGCGTCCTTGCCCCCGATACCGCTGCCGGTACCGCTGCGGGTACCGGTTTACCGGGCCATTGACGTCACCTGCTCGCGCGCGGCGCGCTTGATGGCCTGCGGCGGCTGGCCGAAGGCGCGCAGGAAGGCGCGGCGCATGCGCTCCGGATCGGAAAAGCCGGTCTCGCGTGCGACGACGTCGATCGGGTGGTTGCTGCTCTCGATCATGGCCCGCGCCGCCTCCACGCGCAGCACTTCCACCGCGCGTGCCGGCGACTGGCCGGTTTCGAGCCGGAAGCTGCGGCTGAACTGGCGCGTGCTCAGGTTGGCCGCCTCGGCCAGCTCGTCCACCGACAAGGGTTTGCGCAGGTGGCGCTTGGCGTACGAGAGCGCCTGCTGGATACGGTCGGACTTCGGTTCCAGCTCCAGCAAGGCGGAGAACTGCGACTGGCCGCCGCTGCGCCGGTGGTAGACGACCATCTGGCGCGCGATGTGTCTCGACGCGTCCCGTCCAAGGTCGCTCTCGACCATCGCCAGGCACAGGTCGATGCAGGCGGTCATGCCGGCCGAGGTCCAGATGCGGCCGTCGTTGATGAAAATGCGGTCTTCCTCGACCCGGGTCTTCGGATAGGCGCGCTGCAGGTCGCGCGCCATGGCCCAGTGCGTGGTGGCGCGGCGGCCGTCCAGCAGGCCGGCTTCGGCCAGGATGAAGGCGCCGGTACAGATACTGGCGGTGCGCCGCGATTGCCGGCTGGCCTCGAGCAGGAAGTCGAGGAAAGGCCTCGTGGAGCGCAAGCCCTGCGGCTGCATGACGCCGCCAACGAGCAGGGTGTCGAAGTCGTGGCGTTCGGCCGCTTCCGTGAACACGCCCACGCCCGAGGAGCTCGGCAGCACGCCGCCCTTCTCGGACAGCAGCGTCATCTCGTAGTGCGGTCCCGCATCCATGTTGTTGGCAATCTCGAAGACGGTGGTCGTCATGAGGTCGAGCGCCTGGAAGCCCGGCGGGAGCAGGAAGCCGATTCTGCGTTTCATGAGAGCCCTGATGAATGGTTGCTATCCCGATCATACTTCAGGTCGCGGACGGCCGTGCCCTCCCTCCTCCGTTTAGGAGAGGCGGTGGAAGAAGGTGGAGAAGATCGTCCGGCGGCGCCAGTGCTGTTACCATTCTTTCATGCGAACACCGACTTTTTTCCGGACTGCCAAGGTCCTGGCCATGGCGGCCCTGCTGGCCAGCTGCAGCCCCACCTATAACTGGCGCGAGTACACCAGCCAGGATGGCGCCTACACGGTGCTGTTCCCGGCCAAACCCTCCTCGTTCACGCGCCCCATCGACCTGAACGGCATGCGGGTCGACCTGACCATGACGGCCGCCGAGGTCGAAGGCACCACCTTCGCCGTCGGCTCGGGCAGCGCGCCGGACGCCGCTGCGGCCCAGGCGGCCCTGCCCGCGATGCGCCAGGCGCTGCTGCGCAACATCGGCGCCCAGGACACCGGCGCGGCGCCGGACGAGAAAGGCCGCCTGGCGGTCGACGCCACCGGCACCGGCAACGGGCAGCCGGTCAGGCTGGCCGGCCGTTTCGAAGCGCGGGGAACCCGCTTCTACCAGGTCATCGTGCTGGGCAAGCGCAGCGCCGTGGAGGAGGAACAGGTGGAACAGTTCCTCGGCTCGTTCAAGCCGCAATGATGGAAAACGGCGTTCCCGCCCTGCGCCTCGCGGGCCTGCGCAAGGCCTTCGGCCGCCCGGCCGTGGACGGGCTCGACCTGGAGGTGCGGCGCGGCGAACTCTACGCCCTGCTCGGCCCCAACGGCGCCGGCAAGACGACCACCTTGCGCATGGTGACCGGCCTGCTGGCGCCGGACGCCGGCAGCATCGATGTGCTCGGCATCGATCTCGCGGCGGCACCCGCTGCCGCCAAGATGAAGATGGCCTACCTGCCGGACGAGCCGATGTTGTACGGGAAGCTCAAGCCGCCCGAATACCTCGAATTCGTGGCCGGACTGTGGGGCGTGCGTCCGGAACAGGCCGAGCCGCGCGCGCGCCCTGCTCGACTGGCTCGACCTGGCGCAGCATGCGCACGAGCTGACCGAAGGCTTCTCGCGCGGCATGAAGCAGAAGCTCGCGCTGGCGGGCGCCCTGATCCACGAGCCGGAACTGCTGATCCTGGACGAACCGCTCACCGGCCTGGACGCCGCGGCGGCGCGCCAGGTGAAGGACTTGCTGCTGTCGCATGTGGCCAGGGGCGGCACCGTGATCCTGACCACCCACATCCTCGAGGTGGCCGAACGGCTGGCCCAGCGCATCGGCATCATTCGCCAGGGCCGCCTGATCGCCGAGGGCACGCTCGACGAACTGCGGGCGCGCACACAGGGCGGCAGCCTGGAGGACGTCTTCCTCGAGTTGACCGGGCAGCCATGAAAGGAACGGTGGGCAGCGTTCGCTGGCTGCTGCTGCACGAGCTGCGGCTGGCCTGGTTCAACCTGGGCGCCTCGTCGGGAAAGGCGAACCGCCGGCGTCCGGGCACGAAGCGCATCGTCCTGCTGGCCGCGGGCTGGGTTGCGCTGCATGTCGTCGCCTGGTTCGTGCTGCGCCGGCTGGGCGGCGTCGATCGCACCGCCCAGCCGCTGCTGGCCAGCGTGACGGCGGGCGTGATCATCGGCGTGACTGCCATGCTGGCGACCAGCCTGAGGGCGAGCGTGGTGGCGCTGTTCGAGCGCGGCGATCTCGATCTGCTGCTGTCGTCTCCGCTGCCTTCGCGCAGCATCTTCACCGTGCGCCTGGCCGCGATCGCTGCCGGGACGGCCTCCATTTACTACTTCCTGCTGGCGCCCTTCGCCCATGCCGGGCTGCTGCTCGGGCAGACTGCGTGGCTAGGCTTGTACGCGGCGGCGATCGGACTGCCGCTCCTGTGCGCCTGCTGCGGCATCCTGGCAACCCTGGCCCTGGTGCGCATGCTCGGCGCCCGCCGCACCAGGGTGGTGGCGCAGCTGCTGGGCGCGCTGGCCGGTGCGTCCGCCTTCATCTTTTCGCAGCTCTACACGCAAACCTCGCAGGTTCGGCGGCAGCCGATGGGAGACACTCTGTATGCGCTGCTGTCGCGCGGCGGCAGCGTGGGTGCGGACAGCCCGGCATGGCTGCCGGCGCGTGCGGTGCTGGGCGATCCCTTGCCCGGCCTGGGCCTGATGGCGCTGGGCGTGCTGGCCTTTGCCGCGACTGCCGCCTATACCCACCACTTCTTCGTGCAGGGCCTGCAGCAAAGCGCGTCGCAGGCCAAGCAGCCTGCACGGCGCCCGCAGGGAGTGCGCTTCCGCTTCCGCCGCAGCCTGTTCGAGACGGTCGTCGTCAAGGAATGGCGGCTGATCCTCCGCGATCCGCACCTGATTTCGCAAGTCCTGCTGCAGTTGCTCTACCTGTTCCCGCTGTTCTTCATCATCTTCTCGAAATCGGCTCTCCAGTTGCCGGGGGTGGTCGCCGGCTTGACGCTGCTGTGCGGTTCGCTCGCCGGATCGCTGGCCTGGATCGTCATCTCGGCGGAGGACACGCCCGAGCTGTTGCGCAGCGCACCGGCAGCCTGGCGCACGGTTCGCCTGGCCAAACTGTGCGCGGCGGTAGTGCCGCCGCTGGCGCTGGTGGCGCTGCCACTGCTGTGGCTCATCCTTCGCGCACCGGGCACCGGACTGCTTGCCTGTCTCTCTGTCGTAGCGGCGCTCTGGAGCGCGGCCCTGGTCGTGCTCTGGTCCGGCCGGCCCGGCGTGCGCAGCAATTTCAAGGGACGCGGGCAGGGAAGCTGGGTGAGCAATCTGCTGGAGATGGCCGGCAGCCTGTGCTGGGGCGGGGT
>CAMPHU010000243.1 GCA_946886065.1 uncultured Massilia sp. | reverse complement strand
GGCCGCGACAAGCGCGGAGGGTGAGGATGGCGGGCGGCGCGGCCGCCCGCCATGGCCATTAGTCGGCCAGCTGCTTGCGTACGCGCTCGATGGCTTTACGCACCTGGTTCGGCGCGGTGCCGCCCACGTGGTCGCGCGCCGCCACCGAGCCTTCCAGGGTCAGCACCGCGAACACGTCCTGCTCGATCAGCGGCGAGAACTCGCGCAGCTTTTCCAGGGGCATGTCGGACAGGTCGCACTTCAGGTCGTCGCATGCGCGCACCGCGTGGGCCACGGCTTCGTGGGCGTCGCGGAAGGGCAGGCCTTTCTTGACCAGGTAGTCGGCCAGGTCGGTCGCGGTGGCGTAGCCCTGCAGCGCGGCGGCGCGCATGTTTTCCGGCTTGACCGTGATGCCGCCCGCCATGTCGGCGAAGATGCGCAGCGTGTCGGTCACGGTGTCGATGGTGTCGAACAGCGGTTCCTTGTCTTCCTGGTTGTCCTTGTTGTAGGCCAGCGGCTGGCCTTTCATCAGGGTCAGCAGGCCGTTCAGGTGGCCATAGACGCGGCCGGTCTTGCCGCGCGCCAGTTCCGGCACGTCCGGGTTCTTTTTCTGCGGCATGATCGACGAACCGGTGCAGAAGCGGTCGGCGATGTCGATGAAGCCGATGCGCGGGCTCATCCACATAACCAGCTCTTCCGAGAAGCGCGAGACGTGCATCATGATCAGCGAGGCCGCGGCGGTGAACTCGATCGCGAAGTCGCGGTCTGATACGGCGTCGAGCGAGTTATGGCAGACGTCCTCGAAACCGAGGGTCTTGGCCACGCGCAGCCGGTCGATCGGGAAGGTGGTGCCGGCCAGGGCGGCGGCGCCCAGCGGCAGGCGGTTCACGCGGCGGCGCGCGTCCTGCATGCGCTCGGCGTCGCGGCCGAACATTTCCACATAGGCCAGCATGTGGTGGCCGAAGGTGATCGGCTGCGCCACCTGCAGGTGGGTGAAGCCCGGCATGATGGTGTCGGCATGGCGCTCGGCCAGGTCCGTCAGGGCGCCGCGCAGGCTGGCGAGCAGGCCCAGGATGTCGTCGATGGCGGCGCGCACGTACAGGCGGATGTCGGTCGCCACCTGGTCGTTGCGCGAACGGCCGGTGTGCAGGCGCTTGCCGGCGTCGCCCACCAGCTCGGTCAGGCGTTTTTCGATGTTCAGGTGCACGTCTTCCAGGTCCAGCAACCACTCGAAGCTGCCGGCCTCGATCTCGGAGCGGATCTGGGCCATGCCGCGCTCGATCTCGGCGCGGTCCTGCGCGCTGATGATGCCCTGGGCGGCCAGCATCTCGGCGTGGGCCAGCGAGCCCTGGATGTCGAAGGGGGCCAGGCGCTTGTCGAAGAACACCGAGGCGGTGTAGCGTTTGACGAGATCGGAAACCGGTTCGGTGAAGCGCGCCGACCAGGCTTCGGCTTTCTTGGAGAGTTGTGCAGTCATGGTGGGATTCCTGTTAGGTATCCGATGATTATAAACCGGCCGGCCGGAAGGCTTCCCGAGGCCCCCCGGACGGTGACAAGCATGCAGAAATGGGTGATGATGACGTAACAAGCTTCATCAAACGACAATAATAGGGAGACATATGCATCGATCGCTTCGGACGGGGATGGCAGGCGTGCTGGCAGCGGCGGCGCTGGCGCCGGCAATCGGCAAGGCGCAATCCGCTCCCGCAGCCCCGGCGACACCTGCCACCGCGGCAGCGCCGGCAGCGGCAGCCATGCCCGCGCGCCCGGCCGACGTCGCCTCGGTCGACGCCATCGTCAAGGCCGTGTACGACGTGATTTCCGGCCCCGCCGGCGCGCCGCGCGACTGGGACCGCATGCGCTCCCTGTTCGCCCCGGAAGGCCGCATGATGGCGGTCGGCAAGCGCCCCGACGGCAGTGTCGGGATGCGCCAGATGACGCCGGACGATTACATCGCCCGCAACACCAGGACATTCGCGACCACGGGCTTCTTCGAGTCCGAACTGGCGCGTACCACCGAGACCTTCGGCCAGGTCGCCCACGTGTTCAGCACCTACGAGGCGCGCCACGCGCCGTCCGACGCCACGCCTTTCATGCGCGGCGTCAACAGCATCCAGCTGGTGAACGACGGCAAGCGCTGGTATGTCCTGAGCCTGGTCTGGCGTGCGGAAGATCCCGGATTGCCGTTGCCGGAACGTTACCTGCAGAGCCGCTGACAGGCCGCCCGCGGGCTGATCCCGGGCCGGTCTCAATCGGACTTATGCAACTTGCAAACAGCGCTAGAATGACTTTTTTGCCAAAGCCATGGGTTCCATGATTACCAACGATTCCAGCTTCCAGGTCAGCACCGACCAGAGCAAGCTCGACATCCCGATGATCTACCGCTTCCTGAGCGAGCAGAGCACCTGGGCGGTCGGGATTTCGCGTCCTGTGGTCGAGCGCTCGATCGAAAACTCGCTGTGCTTCGGCGGCTACCTGGATGGCCGCCAGATCGCGTTCGCGCGAGTGATCACCGACTACGCCACGTTCGCCAACCTGGTGGACGTGTTCGTCGTGCCCGAGTACCGCGGGCGCGGCTACGGCAAGCAGCTGATCGGGGTGGTGCTGCGCCACCCCAGCCTGCAAAAGCTGCGCCGGTTCATGCTCGCCACGAGCGATGCGCACGGTCTGTACGAACGCTTCGGCTTTACCGCGCCGCAGCAACCACAGACGCTGATGGAGCGATACTTTCCTAACATCTATTTGTCCTGAGCAGACTCAACACGGCGACAAGCGACTCGAATCAGGCTTACGATGGTGGTAACCAGAGGGAAGCCGAATGGTCCAGTTCGTTGTCCGTGCCTTGCTCGCCTTGGCATTGCTGGCGAGTAACTATAGCTTCGCAGCGGAGCCGCTGCCAAAAGGCTCGCTCGTCATCATCGGCGGCGCACTGCGTGCCGACAACGCGGCGGTCTGGGAGCGGGTCGTCCAGCTGGCGGGCGGCAAGGGCGCACGCATCGCGGTGTTCGCCTCGGCCTCGGCCAACCCCGAGCGGGCCGGCAAGTTCCTGGTCGACCGTTTCAGTCACTATGGCGCCAGGGCCTTCTTCGTCCCCGTCGCGGTGCGCCTGAGCGGCACCGACTACACCATCGCCGCCGAAGATCCGGCGCTGGCCGCCGCCGTGCGCGCCGCCGGCGGCGCCTACTTCGCGGGCGGCGACCAGGGCCGCATCACGCGCGCGCTGCGCCGTCCCGACGGCAGCAACACCCGCATCCTCGACGCCCTGTGGGACATGTACCGTGGCGGCGGCGTCATCGCCGGCTCCAGCGCCGGCGCCGCCATCATGAGCAGCACCATGTTCGGCTATCCCAAGCCGGTACTGGCCACCCTCAAGCTGGGCTTGAGCGACGAGGACGAGATCGCGCCCGGACTGGGCTTCATCGGCGAGGACGTCTTCATCGACCAGCACCTGCTGGTGCGCGGGCGTTTCGCACGCATGCTGCCGGCCATGCTCAAGAAGGGCTACCAGATCGGCCTCGGCATCGACGAGAACACCGCCATGGTGGTGGGGCCCACGCGCGAGGTGGAAGTGGTCGGCTACCGCGGGGCGCTGCTGGTCGACCTGAGCCAGGCCAAGTTCAAGGACGGGCTGTTCAACGTCACCAATGCGCGCCTGAGCTACCTGGACAACGGCGACCGCTTCAACCTCGCGACCCGGGCCTTCACGCCGGCCAGGGACAAGGCCGACGGCCGCGTCGATCCCGGCAAGCCGTATTACCGCGAGCCGCTGTTCTCGGCCGACATCCTCGGCAACAGCACGGTGGTGGATTTGATGGCGCGGCTGATCGACAGCGACCAGCCGGAAGCCATCGGGCTCTCGCTCGACAGCCCCAACGGCGTGCTGCCCGACCTCGGCTTCGAATTCAAGCTGTCGCGCACCGATGACAGCGTGGGCTACATGTCCCCGCTCAGCGAGGCCTATTCCGTCTACAACGTGCGGCTCGACATCCGGCCGATCGTCGTGCAGCGTCCGCTGTACCAGTACAAGTAATCACGTGCACCTTGGGCGCGCGCGCTCGTCCAGCACGCGCCGCTGTGCGTCGATCAGCGGCCCGTTCGGGTCGTGCCCGGCGCGGGGCACTTCGATGTAGGCCTTGTCCGGCGCCGAGATGGCGTCGAAGTAGGGCCGCGTGACCCTGGCTTCGGTCAGCAGGTCTTCCGCTCCCTGGACGATATACACGGGCAGCTCGAAGCGCGTGCCGAGCTTGTACAGGTCCACCTTGGACAGCATGCCGTCGCCTTTCCAGCCGACGAATTTCAGGAAGGAGTAATCCTCGCCCGCATCGTAGTCGGCCCTGGCCTGCGGCGTGGCGTAGGCGGGCAGCACCTTCCACCAGGCCGCCACGGTAGGCTCGGTCGCCTGCAGTTCGTACTTGCGGATGGCGCGGCGCAGGATGCCGAAGTTGCGCGGGTTGGTCCAGGGCGGCGGTCCCAGCGCCTCGAGCTGCGCGACCGTCGCCTTGTCGCTTGCCGCGCGGGCGCGTTCGAGCACCGTGTTCCAGTTGCCCATGTTGTGGCGCTCGCCCACCATCTGGGCCACGCCAACCCAGGCGCAGAACTGTTCGGGATCCTGCTTGGCCATGGTGGCGCCGACGACCGAACCCCAGGAGCTGCCCATCAGGATCAGCTTGCGCTTGCCGAAGCGCTGGCGGAGATGGCGCGCCAGTTCCAGGCCGTCGTCGCGGATCTGCTCCACGCTCAGCGGCTCGTCCTCGGCGGGGCGGTTGCGCCCGTAGGTCATGCCGCCGCCGCGCTGGTCCCAGTGCACCACCGTGTAGTCCTTGCGCCAGGCAGCGTACGGGCCGCCGCCGAAGAGCGTGTAGGGATTCGCCGGGCCGCCGTGCGCGACCAGCAGCACCGGGTTGGCGCAGTTGTCGCCCTGGACGGTCACCCATTGATCGATGCCGCCGATCTTCACGAAGCCGCTTTCGTCGATGGACTGGCCGGGCTGGCAGGCGGGTGCGGCGAAGGCGAGGGAGGGAAGCATGGACAGCACGAAGAGACAAGGGCGCGGCACGGGAACTCCTCTGCAAAAGGCGACCTGCCGATTCTGGTGATGAAACCGGCAAGCGTCAACCGATTATGCGTCCCGGTTAAGCTGGTCCATGGAGGTGTTCAAGTTTTCCGTTCGCGTATCGGTTAGGTAATGCACGGAGCTTGCGCGGCGGGGCCGTTATGGTGAAGCCATGATGAAGGGTTTTTCACCAAGGAAGCTGTATGCCATGCAGCGCATGTCCGTCGCACTCAAGCGCGCTTCGGCCGCCAGGCCGTTCGGGCCGGAGACGGACCGCGCGCTGCGCTGGGCCGCCGCCTGGGGCATGTCCGCCGGCATCCGCACGCCCTACACGCGCCTGCGCCTGCGGCGCGACACGCTGCTTGGCGTCAGCGCCTAGCCTGTAGCGCCCGGGCCATTCCTTCACCTCCCGACAGCCGAGTATGGCAAGATGCTCGCTCCCCGCCACGAGGAGCGCCCATGCCCAAATACGATCTCAAGCTCGAACTGAAGCATCTCTACCGCCCCTCGGCAAAGGAGGTGGCCGAGGTCGAGGTACCGTCCATGCGCTTCCTGATGATCGATGGCCAGGGCGATCCCAACGCCTCGCCGCAATATGCCGCGGCCGTCGAGGCGCTGTTCTCCGTGTCCTATAAAACCAAGTTCATGGTGAAGAAGGGGGAACAGGGGATCGACTATGCAGTCATGCCGCTGGAGGGCCTGTGGTGGGCAGACGATTTCTCCGCCTTCGCCGGGAACGACCGGTCGAAGTGGCAGTGGACCATGATGATCATGCAGCCCGGGTTCGTCGAGGAAGCGGTGATCCGGGCGGCGATCGCGGAAGTGAAGCGCGCCAAGGCACTCCCCGCCGTCGATGCGCTCAGGCTGGAGCACTTCACGGAAGGACGGTGCGCCCAGGTCCTGCACGTCGGCCCCTTCAGCGAAGAAGGGCCGACGATCCGGAGAGTGCATGACTTCATCGAGGCGCGCACCGCCTTGGCCGGAAAACACCACGAGATCTACCTGAGCGACATACGCCGCGGCGATCCGTCGCGGTGGAAAACCGTGATTCGCCAGCCCATGCGCTGAGCCTGTCAGGCTTACAATATCGCGAACCCATCACACAGGAATCGCGATGCGCCTACTTCCGTTCCAGCTGTTCGCCGCCATGCTGATGCTTGGCGCAGCGGCCGCCCAGGCCGCCCAGCCGGCCACCGTCCGTGTCGACTATACCCACAGCGGCAATGCGCTGTCGGACCAGTACGCCCTCGAACGGGTCGTGGTCGAGCCCTTGCCCTGGCCGGGCAACCTGGCGAAAAACTTCGACAATACGAACCGCGGCCAGAACCGGGTCGAGGTGGTCGACGCCAGGACCGGCGACCTGCTGTATTCGCGCGATTTCTCCACCGTCTTCGGCGAATGGCGCACGACCGAGGAAGCGGGCAAGATCAGCCGCAGCTTCCAGGAATCGGTGCGCTTTCCCAAGCCGCAGCAGCCGGTGCGCGTGCGCATCCTCAAGCGCGACGAGCGCAACCAGTTCTCGGTGGCCT
>CAMPHU010000242.1 GCA_946886065.1 uncultured Massilia sp. | reverse complement strand
CATCGAGCCGATGTAGGTGCGGCGGTGACCGCGGATCTCGGCCTCGTCGCGCACGCCGCCCAGTGCCATGCGCACGTACTTGCGGTTGGTCGCGCGGGCGATCGACTCGCCCAGCGAGGTCTTGCCCACGCCCGGAGGACCGACGAAGCACAGGATCGGGGCCTTCAGCTTGTCGACGCGCTGCTGCACCGCGAGGTACTCGAGGATGCGTTCCTTGATCTTGTCGAGGCCGTAGTGGTCGTCCTCGAGCACTTGCTGGGCCTTTTCCAGGTCGATGGTGACCTTGGTCTTTTTCTTCCAAGGCAGGCCGACCAGGGTGTCGATGTAGTTGCGCACCACGGTGGCTTCGGCCGACATCGGCGACATCAGCTTGAGCTTGCGGATTTCGGCCTGCGCCTTTTCCATTGCCTCTTTCGGCATCTTGGCGGCGATCACCTTCTTCTCGAGCTCTTCGATGTCGGCGCCTTCTTCGCCCTCACCCAGCTCTTTCTGGATGGCCTTGACCTGTTCGTTCAGGTAGTACTCGCGCTGCGACTTCTCCATCTGGCGCTTGACGCGGCCGCGGATGCGCTTTTCGACCTGCAGAATGTCGAGTTCGCCTTCAAGCTGGCCGAGCAGGTGCTCCAGGCGCTTGGCGACGTTGAAGATCTCCAGGATGACCTGCTTCTGCTCGAGCTTGAGCGGCAGGTGGGCGGCCACGGTGTCGGCCAGGCGGCCGGCGTCGTCGATGCCGGCCAGCGAAGCCAGGATCTCGGGCGGGATCTTCTTGTTGAGTTTGACGTATTGGTCGAACTGCTGGACGATCGCACGGCGCATCGCCTCGACTTCGGAATCGTCGCCGATTTCCGAGGACAGCGGGGTCAGCATTGCCGTGAAATGGGTTGCGCCGTCGGTGATCTGATCGATGCGCGCACGCTGGGCGCCTTCGACCAGCACCTTCACGGTGCCGTCCGGCAGCTTCAGCATTTGCAGAATATTGGCCACGCAGCCGATCTCGTAGATGTCTGCGGCAGAGGGTTCGTCCTTGGCGGCGGCCTTTTGAGCAGCCAGCATGATGCTCTTGCCCTGCTCCATCGCGGCTTCCAGCGCCTTGATGGATTTCGGACGGCCGACGAACAGAGGTATCACCATATGCGGAAACACGACCACGTCGCGCAACGGCAGGAGGGGCAGCGTCGTTTGCTCGGTTAATTTGGAAGTTGTCATGGCATACCTTATAGAAAGCGTGTTGCTGAACTTGGGCACTCACGGCGAAAACTCAAGATGCTTGCCGTGAAAAATATTTTCTACAAGTAAAAGAATTATAAACTTGCTGCGAAAACTAGCCGTTCCAATAAAAGCCGTGGTGTGAAATGAAAAAGCCACCACGCGGGGTACCGCGAGTGGCTTTTCGATTGAAGCCTGCGTCTTTTATTGAGATCGATTTTACCGATATGAGTCCGCGCGGCAAGCGTTTTGTTGCGTGCGTGCAGGCTTTTTTCAGTTTTCCCCAGATGCTTTCGGAGTTTCGCTGTAAATCAATAAAGGTTTTGCGGCATTCGTGATCGTATTTTCATCGATCACGACTTTCACCACGTTCTGCTGGCTTGGCAATTCGTACATCACGTCCAGCAGCGCGTGTTCGAGAATCGAACGCAGGCCGCGGGCGCCGGTCTTGCGCGCCAGCGCCTTGCGGGCGATCGCGTGCAGGGCCGCAGGACGAATTTCGAGTTCCGCGCCTTCCATTTCAAGCAGCTTCGAGTACTGCTTGATCAGCGCGTTCTTCGGTTCGATCAGGATCTGGATCAGGGCTTCTTCCGTGAGCTCGCTCAAGGTGGCGACCACGGGCAGGCGGCCGACCAGTTCCGGGATCAGGCCGAACTTGATCAGGTCTTCCGGCTCGGCTTCGAGCAGGATGTCGCTGTTGGAACGCTCGTTCTGGCTCTTGACCGAAGCCGAGAAACCGATCCCGCTCTTTTCCGAACGGTTCTGGATGATCTTGGCCAGGCCGTCGAACGCGCCGCCGCAGATGAACATGATGTTGGTCGTGTCGATCTGCACGAAGTCCTGGTTCGGATGCTTGCGCCCGCCTTGCGGCGGCACCGAGGCCATGGTGCCCTCGATCAGCTTCAGCAGGGCCTGCTGCACGCCCTCGCCCGACACGTCGCGGGTGATCGACGGGTTGTCGGACTTGCGCGAAATCTTGTCGATCTCGTCGATGTAGACGATGCCGCGCTGGGCCTTCTCGACTTCATAGTTACAGCTTTGCAGCAGCTTCTGGATGATGTTCTCGACGTCCTCGCCGACATAGCCGGCTTCGGTCAGGGTGGTCGCGTCGGCGATCACGAAGGGGACGTTGAGCATACGCGCCAGGGTCTGGGCCAGCAGGGTCTTGCCGGAGCCGGTCGGGCCGACGAGCAGGATGTTGCTCTTGGCCAGTTCGACCTCGTCCTTCTTGCCCAGGTGCTTGAGGCGCTTGTAATGGTTGTACACCGCCACCGAGAGGATGCGCTTGGCCGTCTGCTGGCCGATCACGTACTGGTCGAGCAGTTCGGTGATTTCGTGCGGCGTCGGCAGATCGGACTTGGCGCCCGCCACCGACTCGACGTTCGAGGTTTCGTCGCGGATGATGTCGTTGCACAGGTCGATGCATTCATCGCAGATGAACACCGACGGTCCCGCGATCAGCTTCTTCACTTCGTGCTGGCTCTTTCCGCAGAAAGAGCAGTACAGAAGTTTCTCGCCGCTGGAGGATTTTTTGTCTGACATGGGGCAGGGTTTCTATTGAATTGCTATGAATATAACGCTAATACGGAGACGCAACAAGTGCGCTGGCGCACATAACAGGAGCATATGCACAGCGCAATGCGTCATCCATGAACTATGCTACCCGAAATAAAAACGAAACGCCCGAACGTGTTCGCGCCCGGGCGTTTTTTGGCAACACTAGTGTCGGTATAACGAACCGGAGTTCGTTATCCGCGGCTGGTCAGGACGCGGTCGATCAGGCCGTACTCGACAGCCTCTTCGCCGGACATGAAGCGGTCGCGGTCCGTATCCTTGTGGATCTGTTCCATGGTCTGGCCGGTACGCTCGGCCAGGATGCGGTTCAGACGCTCACGCAGGTACAGGATTTCCTTGGCCTGGATCTCGATATCCGATGCCTGGCCCTGGGAGCCGCCGGACGGCTGGTGAATCATGATGCGCGAGTTCGGCAGCGAGAAACGCTTGCCCTTGGCGCCGGCGGCCAGCAGGAATGCGCCCATCGACGCGGCCAGGCCGGTGCACAGCGTGGAGACGTCCGGCTTGATGAAGTTCATCGTGTCGAAGATCGCCAGGCCCGCCGAAACGGAACCGCCCGGGGAGTTGATGTAGAGCGAAATATCCTTGTCCGGATTCTCGCTCTCCAGGAACAGCAACTGGGCCACGATGAGGTTGGCCATCTGGTCGTTGACAGGGCCGACCAGGAAGATCACGCGCTCCTTGAGGAGGCGCGAGTAGATGTCGTAGGCGCGCTCGCCGCGGCCACTCTGTTCGATCACCATCGGCACCATGCCCAGTGCCTGTGTATCCAATGCCGGATTTCGAATCATACCTGTCTCGTTCCTTGTAAAAAGGCTAAGGGAAAAAAGCCGGCCACGGGGCCGGCAATCTTCAATTACGCCTGGGGCATCGAGCCCATCAGTTCATCGAAAGCGATGGTCTTGGTCGAGACCTTCGCCTTGCCAAGCACATAGTTGACGACGTTTTCTTCCAATACAAGAGCTTCCACTTCGCCCAGGCGGCGGCGGTCGCTGTAGTAGTACTTCAGGACTTCCTTCGGATCTTCGTAGCTCTGCGAGAAGTCTTCGATCTGCGCCTTCACCTGCTCCTGGGTGGCTTGCAGGTTGTTGTCGCTGACCAGTTGCGACAGGATCAGGCCCAGGCGCACGCGGCGCTCAGCCTTGTCCTTGAACATCTCGGCCGGGAACGGCAGGTTCTTGACGTCCATGCCGCGCTGCGCCATGTCCTGGCGGGTCATCTCGGCCAGGCGCTCCGAATCCTGGTCGATCATGACCTTCGGCACGTCCAGTTCGGTCGACTTGACCAGGGCGTCCATCACGGCTTCCTTGTTGCGCGCCTTGACGCGTGCCTTGACTTCGCGCTCAAGGTTGACCTTGATGTCTTCGCGCATCTTCTCGACGGAACCGTCTTCGATGCCCAGCGACTTGGCGAACTCGGCGTCGACTTCCGGCATGTGCGCCCACTCGAGCTTCTTCAGGGTGATGGTGAACTCGGCGGTCTTGCCTGCCACGTCCTTGCCGTGGTAGTCCTCAGGGAAGGCCAGCGGGAAGGTCTTGCTTTCGCCGACTTTCAGGCCGACGGTGGCGGCTTCGAATTCCGGCAGCATGCGGCCTTCGCCCAGCACGAAGGCGTAGTTGTCGGCCTTGCCGCCGGCGAACTCGACGCCATCCAGGGTGCCGACGAAGTCGACGGTCACGCGGTCGCCATTGGCGGCCACGGCTTCGCCGCCGGTGCCGTGCTCGCCTGCCTCACCCTTGGTGTGGTAGTGCACGCGCTGCTTGCGCAGGATGTCGATGGTCTTGTCGATCTCGGCGTCGGTCACTTCGGTGGCGACGGTTTCGACCTCGACGCCGGCCAGGTCGGCCAGCACGACTTCCGGGTAGACTTCGAAGGTCGCGTCGAAGGCCAGCATGCCTTCCGGTGCGTCTTCTTTCGGTTCGATTTTCGGGAAGCCGGCAACACGCAACTCGTTCTCGTTGGCGGCGTCGTTGAACGCACGGCCGACCTTGTCGTTCAGGACGTCGGTCTCGATCTGGTAGCCGTACTGGGCGGCGACCATCTTCAGAGGCACCTTGCCCGGACGGAAGCCAGGCGCCTTGGCCGTCTTCGCCTGCTTCTTCAGGCGCTTTTCGACTTCCGTACGAACGTCAGCTACCGGGAAGGAGATGGTCAAGCGACGCTCGAGTTTACCGAGGGTTTCGACTGCAGTTGCCATTATAAAAATCGTCCAAAAAAATGAATTATTCGTGGTGCGAGGAGGGGGACTCGAACCCCCACACCATTGCTGGCGTCAGGACCTAAACCTGGTGCGTCTACCAATTTCGCCATCCTCGCGCAAGGATTGCATATTGCCACAAAAACAAAGGGCGCCCGACAGTGAAACCGGCCGCCCTGCACTCCTCTGTTTAGGGGCTACAACTTCAAACAATTATTTTACTGGATTTTCTGACACTACTGGGGTGATTTTTGGAACACGGTACGCGCTGCGTCATTCGGGCAGCCTTGAATGTCCCGTGTCCAGGCGCCACCCCTCCGTCAGCGCACCGGCTTCTTCACCCTGAACCAGGCCGCGTACAGCGCCGGCAGGAACAGCAGGGTCAGCGCCGTCGCCACCACCAGCCCGCCCATGATCGCCACCGCCATCGGGCCCCAGAACACGGAGCGCGACAGCGGAATCATGGCCAGCGCCGCGGCGGCCGCCGTCAGCAGGATCGGCCGTGCGCGGCGCACCGCCGCCTCGACGATGGCGTCCCATGCCTCCACGCCGTTGGCCCGGTCCTGCTCGATCTGGTCGACCAGGATCACCGAGTTACGGATGATCATGCCGAACAGCGCGATCACGCCCAGGTTGGCGACGAAACCGAAGGGCCGTCCGAGCAGCAGCAGGGCCATGGCCGCGCCGGCGATGCCCAGCGGGCCGGTCAGGAACACCAGCAGCGCGCGAGAGAAGCTGTGCAGCTGCAGCATCAGCAGGGTAAACACGATGAACAGCACCAGCGGGATGTTCGCCGCGATCGAGGCCTCGGCATCCGAGCTGTCGGCGGCCGCGCCCTCGATGGTGACGCGGTAGCCGGCCGGCAGCCTGGCGCGGATCTCGCCCAGCCTGGCGTCCACCTGGCCGGTCACGGTCGGGCCCTGGATGCCTTCGGCCACGTCGGACTGCACCATGATGGCCCACTCGCGGCCCTGGCGCCAGACCACGCCCGGTTCCCAGACGAACTGCACCCGCGCGACCTGGCCGATGGTGACGGCGCGCCCAAGCGCCGTCGGCACCAGCGCTTCCTGCAGGCGGGTGATGGTCGAGCGCTCCTCGACCGGCTGGCGCACCACGATGTCGATCAGGCGGTTGGTCTCGCGGAACTGGGCGATCGGGGTGCCGGTCAGCGTGGTGTTGACCACGCGGCGCACCGCCTGGGACGTCACGCCCAGGGCGCGCAGCTTGTCCTGGTCGAGGTCCAGGCGCAGCACCTTGACCGACTCGTTCCAGTTGTCGTTCACGCCCACCGTGTTCGGGTTGGCGCGCATGACCTCCTTGACCTGGTCGGCCACGCCGCGCACCACGCCGATGTCCGGGCCCAGCACCTGGAACTGCACCGGATACGGCACCGGCGGCCCGTTCGGCAGCAGCTTCACGCGCCCGCGCACCTCGGGGAAGTCGTTGCGGAAGGCGTCCTCGATCTTGCGCAGCAGCGCCTCGCGCGCCTCGGCGTCCACCGGCAGCACGACCAGCTGCGACACGTTCGACTGCGGGAAGATCTGGTCCAGCGGCAGGTAGAAACGCGGGCTGCCGGTGCCGACATAGCTCGTCACGCTCTGCACGCC
>CAMPHU010000241.1 GCA_946886065.1 uncultured Massilia sp. | reverse complement strand
GCGGACCCGCTTTGTGGAGCCGCTTTAGGATCCGCTTTGTGGAGCCGCTTTAGGACCGTCCATGGCCAGCATTCCTTCCATCGTCCCACTTCTTCCCCCGTCCGAGCCCGCGCTCAGGGTTGGCGCGGTCGCCGCCGCGGCGCCCGTGGCCCTGGCCGCGTACGAGGCCGGCGACCTGCCCCTGCCGGTCGCGCAAGTGCTGCCCCCCGCACCGGCGCCCCCCGCGGCCGAAGCCGGCCCGGAAGGCGCGGCGATGCGCCCGGACCAGGTCTTCTTGGCGCGCCAGCTGCATTTCACCCAGGCCGACGGTCCGGCCCTGGCCGCCTCGTGGCGCGCGATGGTGCGCAACTATGGCGCCCAGCTGATGAACCGCGAGCTGCGCGCCCATGCCGGCCAGCTGCCGCCGGCGGTGCTGGTGGCGAACCAGGAAGGGCGCGTGCTGCGCCAGGCCGAGAGCGGACAGCTGCCGGCCGACGCCTGGCGCTTCACGGTGCATGCCGGCGGGCCGCGCGACCAGCACCTGCGCGTGATCCAGGAAGGCGCCGATTCCCCGCCCGGCCGGCGCCGGCGCGCACGCGCGGCGCTGCGCCTGGAGCTCGAGCTGGCCGACGGCATGGCGGTGGTGCTGCAGGTGGAGCCGATGCCGGGCGGCGTGGCGCTGGAACTGTGCGCGCCGGACGCGCCGGCGCTGGCGCGGCTGCGCGACCTGCAGCCGATGCTGGAGCAGGCGGTGGCGCGCGCGGGGCTGAAGGTGCTGCGCTGGACCTACCGCGACCGGCTGCCGGCCGGGCCGGCGCATGCGCGCATGGCCTCGGGCGACGCGGGCCAGGTGCTGACCCTGCCGGTGTTCCGCGCGGCGGCGGAACTGGCGCTGGTGCTGCCGATGCAGGGCGAAGCCGCGGCCGGGGAACAGCCCGCGCAGCAGCCCTTGATGAAATGATATTCGGGCAGGCGCCCTGCCCTTAACCCACCGTCCCCACGATCGATACGTCCCGGTTCTCGGGAATCTCGTTGTACGACAGCACATGCAGGCCCGGCGCGAACAGGCGCGCGTAACGGGCCAGCAGCGGGCGCACCTGCGGCAGCACCAGCAGCAGCGGCGGCGTGTGCGCCTGCTTCATCTGCTCGCGCGCCACCGGCATGTTGATCTGCAGCTGGGACAGCAGCTGCGGGTCGATCGGGTAGTTGTCCAGCGCCACCTTGCCGCCGCCGTTCTGGCGTGCCTGGTTCAGGGAACCGAGCAGCATGTTTTCCAGTTCGGCCGACAGGTTAAAGGCCGGCATCTCCTTCTTCTTGCCGTACAGGCCGGACACGATCTGGCGGCGCAGCGCGCAGCGCACCTCGGCCGCCAGCAGGATCGGATCCTTGGTGGTTTCCGAGCTGTCCAGCAAGGTGGTGGCGATCACCACGATGTCCTTCAGGGACACGTTCTCGGCCAGCAGCACGCGGAACACGCGCAGCAGCTGGGTGTGGGTCAGCGCCTTGTCCAGCGCGCCGGCCAGCTTGGGCGAGAGCGCGGTCAGGCGCTCCAGGATGGCGGGCACGTCTTCGTGGCGGAACAGCTCGTGCAGGTATTCGCGCACCACCTTCGAGGTGTGGGTCGCGATCGCGCTCGCCACTTCGACCACCTGGTAGCCCAGGCCCAGCGCGTGCGCCTTCTGGTCCGCCGTGATCCAGGTGATCGCCATGCCGTAGGCCGGTTCGATGCCCGGGATGCCGTCCAGCTGGCCGTACACGTTGGGCGACGGGATCGCCATCAGGTGGTCGGGCATGACCTCGGCCTCGGCCACCACGGTGCCCGACAGGCTGATCGAATACTGGGACGGACGCAGGGCCAGGTCGTCGCGCACGCCGATGGCTGGCAGCAGCATGCCCATCTGCTCGGACAGGCTCTGGCGCACGCCCTTGATGCGCTTCGTCAGCGTCTCGCCCTGGGCCTTGTCCAGCATGCCCACCAGCTTGTAGCCCACGGCCACGGTGATGGGCTGGACCACCGGCAGCGCCTGCCAGTCGAGCTCCGGCGCGCGCTCGTCGCGCAGGGCCGCTTCGATGGCGGCCACGCCCGCCGTGTCGGGCGCCTTGACGCGCTTGCTCAGCTTCCAGCCGACATAGAACAGCACGCCGGCAAAGATGAAGAAGGTAATGGTCGGCATGCCCGGCACCAGGCCGAGGATGACCATCACGCCGCCGGCCGCGAACAGCACCGCCGGCTGGGCCAGCAGCTGGCCGCCGACCTGGTTCTCGAGGTCGCCCGACTCGCCGATGCGGGTCACCAGGATCGCGGCGGCGGCCGACAGCAGCAGCGCCGGGATCTGGGCCACCAGGCCGTCACCGATGGTCAGAAGCGCGTAGACGCGGAAGGATTCGCCCATCGGCAGGCCGTGCATCAGGGCGCCGATGGCGATACCGCCGATCAGGTTGATGAGCAGGATCAGGATCGAGGCGATGGCGTCGCCGCGCACGAACTTCGAGGCGCCGTCCATCGCGCCGTAGAAGTCGGCTTCGGCCGCCACGTCCTTGCGGCGCTGGGTGGCCTGTTCCTGGTTGATCAGGCCGGCGTTCAGGTCGGCGTCGATCGCCATCTGCTTGCCCGGCAGCGCGTCCAGGGTGAAGCGCGCCGACACTTCCGAGATACGTTCCGCGCCCTTGGTCACCACGATGAAGTTGATGATCATCAGGATCACGAACACCACCAGGCCGACCACGAAGTTGCCGCCGATGACGACGTTGGCGAAGGACTCGATCACGTGGCCGGCCGCGTCCGGGCCGTTGTGGCCGTTGAGCAGCACCACGCGGGTGGAGGCCACGTTCAGCGCCAGGCGCATCAGGGTGGTGCCCAGGATCACCGTCGGGAACACCGAGAAGTCGAGCGGCCGCTTGGCCGAGACCGAGACCAGGATCACGATCAGCGCCAGCACGATGTTGAACGTGAACAGCACGTCCAGCAGGATCGGCGGCAGCGGGAGCATGATCATGCCCAGGAGCGCGATCAGGAAAATCGGAGCGGCGTACTTCTGGCGCTTCAGCTCCGCGATGAAGGCGTTGAAAGAATTCATGCAGAAACCTCACTCAGGTGAGATGGCACGGCCACCTCGTTGGGGAACCGTGGGGGCGCCTGGCGCCGGCCTGCACGGAACGCATTCAGTTGTAGGACGTAATTCAGGACCTGCGACACCGCCTGGTACAGCTGGGCGGGAATCTGCTGCTGCACCTGGCTGGTGTTGTAGATCGCGCGCGCCAGCGGCGGCAGCTCGAGGGTCTCGATCTTGTGCTCGCGCGCGATCTGCTTGATGTACAGGGCCATCTCGTCCACGCCCTTGGCCACCACGAAGGGGGCTTCGGCGCGGCTGCTGTCGTACTTCAGCGCGACCGCATAGTGTTCCGGGTTGACGATCACCACGTCCGCCGTCGGCACCGTCTTGCGCACGCTGCGGCGCGCCATCTGGTGCTGCAGCTGGCGGATGCGCTGCTTCACCTCGGGCTTGCCCTCGCTGCTCTTGTGCTCTTCCTTCACTTCCTGCTTGCTCATGCGCTGGTTACGCATGAACAGGAAATACTGGACCGGCACGTCGATCAGGGCGAACACCACGAACACCGCGACCAGGGCCATCAGCGCGTCGAACATCATGCCGCTGCCGTGCAGCATGGCCTCGGCCAGCGGCATGCGCTGCAGCTCGAGATAGGCCTTCATGCCGGCCCGGCTCACGTACCACAGCACCAGGCCCAGCGCCACCGCCTTCGCCGCCGAGGTCGCGAAGCCGATCCAGTGCTTCTGTGTAAACAGGTTGCCCAGGTTCTTCATGGGGCTCAGGCGGTCGAAGCGCGGCGCCAGGTTCTTGCTCGAGGCCATCAAGCCGCCCGGCACCACGCTGGCCGCCATGATCGCCACCGGCACCGCGGCCAGCGGCAGCACCATCTTGACCAGCAGCAGCAGCGCGCCGGTGAACACCACCGACATCGCGTTCTCGATCGCGCCCGCCTCGCCCAGCGGCGCGTAGACCAGCCGGAACAGGCGGCGGAAGTCCTCCAGGTAGCCCGGCAACAGCATCGACAGCAGCTTGAGGCTGATCAGGATGCCGATCGCGGTCGACAGGTCGCGCGAGCGCACCACCTGGCCCTCTTCGCGCGCCTTCCTGAGCTTTTGCTGTGACGGCTTTTCTGTCTTGTCGCCGCCGGTGCCGCTATCGGCCATGGGCAATCCTCATCTGCTCGCCCAGCATCTCGAGCACCTGGTTGGTCATGGAAACATAGTGGTCGGGAATGAAGCGCACCAGCTGCACCAGCATCAGCAAGCCGAAGATGGTCACCAGCGAAAAACCCAGCGAAAACAAATTCAGGCTGGGCGCCACCCGGTTCAGGAAGCCGAAGCCGACCTGCACCACCATGGTCGAAAACACGATCGGCAAGGCCAGCAGGATCGCCGCGGCGAACACCCAGCCCAGGTTCAGGGCCACCGATTCCAGCAGCATCGGGCCCCAGCCGCCGCCCACCGGCCAGGCCTTGAAGCTCTGGGCCAGCACCGTCACCAGGATCAGGTGGCCGTCGATGGCGAAGAACACCAGCATCGCCACCAGGGCCATCAGGCCCGAGACCACGTCGGACACGGCGCCGTTGACCGGGTCATTCATCTGCGCCATCGAAAAGCCGATCTGGCTCGAGGCCAGGAAGCCCAGCATCGAGATCACGGCCATCGCGAACTGCAGCGCCAGGCCGATCACGCCGCCGATCACGGCCTGCTCGAACATGGCCACCACGCCCGCCAGCGAGAACGGATCCGGCATGGCGCCGCCCTTGGTCATCGGCAGCATCAGGAAGGCCAGCACCACCGACAGCAGGGCCTTGACCGGCATCGGCACCGTGGCTTCGCCCAGCACCGGGGCGGTGGCCATCATCGCCATGATGCGGGCGAAGGGCCACCACAGGGCGCCGAGCAGGGGCAGCAGGAAGCTGACCAGTTCCATCGGGGACTCAGGCCACCAGCGTGGCGGCGCGCTGGAACACCGAGATGCAGTAGTCCATCAGGGTGGTCGTCATCCAGTGGCCGGCCAGGATCACGGCCAGCAGGGTCACCAGCAGGCGCGGCAGGAAGCTCAGGGTCTGCTCGTTGATCTGGGTGGCGGCCTGCACCAGCGCGACCACCAGGCCCATGAGCAGGCCCGGGATCACCAGCACCATCACCAGCAGCATCACGATTTGCAGGGCTTCGACCACCAGGTCGACAGCGATATCGGGACTCATGTCGAACGCTCTCTATCTCTAATAGCCGTGGATGCTGCCGACCAGGGTATTCACGGTCAGCGTCCATCCATCGACCAGCACGAACAGCAGCAGCTTGAAGGGCAGCGAGATCACCAGGGGCGACAGCATCATCATGCCCATCGCCATCAGCACCGACGACACCACCAGGTCGATGATCAGGAAGGGAATGAACAGCATCGCGCCGATCTGGAACGCGGTCTTCAGCTCGGACAGCACGAAGGCCGCCAGTTTCACGGTAAAGCCGCGCTGCTCCGGGGCCAGGTTGGCCGGCTCGCCCGCCAGGCGCGCGACCTGGGCAAGCGAGGTCTTGCTGGTCTGGGCCAGCATGAAGCGCGACACCGGCACTTCGGCGATCTTGAGGGCCTGCTCCAGGCCGATCTTGTCCTTGTCGTAAGGCATAAAGGCGTCGCGCCACACGGCTTCGCCCACCGGGCGCATCACCAGGAGGGTGAGGATCAGCGCGATGCCGGTGATGATGCGGTTCGGCAGGCCCTGCTGCAGGCCGAGGGCCTGGCGCAGCAGCGACAGGATGATCACGAAGCGGGTGAAGCTCGTCATCATCATGACCATGACGGGCAGCAGCCCGAGCAGGGTCATGAGCACCAGGATCTGCGACTTGACCGTCATCCCCTGGGTGGAACCGGGAATGATCCCGGGCAGCACGTCCTGCTGCTGGGCCGCGGCAGGCAGCGCAAGCAGCATCAGGGCACCGGCAAGCGGTGCGCTGCGGCGCAAAACGCGACGCAACTGCGCGCCGCGGGAAACACCCGTCATGACGCCAGCAGGTCCAGGTTCAGGCCGTCGAGATCGACGACCTTGAGGCCATACTGTTCGCCGGCCACCACGACTTCGGCGCGGCCGATGGCGGTGCCGTTGACCTTGATGACCAGCGGCTCGCCGGCCAGGGCGTCGAGCGGGACCACCGAGGACGGGCCGATCGCCATCAGTTCCTGCAGCGAGATGCGGGCCGAACCCACTTCCAGCGTCAGGGTCACCGGGATGCGGCGCATCATGGCCGGCAGCGTCCTGCCCGCGGGCTTGCCCGCGCTTGCTGCCGCGGCATCCACGCCATCGAGGTCGTCGATGATCACGTCGCCCAGTTGCTCGTTCAGGTTCATGTCCATTTATTCAGCGTCTTCGAAAGAGGTTAAACAAAGCTTGCCTTTGTGTTCGGCCACATTGGCGGTGAACAGGCGCGATTCGTCCAGCAGCACGTCGGCGCGCCCGACCGACACGGGAATGATATCGCCGATCTTCAGCGCGAACAGCGCTTCGAGCGTCATCTCCCTGCTGGCCAGGCGCCCTTCCAGTTTTACCGACAGGCCGGTGGCGAGGGGTTCATTGGCGCGCTGGG
>CAMPHU010000240.1 GCA_946886065.1 uncultured Massilia sp. | reverse complement strand
TGCATGTGGGCGCTGCCCGCTACGATCTCGACCGCTTTGGCATTGTGTTCCGCCCATCGCCGCGCCAGTCGGACGTCATGATCGTCGCCGGCACGCTGTGCAACAAGATGGCCCCCGCACTGCGCAAGGTCTACGACCAGATGGCCGAGCCGCGCTGGGTCATTTCGATGGGTTCCTGCGCCAACGGCGGCGGTTACTACCACTACTCGTACTCGGTGGTGCGCGGCTGCGACCGCATCGTCCCCGTCGACGTCTACGTGCCGGGCTGCCCGCCGACCGCGGAAGCGCTCCTGTACGGCATCATGCAGCTGCAGAACAAGATCAAGCGCACCAATACCATCGCGCGCTAAGAACAGCGATTTACCATGACGACTAAACTCGAAACCCTTGAACTCGCCCTGAAAAATGCACTGGGCGAGGGCGCAGCAATCAGCTCGGCGCTGGGTGAAGTGACCGTGGTGGTCAAGGCCGCCGACTATCTGCAGGCGATGCAGACCCTGCGCGACGACCCGAGCCTGCGCTTCGAAGAACTCATCGACCTGTGCGGCGTCGACTACTCGCAATACGGCGAGGGCACCTGGGACGGCCTGCGCTTCGCGGTCGTGACCCACCTGCTCTCGATCGAACACAACTGGCGCGTGCGCGTGCGCGTGTTCTGCCCGGACGACGACATGCCGCTGGTCGAATCGGTGACCGGCATCTGGCGTGCGGCGAACTGGTACGAGCGCGAAGCGTTCGACCTGTACGGCATCCTGTTCGACGGCCACGGCGACCTGCGCCGCATCCTGACCGACTACGGCTTCATCGGCCACCCGTTCCGCAAGGACTTCCCGATCTCGGGCTATGTCGAGATGCGCTACGACCCTGAACAGAAACGCGTGATCTACCAACCCGTGACGATCGAGCCGCGCGAGAACATTCCGCGCGTGATCCGCGAAGAAACCTACGGGACGAAATAATGGCTGAGCTTAAGAATTACACCCTGAACTTTGGTCCGCAGCACCCGGCAGCGCACGGTGTGCTGCGCCTGGTGCTGGAACTCGACGGCGAAGTGATCCAGCGCGCCGACCCGCACATCGGCCTGCTGCACCGCGCGACCGAGAAGCTGGCCGAGACCCGCACCTACCTGCAGTCGGTTCCCTACATGGACCGCCTGGACTACGTCTCGATGATGTGCAACGAGCACGGCTACGTGCTGGCGGTGGAAAAGCTGCTGGGCATCGAAGCGCCGCTGCGCGCGCAGTACATCCGCGTGATGTTCGACGAAATCACCCGTATCCTGAACCACCTGATGTGGCTGGGCGCGCACGCGCTCGACATCGGCGCCATGGGTCCCTTCCTGTACGCCTTCCGCGACCGCGAAGACCTGTTCGACGTCTATGAAGCCGTGTCGGGCGCGCGCATGCACGCGGCCTACTACCGCCCGGGCGGCGTCTACCGCGACCTGCCGGACCGCATGCCGCAGCACCGCGAATCGCCGATCCGCTCGAAGAAGGCGATCGACGACCTGAACCGCGACCGCCAGGGCTCGGTGCTGGACTTCATCGACGCGTTCACCAAGCGTTTCGACGGCTATGTCGACGAATACGAAACCCTGCTGACCGATAACCGTATCTGGAAGCAGCGTACCGTGGGCATCGGCGTGGTCTCGCCGGAAGATGCGAAGGCCATGGGCTTCACCGGCGCCATGCTGCGCGGCTCGGGCATCGCCTGGGACCTGCGCAAGCAGCAGCCCTACGCGGTCTACGACCAGATGGACTTCGACATCCCGGTCGGCACCAATGGCGACTCCTACGACCGCTACCTGGTGCGTATCGAAGAGATGCGCCAGTCGAACCGCATCATCAAGCAGTGCGTGAAGTGGCTGGCCGTGAACCAGGGTCCGGTCATGATCGACAACAACAAGATCGCGCCGCCGAACCGCATGGACATGAAGTCCAACATGGAATCGCTGATCCACCACTTCAAGCTGTTCACCGAAGGCTTCCACGTGCCGGAAGGCGAGGCCTACGCGGCGGTCGAGCACCCGAAGGGCGAGTTCGGCATCTACATCGTTTCCGACGGCGCCAACAAGCCTTACCGCCTGAAGATCCGTACCCCGGACTATGCCCACCTGCAGAGCCTGGACGAAATGGCGCGCGGCCACATGATCGCCGACGCCGTGACCATCATCGGTACCCAGGACATCGTGTTCGGCAGTATCGACCGCTGAGGCGGACCTAGGTAAGAGGACGCAAGAATATGTTATCGCAGGACACCTACAAGAAGATCGATCGCGAGCTGGCCAAGTACCCAGCCGATCAGCGCCAGTCGGCCGTGATGGCCTCGCTGGCCCACGCCCAGGTCGAACTGGGCTGGCTGTCGCCCGAGACCATGCAGGAAATCGCCGACTACATCGGCATGCCGGCCATCGCCGTGCAGGAAGTGGCGACCTTCTACAACATGTACAACATCAAGCCGGTCGGCAAGCACAAGATCACCGTGTGCACCAACCTGCCTTGCGCGCTGTCGGGCGGCGAACGCGCCGGCCAGCGCCTGAAGGACAAGCTGGGCATCGATTACCGCGACACCACCGCCGACGGCGCCTTCACGCTGCTGGAAGGCGAGTGCATGGGCGCGTGCGGCGACGCACCGGTCATGCTGGTGAATAACCATCGCATGTGCTCGTTCATGAGCGACGAGAAGATCGACGCCCTGGTAGAGGAACTCAAGAAATGACCAGCCTGCACGACCGTCACATCAATCCCCTGATCCTGAAGGATCTGAACGGCGACAACTGGCGCCTGGCCGACTACGTCAAGCGTGGCGGCTATTCGGCGCTGCGCCGCATCATCGAAGAGAAGATCGCGCCTGAAGCCATCATCGCCGACCTGAAGACCTCCGGCCTGCGCGGCCGCGGCGGCGCCGGCTTCCCGACCGGCCTGAAGTGGAGCTTCATGCCGCGCCAGTTCCCGGGCCAGAAATACCTCGTCTGCAATACCGACGAAGGCGAACCGGGCACCTTCAAGGACCGCGACATCATCCGCTACAACCCGCACGCGCTGATCGAAGGCATGGCCATCGGCGCCTATGCGATGGGCATCACCGTGGGCTACAACTACATCCACGGCGAGATCTTCCAGGAATACCTGCGCTTCGAGGAAGCGCTGGAAGAGGCGCGCGCCGCCGGCTTCCTGGGCGACAAGATCATGGGTTCGGAATTCTCGTTCCAGCTGCACGCCCACCACGGCTACGGCGCCTACATCTGCGGCGAAGAAACCGCGCTGCTGGAGTCGCTGGAAGGCAAGAAGGGCCAGCCGCGCTTCAAGCCGCCGTTCCCGGCCTCGTTCGGCCTGTACGGCAAGCCGACCACGATCAACAACACCGAGACCTTCGCGGCCGTCCCCTTCATCCTGAACATGGGCGCCGAGAACTACATGGGCCTCGGCAAGCCGAACAACGGCGGCACCAAGATCTTCTCGATCTCGGGCGACGTCGAGCGTCCGGGCAACTACGAAGTCCCGCTGGGCACCCCGTTCGCCAAGCTGATGGAGCTGGCCGGCGGTATGCGCGGCGGCAAGAAGATCAAGGCCGTGATTCCCGGCGGTTCCTCGGCTCCCGTGATCCGCGGCGAAGTCATGATGGACACCGACCTCGACTACGATTCGATCGCCAAGGCCGGCTCGATGCTGGGCTCGGGCGCCGTGATCGTCATGGACGAGACCCGCTGCATGGTCAAGTCGCTGCTGCGCCTGTCGTACTTCTACTACGAAGAATCCTGCGGCCAGTGCACGCCGTGCCGTGAAGGCACCGGCTGGATGTACCGCATGGTCCACCGCATCGAGCACGGCAAGGGCCGTCCGGAAGACATGGACCTGCTGAACAACATCGCCTTCAACATCAAGGGCCGCACCATCTGCGCCCTGGGCGATGCAGCAGCGATGCCGGTCGAAGCGATGATCAAGAACTTCCGCGAGGAATTCGAATATCACATCGAGCACAAGCACTGCCTCGTGCCCGCATACCTTTAAACCAGGTCAGGTAACGATCAAATGGTTGAAATTGAATTAGACGGCAAGAAAGTCGAAGTCGCACCAGGTTCCATGGTGATGGACGCCGCAAACAAACTCGGGACCTATATCCCGCACTTCTGCTATCACAAGAAATTGTCGATCGCAGCGAACTGCCGCATGTGCCTGGTCGAAGTGGAGAAGGCGCCGAAGCCGATGCCTGCCTGCGCGACCCCGGTCTCGCCGGGCATGATCGTGCGCACCCACAGCGACAAGGCCGTGCAGGCCCAGAAGTCGGTGATGGAGTTCCTCCTCATTAACCACCCGCTGGATTGCCCGATCTGCGACCAGGGCGGCGAATGCCAGCTGCAAGACCTGGCCGTCGGCTACGGCAAGAGCGGCTCGCGCTACGAAGAAGAGAAGCGCGTGGTGGCCCCGAAAGAGGCCGGCCCGCTGATCTCGATGGAAGAAATGTCGCGCTGCATCCAGTGCACCCGTTGCGTGCGTTTCGGCCAGGAAGTGGCCGGCGTGATGGAATTCGGCATGGTCGGCCGCGGCGAGCACTCGGAGATCACCACCTTCGTGGGCAAGACCGTCGACTCGGAAGTATCGGGCAACATGATCGACCTGTGCCCGGTCGGCGCTCTGACGAGCAAGCCTTTCCGCTACACCGCACGTCCGTGGGAACTGTCGCGCCGCAAGTCGGTGTCGCCGCACGATTCGCTGGGCAGCAACCTGATCGTCCAGGTCAAGGGCGGCAAGGTCATGCGCGTGCTGCCGCTGGAAAACGAAGCGATCAACGAATGCTGGATCTCGGACAAGGACCGCTTCTCCTACGAGGCGCTGGACAATGCCGACCGCCTGGTCAACCCGATGATCAAGCAGGGCGGCGTGTGGCAGGAAACCGACTGGCAGACCGCGCTGGAATACGTGGCCCACGGCCTGCGTAACATCCGCCACGAGCATGGCGCCGACAGCATCGCCGCCGTCGCCACCGCCGGCTCGACCCTGGAAGAACTCTACCTGCTGAACAAGGCCGTGCGCGGCATCGGGTCAAGCAACATCGACTTCCGCCTGCGCCAGAGCGACTTCTCCCTGACCGGCCAGGTCACCCCGTGGCTGGGCATGCCGATCGCCGCACTGAGCAAGCTCAAGCGCGCGCTGGTCATCGGCTCGAACCTGCGCAAGGACCACCCGCTGGTCGCCACCCGCCTGCGCGCCGCCACCAAGGCCGGCGCCAAGCTGTCGCTGGTGGGCGCATCGAACGACGACCTCCTGATGCCGATCGCGAACAAGCTGATCGCCGCGCCGACCGACTGGCTGGCAGCCCTGTCCGAAGTGGTCGTGGCTGTCGCCGCCGCCAAGGGCGTCGCTGCTCCGTCCGGCTTTGACGGCATCGAAGCCGGCAACGCCGCCAAGGGCATCGCCGCGTCGCTGGTGGTGTCGGGCGATATCGAACTGCCGGGCGCCATCCTGCTGGGCAATGCTGCAGGCAACCACCCGCAAGCCTCGAAGATCCACGCCGCCGCACAGTGGATCGCCGACGCCACCGGCTGCACTTTCGGCTACCTGGTCGAAGGCGCCAACACCGTGGGCGGCTACCTGGTGGGCGCCACGTCTGGCAAGAACGAAGCCGTGTTCGCTTCGCCGAAGAAGGCCTATGTGCTGCTGAACGCCGAGCCGGAACTGGATGCGGCCAACCCGCAGCAGGCCGTCGCCGCGCTGGCCGGCGCCGAGATGGTCGTGGCCATGTCGCCGTTCAAGCACGGCATGGACTACGCCGACGTGCTGCTGCCGGTTTCGCCCTTCACCGAGACCGCCGGCACCTTCGTCAACTGCGAAGGCCGCGCACAGAGCTTCAACGGCACCGTGCGTCCGCTGGGCGAAACCCGTCCGGCCTGGAAAGTGCTGCGCGTACTGGGCAACCTGCTGGGCCTGACCGGCTTCGACTACGAGACCTCGGAAGCTATCCGCGACGAAGCGCTGGGCAAGGGCAACACCGACCTGTCCGCCAAGCTGAACAACGCCGCCAAGCTGGCGCCGGAAGCGGGCAAGTACGCTAGCGCCGGCCAGCTCGAGCGCGTCACCGACGTGCCGGTCTACTTCACCGACGCGCTGGCGCGCCGTTCCGAACCGCTGCAGCGCACCGCAGCCTCGAACGCGCCGCTGGTCTCGCTGTCGAAAGCCGTCGCCGAGCAGCTCGGCGTGAAGGCGGGCGACACCGTCAAGGTGAGCCAGGGTTCCGGCAGCGCCGTCCTGGTGGCCGACGTGGATGCAGGCCTGCCGTCGAACGCCGTGCGCGTCGCCGCCGGCCACCGCGCGGTCGCATCGCTGGGCGCCATGTTTGGTGACATCAAAGTTGAAAAAGCAGGGGAGGGCAAGTAATGGCAACGCCCGGTTATATCGATAGTTTCTATGAATTCGGCGCCGCCAGCCCGATCGCGCCCGTCTGGCCGCTGATCTGGACCGTCCTGAAAATCGTGGTGGTCCTGCTGCCGCTGATGGGCCTGGTCGCCTACCTGACCCTGTGGGAGCGCAAGCTGATCGGCTGGATCCAGATCCGCGTGGGCCCGAACCGCGTGGGTCCGGGCGGCCTGCTGCAGCCGATCGCCGACGCGCTCAAGCTGCTGCTCAAGGAAATCGTCATCCCG
>CAMPHU010000239.1 GCA_946886065.1 uncultured Massilia sp. | reverse complement strand
CACCGCCGTATACATCTGCAGGTTCAGCAGCAGCTGCCTGGTCGTGATGAACTCATGCTCCGAATGCCCGGTATACACCTTGCCCGGCATCGTGGGCCCGAAACTCACCGCATTCGGGAACAGGCGCGAATTGGTCCCGCCGCCGACCGCGATCGGCTTCGGATCCTTCATCCCCGTGAAGTACGAGAACACCCCCATCAGGATCGGCAGCTGCGGCGGATCCTTCTGTACCCAGGGTTCGTTGATGCGCACCGAGATGTTGGCCAGCGGCAGGCGCCTGCCCTGCCATTGCGCCAGCGCGGCATTGACCTCGTTGGTCAGCTGCTCGGTGCTCTTGCCCTGCGGGCGGCGCATGTTGATCGACACTTCGATGCCGTCCTCGCGCTGCTTGATGACCGTGGGCGCGAAGGTCATCGGTCCCATGAAGCTGTCGCGGTAGGCGATATTGCCGAATTTCTCGCCATGGATGCCGGTGCCCACCATGTCGTTCAGATAGTTCACCACGCCGCCTGCAGTCGTGTTGGGCCAGTCCTGCACCGCCAGCGCGTCGGCCAGCATGCTGATCGCGTTCACGCCGTCCTCGGGCTTGGACGAGTGCGCCGACACGCCCTTGGCGCGCACGGCCAGATTCTTGCCCTGCCATGCGAAGGTGTAGCGCATGCCCTCCTGCTTCGCGCCGCGCGCGCGGATCAGCTTTTCCAGTTCCGGGGTCGCGTTCGCGATCAGCGCCTGGGCGTCTTCCGGGATCTGGCTGCCGAAGAAGCCGCCGCCGAATTCCGCCACGTAGGGCGCGCCTTCCTTCGGCGCTTCCGCGCCCTGCTTCGGAATCGTCACGGCCACCGTGCCGTAGCCCTTCTCGGCCGTCACCGCCGGGTACTCGGCGTCGAGGGTGATGTTCATCTGCGGCGGCTCATGCGTCTTTAGAAACTCGACCAGCGGCCCCCAGTCCGATTCCTCGCCCATGTACACGTAGAGCTCGATGCGCTTGGACAGCGGCACCTGGCGGTCCTTGATCGCCTTCATCGCGTACAGCGCGGTGGCGATCGGGCCCTTGTCGTCCTCGGCGCCGCGCGCCAGCAGCTTGCCCGGCTCGCTCGTGCGGTCCAGCACGAAGGGCGATTTCTTCCACTTGCTGGGGTCGACCGGCTGCACGTCGCCGTGCGTGACGACGCCGACGCGCTCGCTGCCGCTGCCCAGTCCGACGATCACGACCCAGCCGTGATCCGCATAGTCCAGGCCCAGGCGCTGGGCCTCCTGCTTGAGCGCGGTCTTGAAGGCGATGTGGACGGGGTTCTTGTCGGACGGGACCTTGGGATCGGCTACCGTGTTGTAGCTGACCAGCCGGGCCAGGGTGTCGACGATATCGTTGCGGTAGGTGGCGGCCGCATACTTGGCGGCCTTGACGGCGGCCTCGCCCGGGGCGTTCGCGTTCGTATTGACGGGTGCGGCATGGCCTGCCACGGCGGTCGCCAGCAGCAGGCTGGCAAGCAGTGTTGTTCGAATCATTTTATTGCCAGTCTCCAGATGCAGAAGCAGTGATTGCAAAAGCGCAATGAGTCTAGCATAGGGGCCGTGCGCGCGTGATCCGGCCTTCGCGCTATCGTCGCACTCAAGCACTCTTTTTTTCAGGACTTCCGCATGAGCGACAAGACCATCCGGCGCATCCATCCCGCGCGGCGCGACGACATCGGCGACCTGGTCACGAGGCGGCCCTTGCCGAGCCCGCTGCTCGACCAGATCGACCCCTTCCTCTTCCTCAACCACCACGGCCCGCAGACCTATCCGCCGCACAACCGCGGCCTGCCCTTCGGGCCGCATCCGCACCGCGGCTTCGAAACCGTGACCTTCATCGTCGAGGGCAGCCTGGCCCACCGCGACAATGCGGGCCATGAAAGCGTGATTCGCGCGGGCGGCGTGCAATGGATGACGGCGGGAAGCGGGATCGTGCATGCGGAAGTGTCGCCGCGCGACTTTCTCGACCAGGGCGGCCCGGTCGAAATCCTGCAGCTATGGGTCAACCTGCCTTCGCGCCTGAAGATGAGCACGCCGGCCTATGTGGGCTTGCAGGAGAAAGACATTCCCGCCTTGCGCCTGGACGAGGGCAAGGTCACGCTGCACTTGATCGCTGGGGAATGGGAAGGCACGCCGGGACCGGTGCGGTCCCTGACCGGCGTGTTCATGAGTACGCTCGACATGCGGGCGGGCGGACGTTTTCGTGCAATCGTCCGGCCACCGCGCAAGGTCTTCCTGTACGTGGTGCGTGGAAGTATCGCCGTGGGGCGCCATGACGATCTCGTCAACGCATACCAACTTGTCGAGCTGGGCGACGACGGCGAGGCAGTCGATCTGCACACCGGGTCCGGCGCCCTGCTGCTGTTCGGCCATGCCGAACCAATTCGCGAGCCCGTGGTGGCGCACGGGCCTTTTGTCATGACCACCCGCGCCGAGATTGCGCAGGCGGTCGCCGATTACCAGGCCGGCCGTTTTGGATCAGCGCTTGGCTAAGGCCAGCACTTTGCCGGCGGCGGTGCTGACCACGACTTCATCGGGGATGCGGTCGCCGGTGAAGGTGTAGCGCACGTCCTTGTCGACGGCGACGAATTTACCTTTGCCCACGTGGATGATTTCCGTTGGGCCATCGCCGAGGTCGGCAGTCAGCACGCGATGCTTGCCGGTGACCGTGCCGGACACCGTCAGCACGCGGCCGTCTTCCAAGCCGTATTCACCCTGCACCCGGTCGAACATGAACGGCGCCATGCGCACTTGTGCCGGCGGAACGCCGCGCACTTCGACGCGTTCGGTTTCGGCGCCTTGCGGAGCGGCGGCGGCGGAGAAGGACAGGACGGCGGCGCCGGCGAAGAGGACGAGGTGCTTGATACGCATGATGAATTCCTTTCAGGTCGAAATCGAAGTAACGGACCTGGCGGCTTGGCTTACGGACGCAGGTCCCACGTTGTTCAGTTTCGCCAGCTGCTCACTGTTTTTGTCTGGCGATGAAGACAGTGTAGCCACGCCGCTGGCGCTTACAAGCGAAGTTGGACCGAAGCGCGAATTCGAGCGATGAATTGCGAAAAACGGGGACTGGACGGGGGATGCATATGCGTGCGCAGGGACGATGTCTGCATGCAGTGCATACGCGCTTGACGCCGTTTTTTTCGATGCGCTCAACAAGCTGTATATGCTTGTTGATACGCATGCCCGGCGGGGCAGACAGCCCGTAGATAAAGGCTCCGTTAGCGATGACGGCAGTGCGGATGACGGCGCCGCCCACCCTGCCCTATGCGTCGGTTCCGAACGTGCGTCTGCATGTCGCGCGATGCCGTAGAGTGTGTGATCGATCACCGCTTCCATTGGCCAGACGCATGCAACCAGTCCCCCTCGCCGCGACCACGCGCGGCTATCCCGATACCGGCTATGTCGTCGAAAACGTGCACGCCGGTTCGGTCGCCGTGGTCGACCTCCACGGCCGCCTGCTGTGGCAAGCGGGCGATCCGCACTACCCTACTTTTACGCGCTCGGCGCTCAAGCCCTTCCAGGCCCTGCCCTTCATCCTGTCGGACGGCCCGTCGCGCTTCGGCCTCACGCGCGACGAGCTCGCGCTGCTGTGCGCCAGTCATTCCGGCGAAGAGCGCCACCTGGCAGGCGTGCGCTCCATCCTCGGCAAGATCGGACTCGACGAAAGCCACCTCGAATGCGGCTGCGCCACGCCGCTCTATTACGAAGCCGTGGGCCAGCCGGCGCCCCAGGACCGGCCCTGGACGCCGCTGCACCACAACTGTTCAGGCAAGCACAGCGGCTTCCTGGCCTGGTGCCGCCTGCACGGCGCGCCCACGCAAGGCTATGTCGAGCGCGCGCACCCGCTGCAGCAGGCCATCCTCGGCACCCTGGCCGATGCCGCCGGGCTGCCGGCCGCGCACATGCCCGCCGGGATCGACGGCTGCTCCGCGCCGAACTACGCGATGCCGCTGTCGCGCCTGGCCCATTTGTATGCACGGCTGGCGCAAGGCGTGGCCGATCCGCAGCTCGGCGGCGCCATGGGCATGCTGTTCGATGCGATGACCGGCCGGCCGGACCTGGTCTCCGGCGAGGAGCGCACCGACCTGTTCTGGATGACGGCGGGCGGCGGCGACTGGGTGGCGAAGATCGGTGCCGACGCGGTGCAGGCGATCGGCATCCGTTCGGCCGGGATCGGCATCGCCATCAAGATCCAGGATGGCGCCAGCCGCGCGCTGCATCCCGCGACCTACAGCGTGCTGGAGCAGCTCGGATTGCTGGACGATGCGCGGCGCGCGCTGCTGGAGCGCTACCGCCGGCCGCCCATCAGGAACGCGCGCGGTACGGTGGCGGGCGACGTGCGGCCGCTGTTCACGCTGCAGCGGGCCGCCTGAAATACATGCTCAGGCCGCCAGCCTGCGCAGCATGGCCGCGATGGCGTCGAGCACCGTGTCGTCCTGCCAGTAGAGATTGTGCGAGAGCGGGTTCCAGCTCTTCAGCATCATGCCCAGCACGCCGTCGTTGGCGTTGATGACGCGGTCCTCGACCAGGGCGCGGTAGCCGCCCGAGAGCGGCTGCAGCGGCCAGCCGAGCGCATCGTCCGGGTCGTAGTAGTTGACCCACTTGAACAGGGCGGTCGGCGGCGCGATGGGAATGATGTGCATCTCCTTGTGCGCGGCCACGAAAATCGGGATGTTGCAGCCGGTGGTGATCAGCCCCGCGCAGGTGCCGGCGCCGATGAAGCCGCGCTCGCTGGCCGTGAGCGCGCGGCCGTAGGCCTGCTGGGCCCAGGCGTCGATGTTGCGCCAGATGCCCGCGCCGACGGGCTTGCCGGCGGCGGCCTTCTGGGCGTCGTAGATATAGCTCGACAGGACCTGGCAGCCCAGCGACTGCGCCAGGAACACGACCGGCATGCCGGGACGCACCGCGTGCGCCGACATCAGCGCGCGCGCGATTTCTCCCTGGGCGAGTTCGTAGACCGAACCGGGGATCTCCTTGCGGTTCTCCAGGCCGGCCGCGTCGCCGAAGCCGTACAGGACGAACTTGCGCAGGTCGTCGTAGCGTACCGTGCTCTGCGAGCGCGTGCGGTCCCACACCAGCTGCTGGTTATCCTGCAGGATCTTCTGGTAGTACACCGAACGCATCACCGCCTGGTCCGACACCGTGCCCAGGCGGGCGCGCACGGAGGCCATCAGCCCGTCCGCGTAATTCGGCAGGGTCTCCCCCATGCCGTGCACCGTGATCAACGCCACTTGCGCCATGCTCGTTCTCCCCTCGCCGGCGCTGCGTCCGGCCATGCCCTTAGCCTACCAAATCCGGGCGCGTACGGTCGCGCTGCGTGTTCGCCAAGCTGGCACAATACGGGCATGGATATCCTGTTCGACCGCTACCTGGAGGCGATCGGCGCGCTCGACCTGGCGCGGGCCGGCTCGCCTGCCGACATCCCCGAGACCTTCCTGCTGGCGCGCGAAGGGCGCTACAGCAGCTACTATATTCCCTTCGAGTCGGTGAACCCGGCGGCGCGGGTGGTCGTCGTGGGGATCTCGCCCGGCTTCGTGCAGTGGAAGAACGCGATGCGCGAGGCTCAGCGCCAGATCGCGGCCGGGGCTTCGGCCGCGGAGACGCTGCGCGCCGCGCGCCTGACGGGGGCGTTCAGCGGGGCGATCCGGCCGAACTTCGTCGCCTTGCTGGATGCGATCGGGGTGCAGCACTGGCTCGGCATCGCCAGCTGCGCCAGCTTGTTCGACGTGGATGCGCCGCTGGTGCAGGTGAGCGCGATCCTGCGGCACCCGGTGTTCGTCGATGGGAAGAACTACAGCGGGACGCCGGCGATGCCCAGGCAGGCGTTCCTGCGCGAGGAGATGCTGCGCTATTTTGCGCACGAGGCGGCGATGCTGCCGGAGGCCGTGTATATCCCGATGGGGGCGAGCGTGAGCGAAGGGCTGGACTGGCTGGCGGAGCGCGGGGTGCTGCGCGCGGATCGGATATTGCATGGCTTGCCGCATCCTTCGGGGGCCAATGCGGAAAGGGTGGCGTATTTCCTGGGGAGGAAGGAGAAGGCGGCGTTGTCGGCGAAGACCAATGGGGAGATGATCGATGCGGCGCGGATGCACTTGCTTGATCAGGTGCGGGCGCTGATGGATGGGAGCCAGCGGTATCGCTGTGCTAAAAAACTTGGGTTCCCGCCTTCGCGGGAATGACGTGCAAGTATGCGTGGCCGAAACCGCGTTTGCGGCCTGCAACCTATAAACCGTCACTCCCGCGAAGGCGGGAATAATGCCACCGGCATTGTTCCGCCCAAGTTTGCATGCTCAGTAGTTAGGGTACCCCAATTTCGAGCTCGAAGGTGCCGACACCATCGACACCCCCGCGCACCCGATCCCCCGGCTGCAGCGCGCCGACTCCCGACGGCGTCCCCGAATAAATCAGATCCCCCGCCTCCAGCCTCACGAAGCGCGACAGGTAGCTGATCACATCCGCCACCGGCCAGATCATCTCGTTCAAATCCCCCTGCTGCTTCACCTGCCCGTTCACCTCCAGCCAGATGCGCCCTTGCGCCGGATGTCCGGTCTCGCTCGCCGGCCGCAGCGCGCTGCACGGCGCCGACGCATCGAAGCCCTTGGCCATGTCCCACGGCCGCCCGGCATCCTTGGCCGCCGCCTGCAGGTCGCGCCG
>CAMPHU010000238.1 GCA_946886065.1 uncultured Massilia sp. | reverse complement strand
TTTTTCTTTGGATGGTGGCTGCGGTGCGAACTTGGGTCAGCCGTACGCCCCACCCGTATAAAGCAGATCAAACAAGCGAGCGATCGTCCCGATCAGCACAATCGCCCCCACCGTCATCACCAGCACCAGCAACAGCGGCAGCAGCCAGTTCGACCGCGACGCCTTGCCGCTGCCAGGATTATTGGACGCATCCCATTTCTCATCCGGCGTCAGCCCCAGCACCAGCGCCTCGATGCAGGCCGCAATCAGCGACACCAGCAGCGGCAGCACGACATAGAACGGATGCGGCTTCACCGCCCCATACAGGATGCCGGTCACGAACAGGCTGCACAGGTGCAGCAGGCCCAGCCGGTCAGTGCCGCCCTTCAGGTAAAACCGGTGCACCCCCAGCCATCCCAGCACCAGGGCCAGCAATACGGTAACAGTCTTGTTCTTGTGCGCCACAGCCATGAATAGTTGCCAATCGTTCAGGAAAGCCAAGAGTATCGTTCAAATTGGCCAAAATGGCACGCTTTCGCCGGAAGAGGGGAGAGGGACCATCAGGCTTGGTGGCGGTGTGGCTAAAAATAGGCGATAATGTTTGATTCGGCCGGGACTGCGCGCCGGGTTGTCGTTAACACTTGCTGCTGGGAGCCGTCGCGCGCTATAATCGTCGACTTTCTCCGTCCAGCTCACTTTTTCGGAATTATTATGGTCGTTATTCGTTTGGCTCGTGGTGGCGCTAAAAAGCGTCCGTTCTTCAACATCGTTGCAACCGACTCGCGCAACCGTCGCGATGGTCGTTTCATCGAGCGCATCGGCTTCTACAACCCGATGGCTTCGGGCGCCGAAGTCGGCCTGCGTATCGCTGCTGACCGTCTGGCTCACTGGCAAGGCGTTGGCGCACAACTGTCGCCGACCGTTGCTCGCCTGGTCGCCCAGCAGAAGCCGGCTGCTTAATTAAAGCAAGCAAGGTTTGAAGGTTTGACCGATTCGGCAGCATCCGGGGTGCAAGTCCCCGACGACCTGATCCAGGTCGGCTATGTGTCCGGCGCGTACGGGCTGGTAGGCGGAATCCGCATCACCCCGCACTCGGTGGATGCAGATGCGCTGCTGAACGTCAAAACCTGGTGGCTCGACAAGCCGACCCTGCGGCCCGTTTCCGTGCGGACCGCGAAGTACCATAGTGGCGACGTGGTTGCCACGCTGGTCGGCCTGCGTGACCGCAATGAAGCCGAGGCGCTCAAGGGCGCCACGATTCAGGTGTCGCGCAAGGACTTTCCTGCGCTCGAAGAAGACGAGTATTACTGGACCGACCTGATCGGTCTGGATGTGGTCAACCTGCAGGGCGAAGCCCTGGGCAAGGTGACCGACATGATGCACAACGGCGCGCAATCGATTTTGCGCATCACGCCGGCAGCCGCTGCTGCGGTTAAAGAAGGTGATCCTGCTGCGAAAGTAGAGGATCGCCTCGTGCCGTTCGTGGGCCAGTTCGTCAAGACCGTCGACATCGAGGGCAAGCTGATTACCCTGGACTGGGGCCTGGATTATTAAGGCTCATCCAACCGGAGCGAGATCCGATGCAGTTTGACGTCGTGAGCTTGTTCCCAGAAATGTTCGCCGCATTGACGCAGTCGGGAGTCACCCGCCGCGCCTTCGAGCAGCAACGCTGGGCCCTGAAGATCTGGAATCCGCGCGATTTCACGCAGGACCGTCACCGCACCGTGGATGACCGCCCCTATGGGGGCGGCCCCGGCATGGTGATGCTGGCGAAGCCGCTCGAAGCCGCGATCAATGCGGCCAAGCAAAGGCAGGTCGACATGGGCCTGCCGGCGCCGCGTGTGGTCTTCATGTCGCCGCAAGGCAAACCGCTGACCCACGAACGCGTGATGGCACTGAAGGACGAGCCCGGTCTCGTCATCCTGTGCGGCCGCTACGAAGCGGTGGACCAGCGCCTGCTGGACCGCTGCGTCGACGAGGAGATCTCCCTCGGCGACTTCGTGCTGTCCGGCGGCGAACTGCCGGCGATGGCCCTGATGGATGCGGTCGTGAGGTTCATCCCCGGCGTGCTGGGCGACGATGCCTCGGCGGTCGAAGACAGCTTCGTCAACGGCCTGCTCGATTCGCCGCATTACACGCGGCCGGAAGTGTACGAAGGCGAAGCGGTACCCCCGGTGCTGATGGGTGGTAACCACGCCGAGATCATGAAGTGGCGCCGCCAGCGCATGCTGGAGGCGACCGCGAAGAAACGGCCCGAATTGCTGGACCAGGCGCGTGCCGCCGGCCGGTTGAGCAAGGCCGACGAACAGTTTCTGGCAGGTTTGAATCAACCTGCCGAGTAAGAATGCATCTTTGTGTGCATGGTACGGCGGGCATGTTGCCCGTCTGTTCAACCCCATCCTCTACTGGGCAAAGCTTGTAAGAACAGCGCAGCGCCAGCAAGATGGTTTTTGGAGTGATAAAAATGGATCTGATCCAGCAACTCGAGCAAGAAGAGATTGCGCGCCTCGGCCGCAACATCCCTGATTTCGCACCGGGCGACACCGTGGTCGTCAGCGTCAACGTCGTCGAAGGCAACCGCAAGCGCGCCCAGGCATACGAAGGCGTCGTCATCTCGCGTCGTAACCGCGGCCTGAACTCGAACTTCATCGTTCGCAAGATCTCGTCGGGCGAAGGCGTCGAGCGTACCTTCCAGCTGTACTCGCCGCTGATCGCTTCGATCGAAGTGAAGCGTCGTGGTGACGTGCGCCGCGCCAAGCTGTACTACCTGCGTGAGCGTTCGGGCAAGTCGGCACGTATCAAGGAAAAGCTGCCGCAGCGTAAAGCAGCTGCAACCGCTGCTGCTGCTGAGTAATAGCGCCTGTGTTCTGAAAAAGGCATCCGCAAGGATGCCTTTTTCTTTTTCGGCGCAAGATATGAAGTTGGCTATCTTGCCTGCCAACCGAGGAGGATGTCCGTTTTGGTCAAGCTCGTATTCGACCCCACCCAGATGCCGCTCGGCGGCGTCGCCGGCGAAGCGCCCGTCGCACCGGCGCGCCTGACGCCCGAGGCCTTGCGCGCCCGCTTCCTGCAAACCCTGCCGTGGGACCCGGAGTTTTCCGAAGAGTCCCTGGCCGTGCGCGGACAGGTCCTGCGCCGCGCCGCGGTCCTGGTGCCGCTCGTGATGCGTCCCGAAGGCGTGACGGTGCTGTTCACGCGCCGCACCGATCACCTGTCCAGCCACGCCGGCCAGATCAGCTTCCCCGGCGGCGGAGCGGAAGAGCTCGACTCCTCGCCCATCGAAACCGCCCTGCGCGAGACGGAAGAGGAGATCGGCCTGCACCGCCGCCACGTCGAGATCATCGGCGTGCTGCCGGACCACACCACCATCAGCGCCTACCGCGTCACGCCGGTCGTGGCCCTGGTCGAGCCGCCTTTCGAGATCAGCGCCGATCCGAACGAGGTGGCCGACGTGTTCGAGGTCCCGCTGGCCTTCCTGATGGACGGCCTGAACCACCAGCGCCGTACCCTGGACCTGCCGCAAACCCAAGGGCGCCGCAGCTTCTATGCCATGCCATATGAGCAATATTTCATCTGGGGCGCAACGGCGGCAATGCTGCGCAACCTGTTCCACTATCTCCGCGCGTAAAACTTTCTTACAGGACCGGATTTGATTCCAGCGGCCTTCTCCGTTATCGTAGCGGGCAGTTGTATTGCAATAACGAAAAAGGGTTCCTGAATGACATTCTTTTCCATCCTGTGCGCGCTGCTGATCGAGCAGCTGAAACCGCTGCGCGCGGATAACCAGATCTACGGTGGCATCAAAGGCCTGGCCATGCGCATCGAGAGCTGGTTCAATGCGGGCGAGCAGCGCAACGGCCGCATGGGCTGGATCCTGATGATGGCGGCCCTGATGCTGCCGATCTACCTGGTGTACTGGCTGTGCATGCGCTACAACCTGGTGTTCCTGGCCTTCGCCTGGAATGTCCTGATCGTCTACCTGACCCTGGGTTTCCGCCACTACAGCCACTATTTCACCAATATCCAGCTGGCGCTGAACACGGGTGACGAAGCCACCGCGCGCACCCTGCTGGCGGAATGGACCCGCCTGGACACGGTCGGCATGGACAGCACCGAGATCACCCGCGTGGCGGTGGAAAATGCCTTGATCACCACCCACCGCAACGTGTTCGGCGTGTTCTTCTGGTTCCTGATGCCGCTCGGCCCGGCCGGCGCCGTCATGTACCGCGTCTCCGAATACCTGGCCCGCGCCTGGAACGAGCCCGACCACATGCGCAACGAAGCCTTCGGCCAGTTCGCCGCCAAGGCCTTCTACTGGATCGACTGGATTCCGGTGCGCCTGACCGCGGTCGCCTTTGCCGTGGTCGGCAATTTCGAAGACGCCATCTATGCCTGGCGCAATTTCGCCAACCGCTGGGCCGACGAAGCCAAGGGCATCATCCTGGCCGCGGGCGGCGGCGCCATGGGCGTGCGCCTGGGCACGCCGAACGAGAACGCGCCCCAGCTGCTGCCGGCCGACGCCGCCACGGTGGACCTGACGGACGCCGAGGCGGAGGTGCTGCCGGGAGAGGAGCCGAACATCAGGGCCCTCCAAAGCACGGTAGGCCTGGTGTGGCGCGCCCTGATATTATGGATGATCCTCCTGCTCCTCACTTCCAGCGTGGTGTGGCTCGGCTGAACGATAGTGCCGCGCGGCCCTCGTGCCCAAGTCTTCTATAAGATATAATAGTGAGCTGAGGTTCTTCTCATCCACGCAGTACTTTCTGTTTGAGCAAGCAGCACTATGGCCGAGTCATCGCACACCACGGATAAGGAACTCACTGGCGAGTTTTTCATCTTGGGCATCACGAACAAAGGCAGGCAATTTCGCCCGAGCGACTGGGCAGAGCGCCTGTGCGGGGTCATGGCCTGCTTTTGCCCCGGCTCATCCGGCCGCGACGCCCACCTGAAGTTTTCCCCCTACGTCCACCCGACGGTCGTGAACGGCACCAAGGCCGTGGTCGTGAACCACCAGCTGCAGAAGGTCGAGCCGATGGCTTACCATTTCGTCATCAACTTCGCCAAGGATAACGACCTGCAAGTGGTCGACGCCTGCTTCGTGCCCCTGCCGGGCGAAAAGAAACCCGGCGCGGCCTGACCGGCCTTCCCATCTTCCCAACTGGCGCTATGATGAAAATCACAGCGCCAGTTTCGTTTCGGCCTGGCGTATTCGCGAGAGCGAGAGGGGAGGCAATCATGCACATCGGCGAAATCTGCACCAGCGAGACCATCAGCTGCACCCGCGACGAAACCGTGCAGGGTGCGGCGCTGCTGATGCGCCGGCACCATGTCGGCGACGTGATCGTCGTCGACGCGGCCGACGACAGCAATACACCGGTCGGCATCGTCACCGACCGCGACATCGTCGTGTCCGTCATCGCGCCCGGGCTCGACCCCGCCAGCATCCTGGTCGGCGACATCATGAGCGAGGACCTGCTGACGGCCACCGAAACCGACGACGTCTACGAACTGATCGAGCGCATGCGCCTGCGCGGCATCCGCCGCGTGCCGGTGGTCGATGCGGCGGGCAAGCTGAGCGGCGTCGTGTGCGCCGACGACCTGCTCGAATTCCTGGCCGAGGAAATGGGCGAGCTTTCGCGCATCAGCTCGTGGCAGCAGGCGCACGAGCGGCGCGCGCGGCATTAAGACTGCTCATTAAGGCAAACTTAACAGCAAGGCTGCCAGCTTCAGGCGGCCACATCCCTCTGTTACCATCGCGGGAACCGGGACAGGCGGCAAGCCCGCCCGTCCGTTCTCATGAAGGGGTGGTATGGATTGGATGAGTTTCAAGCGCGGCGCCGCCGCGCAGGTATGGGTCGGTGCGGCCGCCTTCGTCATGGCCGGGGCCGCCTGGGGCGCCCAGCTGCCGAAGGGCGTGACGCTCGGCCCCTCGGTCGAAGGTATCACCGAGTACCGCCTGGCCAACGGCCTCAAGGTGCTGCTGTTCCCGGACGCCTCGCGTCCCACGATCACGGTGAACGTCACCTACCTGGTCGGCTCGCGCCACGAGAACTATGGCGAGACCGGCATGGCCCACCTGCTCGAGCACCTGCTGTTCAAGGGCGCGAAGAACAACCGCGACATCACCCGGCAGTTCGCCGACCGCGGCATGCAGTTCAACGGCACCACCTCGCTCGACCGCACCAATTACTATGAGGTGTTCCAGGCGTCCAGGGCCAACCTCGACTGGGCGCTGCAGATGGAAGCCGACCGCATGGTCAATTCCTTCATCGCGCAGAAGGACCTGGCGTCCGAGATGACCGTGGTGCGCAACGAGTACGAGAGCGGCGAGAACTCGCCGGGCGGCGTGCTGTTCAAGCGCATGCAGAGCGTGGCCTACGACTGGCATTCCTACGGCCGCTCGACCATCGGCAACCGCAGCGATATCGAGAACGTCAGGATCGCCAACCTGCGCGCCTTCTACAAGACCTGGTACCAGCCCGACAATGCGGTGCTGCTGGTGGCCGGCAAGTTCGACCCTGCCTCGACCCTGGCCAGCATCAGCCGCCTGTTCGGCGCGATCCCCAAGCCCAAGCGCACGCTGCCCCGGTTCTGGACCGTCGAGCCGACCCAGGACGGCGAGCGCAGCTTCGCGGTGCGCCGCCAGGGCGACGTGCAGATCGTCGCGGTGGGCTACAAGATCCCGTCCGACCTGCA
>CAMPHU010000237.1 GCA_946886065.1 uncultured Massilia sp. | reverse complement strand
GAAGCGGACCTTGTCGCCAGCCTTGACCTGGTCCAGCATCGCCGCGTCCTTCACGCGGAACACCATCGTCATCGGCGCCATGCTGAGGTTCTTCAGCTCGCCGTGGCGCAGGGTGATCTTGCCGGCTTCCTTGTCGATCTTCCTGACCTCGCCCTCGCTCGGCTCGGCCGCCGCGGCCGGATGGGCGTGGCCGTGGTCGCCATGGCCGTCATGGCCGCCATGCTGGGCGAAGACGGCCGCGGAAGCGGCGCTCAGGACGATCGCCGCCGCGAACTGGGTGATTGCTTTCATGGTGAATCCTTTCGTTTGTCTCGGTTGTTGTTGGTGCTATCGGTTCAATGCTTGCCGTGGTGGTCGACCGGCTTGCGCACGGTCATCTCGACCTCCCTGGCATGTTTCGCCGGCATGGCCTGGCCGCCGTGATCGTGGCTGCGCACGGCCGCCGGCGCTTCGCCCTTCCATTCGTAGGCGACGGTGCCGGCCGGGTGCTTGTACCAGCCCGGATCGCCGTAGTCGCCGCGCTTCTGGTCCCTGCGCACCTTGAGCACGGTGAACATGCCGCCCATCTCGATGCCGCCGAAGGGGCCCTGGCCGGTCATCATGGGCAGGGTGTTTTCCGGCAGCGGCATCTCCATGTCGCCCATCGAGCCGCCCTTGTCGCCCATGACCATGTAGTCCGGGACCAGCTTCGAGATCTTTTCCGCCACGCCGCGGTGGTCGACCCCGATCAGGTTCGGTACGTCGTGGCCCATGGCGTTCATGGTGTGGTGCGACTTGTGGCAGTGGAAGGGCCAGTCGCCCGGCGCGTCGGCAATGAACTCGATGGCGCGCATCTGGCCCACCGCGATGTCGGTCGTGACCTCCGGCCAGCGCGATTCGGGGCGGGTCCAGCCGCCGTCCGTGCCGGTCACCTCGAACTCGTGGCCGTGCAGGTGGATCGGGTGGTTGGTCATGGTCAGGTTGCCGGCCCGGATGCGCACCCGGTCGCCCTGGCGCACATTCATCGTGTCGATGCCTGGGAAGACGCGGCTGTTGAAGGTCCAGAGGTTAAAGTCCAGCATCTCGTTGACGCGCGGCGTGTAGCTGCCCGGGTCGATGTCGTAGGAGCCCAGCAGGAACACGAAATCGCGGTCCACCGCATGGTGGGCCGGGTTCCTGGGGTGGGTGACCCAGAAGCCCATCATGCCCATTGCCATCTGCACCATTTCGTCCGCGTGCGGGTGGTACATGAAGGTGCCGGCGCGGCGCGCCTCGAATTCGTAGACGAAGGTCTTGCCGGGCGCGATCGGCGGCTGGGTCAGGCCGCTGATGCCGTCCATCCCGTTCGGCAGGCGCTGCCCGTGCCAATGGACGCTGGTGTTTTCCGGCAGCCGGTTGGTGACGAAGATGCGCACGCGGTCGCCCTCGACCACCTCGATGGTCGGGCCCGGGCTCTGGCCGTTATAGCCCCACAGGTTGGCCTTCATGCCGGGTGCGATCTCGCGCACCACGGGTTCGGCGATCAGGTGGAACTCCTTGACGCCCTTGTTCATGCGCCAGGGCAGGGACCAGCCATTCAGGGTGACCACCGGGTTGTAGGGGCGGCCGTTGGGCGGCGGCGGCGGCGGCTGGGTGGCCGCGCTGTTCATGATCGGCGCCTCAGGCAGGGTGGCGGCGCCGGCGCGGCTCACCAGGCCCGCACCCACCAGGGCGGCGGCGCCGGTAAAGAAGTTGCGACGGGAAGTCATGCTGTGTCCTCGTTCAATGTGCGGGGGCGGCTTGGGCCGGGGCGGCGCTGCCGGGCGATACGGTGGCTCCGCCGGTGCCGGGTCCGGCTCCATTCATGGCGGCCTGCAGGTCGGTTTCCGCGATCCAGAAGTCGCGCTGGGCCTCGATGGCCGCGTTGACGCCGGCGATCTGGGCGCGCGCGTCGGCCAGCAGCTCGAACACGCTGACCAGCATGCCGTTGTAGCGCAGCAGGACCTCTTCCGAGATCTTCTTGCGCAGCGGGACCAGTTCGTCGCGGTGCTGCTTCGCGATGTCGAAGCCGGTACGGTAGGCGGAATAGGCCTCGCGCACCTGCGAACGGGCGTTGACCGCGATGCCGGCGGTGCGGTGCACCGATTGCATATAGATCGCCTCGGCCTTGGCCACGCGCGCGCCGCCCCAGTCGAACAGCGGCAGCGCCAGTTCGATCTCGTAGCCGTTCTCGCGCGGCTCGCCGCTCTTGCTTGAATTGGCGTAGCCGGCTTCCAGCACGTTGACGAAGCCGGTGGCCCTGGTCAGGCCCAGGGCGCTGGCGGTGGACCTGGCTTCCAGCTGGGCCAGGCGCAGGTCGAGGCGCTGCCGCATGGCCAGGGCCTCGATGTTGCCGGCTTCGCGCGGCGCGGCCGGCAGCTCGGGCAGGCGGTCGGGCAGGGTGAAGGCGGTGTGCTCGCCCCACACGCCCAGCAGGCGCGCCAGGCGTTCGCGCGCGGCGGTGGCATTGTGGCGGGCGCGCGCCAGCTGGGCCGCGGCTTCGGCCGAGAAGGCCTGCTCGCGCGCCTGGTCGAGGGCGCTGAGGTGGCCCAGCTGGGCCATGCGGCGGGCCAGTTCGCCGCTGGCCTGGGCCGCTTCGTGCACCTGCTGCGCGTAAGCGGCCGACTGTCGCGCCGCGACCGCGTCGAAATAGGCCTTGCGGGTGTCGGCGGCCAGCTGCACCGCGCTGGCCGCGGCGACGAGCTTGGCGCCTTCGAAGCGGCGCGCCTCGATGTCGCGGCGGATCGGCATGGTCAGCAGTCCGACCAGGTCGAACATCACGCTGCGTTCGATCTCGGTTTCGCCGCCGCCCGACATGCGGCCGAAACTGAAGCCGGGGTTGGCGATGCGGCCGGCCTGCACCAGGTCGGCCTCGGCCACGCCCAGTTCGGCCAGCGAGGCGCGCAGCGAGCGGTTGTTGAGCAGGGCGACGCGCACGGCCTGGTCGGCGCTCAGCGGTTCCTTGAGCAGGCGCGCAAGTTCGGGCTGCGCGGCGTCCTCGCCGCCGGAGGCGGCCGGCAAGCGGACATCCTGGCCGGTGCGCTCGGCGGTCATGGCCGAGACGGCGTCCATGCCGCCATCTTTCGAGAACGTGGCGCAGCCGCCCAGGGCCAGCGCCAGCACGGCCGCGCAGATGGCGCGCGGCGCGGGCATCGTGGAAGGGCCGCTCATTGCTTTCCCTCGGTGTGGTGGTGTTTGCCGTGATCCACGGGCGCCGGAGCGGCCGGGGCGCCATGGTCGTGGCCGGGCTGGCCGCCGATCGCGTCGTTGGCGGCGCGCCAGCGCTTGTCGGGTGTCGCTGCGGCGCTATCCTGCCGCGGTGCTGCGGCGATGACGGATTCGTACACGAGCGGCGCCACGGCGGCGTTCGGGTCGGCCGGGTTGGCTGAAGCCGGGGCGCGCTGGGGCGGCTGGGCCTGCGCGGCAAGCGGCGCGGCCAGCAGGGCGCCGATGGCGGCCCAAAGCGTGAGTTTCATGATGCATCCTCAGAATCGGTAACGGTCGCGCGCCGGGGGCACGCGGGTGCACGCAGGGAGCCGTGGCGGCCGCCTGCGTCGATCAGGCGGATTGAGGCCGGGGAGGTCGCTGCGGACCGTCCGGAATGAAGCCCGCGGCGAAGGCGGCGGGCGCGATGACGACGGGCTCGGAGCCGTCGAAGGAGAGCACGGGAGAATACGCCGAAGGCGGTGCGACCGCACCCACGCAGAAGGCGGAGCAGGCGCTGCAGGACGAATGCGTCTGGGTCTCGGCCTCAGGGGCACTGTCCGCCTGGTCCGCCTGTGCGGCATCGTGATGGCCATGGTGCGCATGGGCCTGGTCGTCGCCGTGCTGCACCGCGGCCGCGACGGCGTCTGCCTGGTGCTGCGGGATGCAGGACATGCCGATGCCCGCCGCTACCGCATGCAGCGGGAGCACGGCCATCAGGAGCCACACCAGGAAGGTCTTGAATGCGCGGGTCATAGGTGCGGCGAGTATAGCACGGCGTTTTTCCTGCGGCGACGGCCTTGAGCATGCTGAAAGCAAGCGCGACAAACCGCTTGACCTTGCCATTATTGGAAGCTCCAGAGTGGCGTATTTACCCTTGAGGAGGCTTCATGAAAGCGCCAGAACCGCGGCCGGCGCCGCCGCCCACGCCCTGTCCGCCATGCCTGTTCTGCCGCTACCGGCGCAGCGGCCCGCCCACGCCCGGACCTAGGAAGCAGCCTGCCTGAGCGGTTTGGCGCGCACCGTGCCCAGCTTGCCGGCGCCGACCAGGTTGATTGCATACCCGTTGCGGCCGGCCGCCTTGACGCCGTACAAGGCCTCGTCGGCCGAGCGCATGACGGCTTCCATGCCGGCGGCCTGGGTGGCGACGGCGATACCGACGCTGGCGGTGACGCGCAGGGACTGGCCGCCCACGCGGAAAGGCTGGGCCATGGCGGCCAGGATCTTGGCGCCGATCTGGTGCGCTTCGTCGGCCGCCTGCAGCTGCTCGAACACGATCACGAATTCGTCGCCGCCCAGGCGCGCGACGGTGTCGGCGGCCCGCACCGCGGCCGCCAGCCGGTGCGCGAACTCGACCAGCACCGCGTCGCCCGCCGCGTGGCCATGGGTATCGTTGATGTCCTTGAAATGGTCGATGTCGAGGAAGGCGACGGCCACGGCCTCGCCCGAGCGGCCGCTCCTGGCCAGGGCGGCGGGCAGGAAGTCCTCGAACATGCGGCGGTTCCATGCGCCGGTCAGCACGTCGGTGGTTGCCTGGCGCTGCAGCTTCCGTTCCGACTGCTGGCGGTGGCGCGACAGCCGGTACAGGGCGCGGCTCAGCAGGCCGAATTCGTCGCGCTCGCCGGTGTCGAACACCTCGATGCCGGCCGCGCCCGCGTCGTGCAGATCGACGTTCCTTTGCAGCTTGTCGAGCGGCTCGAGGAGGATCTTCACCAGCGCCCAGCCGAACAGGCCGGCGAGCACGGTGAACAAGGCGGCGGCGGCGAAGGAATTCAGGCGCACCGAGACCATGGGCGCGAAGGCGCTGCGCAGCGGGTAGGAAACGGCGATGGTCCAGTCGACATGGGACAGGCGGCGCCAGGCCACCAGCGAGCGCGAGCCGCCGTCGACCATGTCGGTGCGCCAGCCCTCGGGCGCGGCGCGCACCGCGTGCAGCACCGGCTGGACTTCCTCGCTGGGCCGGGCCAGCAGCAAGTCCTTGTTCGGGTGGTGCACCACGGCGCCATCGTTGGCGACGATGAACAGGTAGCCCGCTTCGCCCGCGCGCAATGCGTCGATCTGGTCCGCGAACGAAGGCCGCAGCAGGTCGATCCCGCCCAGCAGGATGGCGACGATGTTGCCGCGCCGGTCGATGACGGGCTGGGTGATCGAGACCACCGGGCGGCCCGTCAGGGCGCTGCGGAAGGGTGCCGAGACCACGCTCTCGCGCGCGGCCATGGTCTGGCGGAAGTAGTGGCGCTGGCTGACGTTGATGATCTTGTCATGACGGTTCCTGAGGCTGGCGACGCGGTCGCCGCGCGCATCGTAGGAAGCGACGTTGACGAATTCGTCACGCAGGCTGTCGTGCGATTCGAGCAGCGCCTGGATATCGTCCGGCCCCAGCCCGCGCGTCAGCGCTTCCTCGGCGACGGCGCGCAGCAGTTGCTGCTTGTGGCGCAGGTCGTTGTCGATATAGGCCGCCGCGCCGCCCAGGGCGAGCAGCTCCTGGCGGGCGATCATGCGCTCGATCTGGAAATCGGCGAACAGCAGCGAGATGCCGCCGACCCCGACGGCCGCGATCAGCACCATGCCGGTGACCAGCACCGAGAGCTTGAACTTGAAAGTGGAAAAATGATGGTACATCGAAGGCATGGGAACTCCTGCGCGTGAGACATCGGCAAATGAATCCGGCGGAGTCCAGGCCAGGTGGGCGGCCGGCGCAAAGGGTGGGGCGCATGACCGTGATAATTGGTGAGTATATCGGAATTGCGGCGTAGGTTTCCGTATATACAGATTTGTTGCTCATAAACATCACTATTGATGGCAACCCCTCATCGGGAGGCAACAAGCAGTGGAGAGATAGTTGTTTTGTGAATGGCGATCATCATGGATCGCAATTTGATTTCTATCTCAAAGAGCCCATACTGGTAAGCAAGATCAACGCAACCTGGAAACTACCATGTCGACCTTCAACCTTCGCACCGCCGCCCCCGACACCAGCTTCGCCCGCGCCGCTGTCGACGCCGTCCGCGGCTTGTTCACGGCCTCGAACGAGGTCTGGGCGCTGTACCGATTGAACCGTGGCGCCGACTCGGTGTCGCCCGCCGTCCTGCGCCGCCTTGCCGAGCAGGCCCGTCACTAAGACGATCAGCCGGCGCGGCCGAGTCCGAAGTGCAGCCGCGCCAGGTCGATGAAGGCGCGCGTCTGCGCCGGCAGCCAGGCGTGGCTTGAAAACAGCAGATTCACCTCGAGCGGCGCCGGACGGTGCGCCGCCAGCACTTCCACCAGCCTCCCGGCCTCCAGCTCCGCCCGCACCAGCAGCAGCGGCGCCTGGATCAGGCCGAATCCCGCCAGCGCCGCATGCACCAGCGACTGGCCGTCGTCGATGACGGCCACGGCGCGCCACGAACCGGCTTCCGGCGCCAGCTCCACCGGTCGCGGACGGCCCGTCTCGGGAAGACGGAACAACACACCTTCATGCGCCGCCAGCTCGGACGGCTGCCGCGGCACGCCCGCGCGTTCCAGGTAGCCGGGAC
>CAMPHU010000236.1 GCA_946886065.1 uncultured Massilia sp. | reverse complement strand
TCGATGAACTGCCTGACCGAGGCGCTGGGCCTGTCCCTGCCGGGCAACGGCACCATCGTCGCTACCCATGCCGACCGCAAGGAACTGTTCCTGCGCGCCGGCCGCCTGATCGTGGAGCTGGCCAAGCGCCACTACGAACAGGACGACTACTCGGTCCTGCCGCGCTCGATCGCCACCAAGGCGGCCTTCGAGAATGCGATGGCGCTGGACGTGTCGATGGGGGGCTCGACCAACACCGTGCTGCACCTGCTGGCCGCGGCCCACGAAGCCCAGGTGGAATTCACCATGGCCGACATCGACCGCATCTCGCGCAAGGTGCCCTGCCTGTGCAAGGTGGCGCCGATGACGGACAAGTACCACATCGAGGACGTGCACCGCGCCGGCGGCATCATCAGCATCCTGGGCGAGCTGGCGCGTGCCGGCCTGCTCGACACCTCGCTGCCGACGGTGCACAGCGCCACCATGGGTGAGGCCATCGAGAAGTACGATATCCGCCGCAGCGACGACCGCGCGGTGCACCAGCTGTTCCGCGCCGCGCCGGGCGGCGTGCCGACCCAGGTGGCGTTCTCGCAGTCCGAGCGCTACGAAGCCAATGACCTGGACCGCAGCGCCGGCTGCATCCGCGACCGCGAGCACGCCTATTCGCAGGACGGCGGCCTGGCGGTCCTGTACGGGAACATCGCCGAGAAGGGCTGCATCGTGAAGACGGCGGGCGTGGACGAGAGCATCCTCAAGTTCTCCGGCAAGGCGCGCGTGTTCGAAAGCCAGGACGCGGCGGTCGAAGGCATCCTGGGCGACACGGTCCACGCGGGCGACGTGGTCATCATCCGCTACGAAGGCCCCAAGGGCGGCCCTGGCATGCAGGAGATGCTGTATCCGACCTCGTACATCAAGTCCAAGGGCCTGGGCAAGGCCTGCGCCCTGTTCACCGACGGGCGCTTCTCGGGCGGCTCCTCGGGCCTGGTGATCGGCCACGCCTCGCCGGAAGCGGCCGAAGGCGGCGCGATCGGGCTGGTGGAGGAAGGCGACCTGATCGACATCGACATCCCGGCCCGCACGATCAACCTGCGCGTGGCGCCCGAGCTGCTGGCCCAGCGCCGCGCGGCGATGGAAGCGCGCGGGCGCGATGCCTGGCAGCCGCTGAACCGCGAGCGCGTGGTCTCGCAGGCGCTGCAGGCCTATGCCGCGCTGACCACCTCGGCCGACCGCGGCGCGGTGCGCGACCTGTCGCAGCTGAAGCGCTGAAATCCGGGACGAAAAAAAGCCGGGGCGCGAAGCCCCGGCAAATGGCGGGAGACACTACAAAAGCAAAAACACAACAGCAGGTAGTACAGGTACTACGGGTACTACGGGGTATTACAGGTGCGGCACGATCTGCGGCATCAGGTCGTCGAAGGTGCGGCCGACGCCGTTCTCGCCGATCGCATGCATCTTCCATTCGCCGTTGTGGCGGTACAGCTTGGCCATGATCTGGGCCGTGTGCGAACCCTGCACCGACAGGTTGAAGCGCGCCACTTCCTGGTTGTTCGACGCGTTCAGCAGGCGGCAGTACGCGTTCTCGACGGTCGAGAAGTTCTGGCCGGTGAAGCTGTTCACCGTGAACACCAGCGAGCGGACGCTTTCCGGCACCCGGTTCAGCTCGACCACGATCTGCTCGTCGTCGCCGTCGCCCGCGCCGGTGCGGTTGTCGCCGCTGTGGCTGATGCTGCCGTCACGGCTCTTGAGCTGGCGGAACCAGACCACGTCCACCGGACGGTTGGCTTCGTCGAACAGCACGCACGAGGCGTCCAGGTCGACGCTTTCCGACTTGCCGCCGCCGAAGCCGAAGAAGCCCTTCGACTTGGCCACGTCCCAGCCGAGGCCCATCGTCACACGGTTCAGCGCTCCGCCGGCTTCCTTCTCCAGCGAGATCTTCTGACCTTTTTGCAAATTGACTGCCATGATGAATCCTTTCTTGGTTAGCCGCGCTGCGGCTGCTGCATCCAGGCCTTGAAGGCATTGCGGTTGCGCGAGCACACATAGACCTTGCCTTTGCCCGAGAAGCGCAGCACCATGCCTTCGCCGCTGGTCTGGCTGTTGATCAGGTTGCCCAGGAAGCCGCCGCTGGTGCCGGTCGTGATCGAGATCTCGTAACGCAGGGTGCTGTCCCAGCACACCACGTGGGCGTTGTCGATGATGGCGTCCTTGCCCGGCTCCACATCGAGCACGGACATCGAGCCGAAGCCCGACACCACCACCTGGCCGCTGCCGGTGGTCTCGGTCACGAAGAAACCGCCGCTCTGCGCGAACAGGGCGTTGCCGACGTTCTGGGTGCGCACCTTCAGGTCCACGCCGGAGCCGGCCGCAACGAAGGCGCCGTCGCTGATGATGTACTGGTTCGGGCCGCAGTCGACGATCTGCATCGCGCCCGGCAGGGTCGGCGACAGCAGGCAGTCGCCGTCGCCGCGCGTGGCCTCGATATGCTGCTGGAAGAAGGACTCGCCGTTGGCGAAGGTGCGCATCAGGGCGCTGCCCAGGCCGCCCTTCATCTTGCCCTTCAGGTCGAGCGTCGATTCCATCATCACCATCGCGTCGGATTCGCAGTAGATGGTCTCGCCGCGGCGCATCGACACGTGGAGAAAGGGATCGACATCCCCGGTCACGGTAAATACTGGCATGGTGGACTTCCTTTCAAAAGGCGGCTCCTTGCGGAGCCGCCGCCTGTGAATGATTCTGTAAGTAGTTACACGTTGACGCCGTAGTTGCGGGCGAGCGGACCGAGGCCGCCGGCGAAACCCTGGCCGATCGCGCGGAACTTCCAGTCGGCGCCGTTGCGGTACACCTCGCCGAAGATCATCGCGCCTTCGGTCGAGCTGTCTTCCGACAGGTCGTAGCGGGCGATTTCCTGGTTGTTGCCGGCGTTGATGCAGCGGATAAAGGCCTTGCCGACCATGCCGAAGTTCTGGCGGCGGCTTTCGGCGTCGTGGATGGTCACGCCCAGCACCACCTTGTCGACATCGGCCGGAACCTTGGTCAGGTCGATCGAGACGGTTTCATCGTCGCCTTCGCCTTCGCCGGTGCGGTTGTCGCCGGAGTGCACGACCGAACCGTCAGACGACTTCAGGTTGTTATAGAAGATGAAATCGCTGTCCGAGCGGACCTTGCCGGACGAGTTCAGCAGAAACACGGCGCCGTCGAGGTCGAAGGCTGCACCATCGGTGGCGCGCGTGTCCCAGCCGAGGCCGACCTTCAGCTGGGTCAGGCCGGGAGCTTCCTTCGACAGGTTGACGTTGCCGCCTTTTTGCAGACTGATTGCCATGATGTGTATCTCCTAAAGTAAGACTGCATGTGAACACCTGGGTACTACCGCAGCGAGCTGGTGTTCTGCCGCTCGCCGGGGTTCTTGCCGCGCCGTCCGGAGGACGGCGCGTTTGTTGCTTAGGCCGGGACCTTGTCGGCGCCGCTGGCTTCCAGCGCGGCCTGCTGCTTCTTGTAGCGGATCGAGCTCCACAGCGAGGCGACAATGAAGGCCACGCCGGTCAGGCCGGTCACCAGCTCGGGCACGTGGAACTTCATACTCGCCAGCATGATCAGGGCCAGGATACCGATCGCATAGTGCGCGCCGTGCTCCAGGTATACGAACTCGTCCAGCGTGCCCTTCTTGACCAGGAACACGGTCATCGAACGCACGAACATCGCGCCGATCGCCAGGCCCAGCATGATGATCACGACGTCGGTGGTGATCGCGAAGGCGCCGATCACGCCGTCGAAGCTGAACGATGCATCCAGCACTTCGAGGTACAGGAAGCCGCCGATACCGCCGCGCTTGACCATGTCGCCGACGTTGCCGCCTTCTTCTTCTTCCTTCTCCAGCAGGCTGGAGATCATGTCCACGCCGACGTAGACCAGGATGCCCCACAGGCCGGCCACCAGGACCACCATCTTCTGGGCTTCCTCGACGAAGGTCGAGCTGAACAGCAGAGCCGCGAGCGAGATCATCACCGCGATCGAGGACACCTTGCCCAGCGAACCCAGCTTGCGCTCGATGTTGCCCAGCCAGTGGACTTCCTTCTCGTCATCCAGCAGGAAGTTCAGGAACACCAGCAGCAGGAACATGCCGCCGAAGGCCGCCACTTCCGCGTGGTGGTTGGTCAGGTGCGACGAGAATGCCTTGGGATCCGACAGCGCCAGGTTCCACACGTCCATCATGCCCAGGTCGGCCGCCACGGCGACGATGACCAGCGGGAACACGAGGCGCATGCCGAACACGGCGATGATCATGCCCAGACCCAGGAACAGCTTGAGCCAGAACTCGTCCCAGCCCTTGAGCACCGAGGCGTTGACCACGGCGTTGTCGAAGGACAGCGAGACTTCCATGATCGACAGGATGGCCGCGATACCGATCGCGGTCATCGCGCCGGCCACGCCGCTGTGCTCATAGCCCCACCAGCCCGCGAGCGCCAGACAGATGAAGGTCACGATGAATGACCCGGTGAAATGCTTCATTGGTTTTTCTCCCGTTGAATATAAAAATAGTGTGGACGTAGTGTAGGCTTTTGCAACTTCATGAAAAAGCGAAGATAATCGAAGAATTACTTCGTAAAAACAGAAACATGAAAAATACGCCACCCAATTTCCGCCACCTGCATTACTTCTGGGTGGTGGCCAAGGAAGGCAGCATTACCCGCGCCGCCGAGCGCCTCGGCCTGGCCATCCAGACCGTCAGCACCCAGCTGGCCTTGCTCGAACAGTCTTTCGGCAAGGCCTTGTTCACCCAGCAAGGCCGGCGCCTGAGCCTGACCGAAGCCGGGCGCCTGGTCCTTTCCTACGCGGACCAGATCTTCCTGCTGGGCGAGCAGATGCAGGAAGCGCTGGACGAATCCGGCAGCTCGCGCCTGCGCCTGACGGTCGGCATTTCGGACTCGCTGCCCAAGTTCACCGCCTACCGCCTGCTGGAAGTCACGACCCAGCTCGACAAACAGGTCCGGCTGGTGTGCTACGAAGACCAGTATGAGGCGCTTCTCGGCGACCTGGCGCTCCACAAGCTCGACGTGGTGCTGACCGACCGCGCCGTGCCCACCGGCACCACCTTGCGCGTGTTCAGCCACCTGCTGTCGGAAAGCGAGATGTTCGTGGTCGGCGCCCCGCGCCTGGCCGACAGCTACCGGGAAGGCTTCCCCCGCTCGCTGCACGGCGCCCCCTTCCTGCTGCCCACCCGCGACACCGCCCTGCGCGGCAAGATCGACGCCTGGTTCGAACGCCACGGCATCCATCCCGACGTGGCCGGCGAATTCGAGGACAACGCCCTGCTCAACACCTTCGGGCGGCGTGGGCTGGGCCTGTTCTTCACCCCCGCCGCGCCGGCCGCCGAGATCGAGATCCAGCTCGGCGCCGCCCTGGTCGGCCGGGTGCCCGAGGTGCGCGAGCACTTCTACGCGATCTCCAACGAACGCAAGATCAAGCATCCGGCGGTCGAAGCCATCCTCAATGCCGTGCACGGGGGCGCGCTGGCGAACGCTTGAGCCATTGAGCGGTACAATGGTGGCGGCTTTGCCTTTTGTTAACTCTTCACGTTTATGGAAAACCTTCTATTCGTCGTTCTTGCGCTCTTCCTGGTGGCGCTGAACGGCTTCTTCGTGGCGGCCGAATTCGGCATCGTCACGTTGCGCAAGACCCGTGTCCGGGCCATCGCCAAGACGGCGGGGCTGCGCGGGCGCATCCTGGCCAAGGTGCACGGCCAGCTCGACGCCTACCTGTCGGCCTGCCAGCTGGGCATCACCCTCGCCTCCCTGGGCCTGGGCTGGGTCGGCGAGCCGGCCTTCGCCAGGCTGCTCGAACCCCTGTTCGCCCTGGCGGGCGTCACCTCGCCGGAAGTCATCCACGGCGTATCCTTCGTCATCGCCTTCTCGGTGATCTCTTTCCTGCACATCGTGGTGGGCGAGCTGGCCCCGAAAACGCTGGCGATCCGCGTGCCGGAATCGGTGGCGCTGTGGTGCGCCCTGCCGCTGTACGCCTTCTACTGGTCGATGTATCCGGCGATCTGGCTGCTCAACGCCAGCGCCAACATGGTGCTGCGCCTGGCCGGCCTGGCCGGCGCGGGCAGCCACGACACCCATTATTCGACCGAAGAGTTGAAGCTCATTCTGCGCACCAACACCAGCACCAGCGCAGGAGAAAGCAAGGGCGGCCCGGACGGCAAGTTCACCCACGACGAGCGCAACATCCTGGCGCAGTCGCTCGACTTCAGCCAGCTGGCGGTGTCGGACCTGATGCGCCCGATTAACGAGGTGAGCGCGCTGTACGCCAGCCGCAGCCTGGAGCAGAACCTGGAGACGGTGCGCCGCAACCGCTTCTCGCGCTATCCCTACTTCGACCAGGACGGCGAAGAGGTGCTGGGCGTGATCCACCTGAAAGACCTGTACTTCGCCCTGCAGGCCGGCCGCGCCGTCACCGACCTGACCCAGTTCCTGCGCCCGGTGGAGACGATCGCGGCGCGCACCCCGGCCCAGGACATCTTCCGGCGTTTCCGCAGCGGCGCGCCGCACTTCGCCCTGATCGGCGAAAAGGGCAAGCGCCCGGTCGGCTTCATCACGCTCGACAACCTGCTGGGGGCGATGGTGGGCGAGATCCGCGACGAGTTCCGGATGAACGAGAACGACTGGATGTCCCAGCCCGACGGCACCTGGATCGGCAAGGCCAGCCTGCAGATCTTCTCCCACGAGCTCCTGCTAAGGCTCGACCACGACAACCCGGAC
>CAMPHU010000235.1 GCA_946886065.1 uncultured Massilia sp. | reverse complement strand
CGCGCCGGCATGCTGACCAATCCGCTGCGCGACCGCTTCGGCATCGTGGCGCGCCTGGAGTTCTATAACGTCGACGAGCTGACCAAGATCGTGGCGCGCAGCGCCGCGCTGCTGGAAGCGCCGATCAACGAGGAGGGCGCGCGCGAAGTGGCCAAGCGCGCCCGCGGCACGCCGCGTATCGCCAACCGCCTGCTGCGCCGCGTGCGCGACTATGCGGAAGTGAAGGGCAACGGCGAGATCACCAAGGACATGGCCGACCGCGCCCTGAAGATGCTCGACGTCGATACCGTCGGCTTCGACGTGATGGACCGCAAGCTATTGGAAGCGGTGCTGTTCAAGTTCGCCGGCGGCCCGGTGGGTATCGGCAACCTGGCGGCGGCGATCGGCGAGGCGGCCGACACCATCGAGGACGTGCTGGAACCCTACCTGATCCAGCAGGGCTACCTGCAGCGCACCCCGCGCGGGCGCATCGCCACGCCGCTGGCCTACCAGCACTTCGGCGTCACCGCGCCGCGCATCAGCCCGACGGGCGACCTCTGGGACAATCTGCCCCTGGCTTAAAAGTGCGGCTCGCAGGCCTCGCGCTCGCGCATGCGGCGGTGGCCTTGCGCGCTCACCACCGGCACCACGAAAGTCGCATACAGCACGACCGTCAGGCTCAGCATCAGGCTGCACATCCATAGCATCGTCGGCGCGCCGCCGCGCCACATCATGCCCAGGCTGCCCAGCAGCGGCGCGGCCAGCAGCACGCCCGCCAGCGAGCGCAGCGCGGGCGAGCGGCGTATGCGGTGGCCGGCCATCCCGATCAGGAAGAAGCCGGACGAGGCCAGCACCAGGCCGGCCAGGATGCCGGCCGCCTTGACCGCATCCGGCGTCGCGCCGCCGTTCGGGTAGAGCACGACGGGCGGCGCCACCAGGATCATGATCCCTGCGAGCATGCACAGCAGGCGCACGAAAATCATGGCCGCTCCTTTTCCTGCATTAAAGCAATAAATTCGATGAGGTTCATGGGATGGTGAAGAAGATGATAAGCCTGCCCGATTGGCAGGTGTGCGGAAGATAGCATAAAGACAATATTCGATTTCAGATGTTCTGTCGTCCGTGCGCCACGGTTTGATTGCGCATATGTTGACTAAATATTAATTTCATGAATGCGGATGAGCAACGCCGTCATGACAATTGTCATTCCACATCGATGGCAAGCGCTTCTGTCGCGGCCATCCCGGTTTTCGCATACTGGCTTCACTATCCACCCTGCGAGGAACCCATGAACACCACTTCCCTGAAAGCTGTACTGGCTGCCGCCGCTGCCGCCAATCTCCTGCTGAGCGGCGCCGCGCTGGCCGCCGCCACCCTGGTCCAGGATGTCCGCGTTTTCGACGGCAAGGGCGCGCACGCGCGCCGCTCGGTGCTGTTCGAGGGCGGCATGGTCGTCGACGCCGATTTCCGCGGCCCGGTCCCGCCGGGGGCGCGCGTGGTCGCCGGGGCGGGGCGCACCCTGCTGCCCGGCCTGATCGACGCCCACACCCACGCTTTCCGCGACCATGAGCTGCCGCTGATGTTCGGCGTCACGACCCAGGTCGACATGTTCACCGGCGTGCCCCTGATGCAGGAGATGCACGCCGCCATGAAGGCCGGCAGGAACAAGCAGCGCGCCGACATGTTCTCGGCCGGCACCCTGGTCACCGCGCCCGGCGGCCACGGCACCCAGTTCGGCATGGCGATCCCGACCCTGGCCCGCGCCGAGGACGCCCAGGCCTTCGTCGATGCGCGCATCGCCGAAGGCTCGGACTTCATCAAGATCGTGATGGAGGCGGGCGGCCACGGCATGCGCAAGCTGGACACGCTCGACCTGCCCACCGTGAAGGCGGCGATCGCGGCCGCGCACCGGCGCGGCAAGCTGGCGGTGGTCCATGTCAGCACCGAGCAGGATGCGCGCGCCGTGCTGGAGGCAGGCGCCGACGGCCTGGTGCACCTGTTCCCCGGCGCGGCCGTGCCGCAGGCGCGCGCAGACAGCCTGGCCGCGCTGGCGCGATCGAAAGGCGCCTTCGTCATCCCGACCTTCACGGTCCTGGAGAGCATGGCCGGCACCCGCGAGGACGACCTGCTGCGCGATCCCCAGATGGCCGGCCTGATGGACGGCGAAGCCCAAAGCCAGCTGAAGGCGCGCTATGGCGCCAAGCCGCAGCCGGCGCTGCTCGAGGCGCCGCGCATGGTCACCGCCGCTCTGCGCCGCGCGGGCGTGCCGCTGCTGGCCGGCAGCGACGCCGGCAACGCGGGCACCCAGTACGGCATCAGCATGCACCGCGAACTGGCCGCGCTGGTCGAAGCCGGCCTGAGCCCGGTTGAAGCGCTCGCCTCGGCGACCGGTGTGCCTGCGAAGGCCTTCAAGCTGGGCCGGCGCGGCTGCATCGCCAAAGGCTGCAAGGCCGACCTGCTGCTGGTGGACGGCGACCCGACCACGGACATCACGGCCACGCGCCGCATCGTCGAGGTGTGGAAGGATGGCGAGAGCGTGAACCCGATGCGCGATGCGCGGCGCGAGAAGATCGCCCAGGCGGCGGCAGGCAAGGGCGGCAGGCCGCTGGCGCTGCCGGCGGACGGCCGCATCAGCCTGTTCAGCGAGGCAAAGCTGGGCAGCCCCTTCGGATCCGGCTGGATGCCGACGGTGGACGCCATCGCCGGCGGCAAGTCGACCACCACCCTCGCGGCGCAGCCGGCGCTGGGCGACGGCCAGGTGCCGCTGGCGATCTCCGGCACGATCTCGCCCGAGCTTCCCTATGCCTGGGCCGGCGCGGCCTTCATGCCGGGCGAGCGCCCGATGCAGGCGGCCGACCTGAGCGCGGCCAGGCTGGTGCGCTTCAAGGTGCGCGGCGACGGCGGCAGCTACCGCGCGATGATGATGTCGCAGGGCGTGAACATGCCCGGCTATGCCTTCTTCACGGCGGGGCCGGAGTGGGCCGAGGTGAGCATCCCCTTCAGCGCCTTCGCCGGGGTCGATCCGTCCAAGGCGACCATGATAGGATTTGCCGCCGGGCCGAAGGCTGGGGCCTACCGCTTCGAGATCGCCGACGTGCGCCTGCTCGAACGCTGACGACAACAGGAAAGAGAGACGAGCATGGAACGAATCAGGCGCGTGCTGGCCGGCCCCTGGACCCCGCCGGAACTGGGCAAGCTGCCCTACCTGTGGATCCTGAGCCTGGGCTACCTGGGCTGGAAGTACGCCTACGTCACGCCCTCGCTGCTGGAATCGCTGCTGCTGGCGCTCACCATCCTCGTCTTCCTGCCGCTGTACTGTTTCGGCTTCTGGGCGCGCGGCTGGCAGTCGCTGGCCTGCATCCTGGCCTCCAGCCTTCTCGGCGCGCTGTGGGCGCCGCACAACCCGGGCGCGGCCAGTTTCTTCATCTTCGCTTGCGCCATGTGCGCCGGCCTGCCGGGCGCGCGCCATGCGGTGCCGGCGGCGCTCGCCGTCCTTGGCTTCGCCTCGCTGGTCTCGCTGCGCCTGGAGTCGATGCGCATGACCTTCCTGCTGCCGGTGCTGACCATCGGCCTGCCGGTCGCCATCTCCGCCGTCATGGACCGCAGCCTGCGCCAGTCGCGCGCCCAGCTGCTGCGCAAGCAGGAAGAGGTCGAGCACTTCGCGCGCATCGCCGAACGCGAGCGCATCTCGCGCGACCTGCACGACCTGCTGGGCCACTCGCTGTCCCTGATCGCGCTCAAGGCCGAACTGGCCGGCAAGCTGGCGCACCGCGACGCGCAGGCTTGCGCGCGCGAGATCGCCGACATCGAATCCAGCGCGCGCCAGGCCCTGGCTGAAGTGCGCGCCGCCGTCACGGGGTTTCGCCAGAGCGGCCTGGCGCAAGCCCTGGCCAGCGCCCGCGCCAGCCTGGCTGCGGCCGATGTCGCGCTCACCGAGCGGGTCGAACGCTTCCCGCTGGCGCCGAACACCGAACACGTGGTGGCGCTGGCCGTGCGCGAAGCCGTCACCAATATCGTCCGCCACGCGGGCGCGCGCCGCTGCACCTTGTCGCTGGCGCAGGAAGGCGCGCACGCCGTGCTGCGCGTGGCCGACGACGGGCAGTTGCGCAGCGAGGCCGGACTCCAGCGCGGCAATGGCCTGGATGGCATGCGCGAGCGCGTCTCCGCCGCCGGCGGCCGGCTCGCGCTGCATGTGCGCGACGGACTCGAACTCGAACTGCACATGCCGAATGGGGTAGCCAATTGATCCGCATCCTGATTGCCGAAGACCAGAAGATGGTGCTGGGCGCGCTGTGCGCGCTGCTGCGCCTCGAGCCCGATGTCGAGGTGGTCGGCAGCGCCGACAACGGCCGCGACGCACTCGCCCTGTGCCTCGAGAAGGCGCCGGACATCGTCCTGACCGACATCGAAATGCCGTACCTGACCGGCCTGGAACTGGCCGCGCGCCTGCGCGAGGCGAAGTCGCCGGCGAAGGTGATCGTGGTGACGACCTTCGGGCGCAGCGGCTACCTGCGGCGCGCGCTGGAAGCGGGCGTGCGCGGCTACCTGCTGAAGGACGCGCCGGTGGACGCGCTGGCCGAGGCGATCCGCACCGTGCATGCGGGCGGGCGCGCCATCGCGCCCGAGCTGGCGCTGGAAAGCTGGAGCGGCGGCAGCGACCCGCTGACCGAGCGCGAACGCCAGGTGCTGCGCCTGGCCGGAGAAGGGCGCAGCAGCGCCGACATCGCGCGCCAGGTGCACCTGTCGGAGGGCACGGTGAGGAACTACCTGTCGGAAGCGATCAGCAAGCTAGGGGCGGGCAACCGCGTGGAGGCTTACCGGATGGCGCGCGACGCCGGCTGGCTGTAGCGGCGGCCGGCGCCGGCGCCGGCGCGTTTTGGCGGCATCTTGCGCGGCGTGGGAACGACCATCAAGGGATGGATGAAGCTCAGGTAGAGCAGGATGGTCAGCACCAGCAGGTAGGCGCAGATGAAGACCATCATCAGGTTGTCGCCATGCCAGATCACGATCGCGCTGGCGCCGAAGGGCACCAGCAGCATCAGGGCCGCGAAGGAACGCAGCGTGGGGGAGCGGCTCATGCGGTGGCCGGCCATGGCGACCAGGAAGAAACCGGTCGAGGCCAGCGCCAGCCCCAGCAGGCAGACATAGGGTTCGGCCGCGTCGGGAATGCCGTGCGCGGTGGAGGCCAGCAGCGCCGCCGGCAGCAGGATGCCAAACACCCCGCCGGCCAGGCTAAGGAGGCGCAGCACACGCATGGCCCGGCCACGGAAGAAGGGCCGCGCGGTGTGCGTGATCGGAGTCGGGTTCATGCGTGCTGGCTCAGGATGACGTCGTCTTGACGATAGCATAGCCGCAATCCAGCGGCGGCGGAAAGCTCTTGCGTGCACGACATTTCAGTGGGCGGCGCTTTTCGAAAACAGGTTGATCACCGCCACCCCCGCAATGATGAGCGCCAGGCCGGCGATGGCCGCCAGGTCCAGGCTCTGGCGGTAGACGATCCAGCTCACCAGCGAAATCAGGATGATGCCGACGCCAGACCAGATGGCGTAGGCGATGCCGGTCGGAAGCACGCGCAGGCTGAAAGTCAGCAGGTAAAAGGAGAGGGCGTAGCAGGCCACGGTCACGAGGCTGGGAAGCGGCCGGGTGAAGCTGTCCGAGGCCTTCAGGGCGGTGGTGCCGATTACTTCGGAAACGATGGCGAGGCCGAGGTAAATGTAGGCCTGGGTCGGGGTCATGAAAGGCGGACCGTCGGAATCGTATGTTGGACAGTTAGCAGGGAAACCGTCACCCCGGGACTCGGCGTCCCCCTCGGCCGGGGCCCAGGTTCAGCGTCCCGATAGCGCACGCAAACTTGGGTTCCGGCCTCCGCCGGAACGACGGTCATGCGCTAACTGGAAAACATGGTTAGCGGACTGCTTGGTGAGATTTACTGCTCGCGCACCCAGGTCTGGGAACGCCCGAACATCGGCGCCCCGATGTAGCCGCGCACTTCCAGCTTGTTGCCGTTGTCCTTCAGGGTCGCCTTGCTCTTGTAGGTCTTGCCCTTGCTCGGGTCGAGGATCTCGCCGCCGGTATACTCGTCGCCGTCCTTCTTCAGGCCCGAGAGGATGGTCAGGCCGATCATCGGCTGGTCCTTGCGCGCGCCTTCGCACTTCACGCATTTCGGGTTCTGGTCTTCGGTCGGTGCGCGGAACAGCTTTTCGATGCGGCCGGTCAGGACGCCCTGTTCCTCGGTGATGCGGACCAGCGCCTTCGGCTTGCCGGTCTCGTCGTCGATCGTCTTCCAGGCGCCGACCGGCGAGGCGTTTTGCGCCCACGCGGCAGGCATCGCGAACATGGCGGCAATCAGGCTAACTCGCATCAGGTGTCGCATCTTGGGTCTCCAGTGTTGTTGTGGTGCTGCCCAGTGTAGCAAACCCGATCCGCAGCGGGTATGCGCGAAACCGAGGAAACCCTCCAATTCATGCAGGGCGTGCGCTTCAGGGAGCAGGGGGAAGCTCCAGTGTCGGCAGCTGGTTGCGCCGTTCGGTGGGGCGGGTCAGCACGCGCAGCGTGACTTCGAGCGGAACGCCCATGTCGGCCAGCTCGCGCGCCACGCCGGTGCGGCCCTGGTCCGCAGCCTCGTGGATCACATTCTCGATGAGCAGGGCGGTCTTGTAGTCGGTTCGTCGGTCCATGCCGCGATCCTATCACGGCTGCGTCAATACAGCTTCTTGCAGGTAAGCATTTCATGCGATCCCCATGGCTTGCCGTCACGCCGCACGGGCTTTCGGTCCCACCCCTGTTGAGACAGTCCCCGTCCAGGCATATCATGGCCGTTGACCATTGCTTTCA
>CAMPHU010000234.1 GCA_946886065.1 uncultured Massilia sp. | reverse complement strand
CGCAGGCCGGTCAGGTGGGTGCCGCCGTCGCGCTGCGGGATGTTGTTGGTGAAGCACAGCACCTGCTCGTTGTAGGCGTCGTTCCACTGCATCGACACGTCCACCGAGATATTGGTGCCCTGGTCCGACAGGCGATCGCCGGTCGCCTGGAACACGGTCGGGTGCAGGACGGTCTTGGCCTTGTTGATGTACTCCACGAAGCCGCGGGTGCCGCCTTCGAAGGCGAACACTTCTTCCTTGCCGGTGCGCTGGTCGCTCAGCTTGATGTTGACGCCGTTGTTCAGGAAGGACAGTTCGCGGATGCGCTTCGACAGGATCTCGTAGTGGAACTCGACCGTGGTGAAGATTTCCTCGTCGGCCCAGAAGTGCACTTCGGTGCCGCGCTTGTCGGTGTCGCCGATGACCTTCATCGGGGACACTTCGACGCCGTCGACGACCTCGATCAGGCGGTTCAGCGGGACGCCGCGTTCGAATTCCAGCTGGTGCACCTTGCCGTTCTGGCGCACGGTCACGCGCAGCAGCTTCGACAGCGCGTTCACGCAGGACACGCCCACGCCGTGCAGGCCGCCCGACACCTTATAGGCGTTCTGGTTGAACTTGCCGCCGGCGTGCAGCTCGGTCAGCGCGATCTCGGTCGCAGAGCGCTTCGGCTCGTGCTTGTCGTCCATCTTGATGCCGGTCGGGATGCCGCGGCCGTTGTCGGTGATGGAGATCGAATTGTCGGAGTGGATGGTGACGTGGATCTCGGAACAGAAGCCGGCCAGCGCCTCGTCGATCGAGTTGTCCAGCACTTCGAACACCAGGTGGTGCAGGCCGGTTCCGTCCGAGGTGTCGCCAATATACATGCCCGGACGCTTGCGTACCGCTTCCAGGCCTTCCAGGATCTGAATCGAGGAGGCGCCGTATTCATCGCCCTTCGGGGCGGACATTTGAGCTTGGGTATTCTCGGACATGGACTGCTTTCTATAAAACGTTGGATTCAGGTTGCGTGCCCGCTTGAACCCGCAACCTAAAAACACCGTCGTTCCCGCCCTGGGCGGGCCCCTTGGCGGGAATCCAAGTTTCGCAGTTGTGCCACTAACTTGGGTCCCCGCCTGCGCGGGGATGACGGGTTATTACTATTCGTCGTGACCGGTTCCTGTCAGCGCTTAAATACGCATCGGCATGACGACATACTTGAAGTCGCCATTGTCGGGAATCGAAATCAGCGCCGAGGAGTTGGAGTCGCCCAGGGCGATGTTCACCTGGTCGCACTTCAGGTTGTTCAGCACGTCGAGCAGGTAGGTGACGTTGAAACCGATATCGATCGCGTCGCCGCCATAATCGATCTCGAGTTCTTCCACCGCCTCTTCCTGGTCGGCATTGGTCGAGCTGATCTTCATGCTGCCCGGGGTGATGATGCAGCGCACACCCTTGAACTTGTCGCTGGTCATGATCGCGGCGCGCTGCAGCGAACGCAGCAGCTCGTCGCGGCTGATCGTGAAGTCGTTCTTGTAGCCCTTCGGGATCACGCGGGTGTAGTCAGGGAACTTGCCCTCGACCAGCTTCGAGACCAGCTCGATGTCGGCGAAGGTCAGCTTGACCTGCGAAGCCGCGATGTCCAGGCGCACTTCCTCATCGCTTTCTTCCAACAGGCGCTGCAGCTCGATGATGGTCTTGCGCGGAATGATCACTTCCTGGCGCTCGAAGGACTGCTCCGACGCCACCTGGCAGAAGGCCAGGCGGTGGCCGTCGGTCGCCACGGCGATGATGTTGTTACCGTCCAGCACCAGCAGCAGGCCGTTCAGGTAGTAGCGGATGTCCTGCTGGGCCATCGAGAAGTGCACCATGTTGAACAGGTGCTTCAGCGTCTTCTGCGGCAGGGTCACCGAGGCGTTGTAGCTGTCGGCCACCGAGACGGTCGGGAATTCCTCGGCCGCCAGGGTCTGCAGGGCGAAGCGCGACTTGCCGCTCTGGACGGCCAGGCGCTTGTTCTGCAGGGTCATGGTCACGTCGCCCGACTCCGGCAGCGCGCGCAGGATGTCCAGCAGCTTGCGCGCGGCTACGGTCGTGCCCGTCACCTCGTCGCCCGAACCGATGTTGGCCAGCGTGGTGATCTGGACTTCGGTGTCGGTCGACAGGAAGGACACGCTTTCGCCGTTCTTGCGAATGAGGATATTGGCCAGAATCGGCATAGTGTGCCGACGCTCGACAATACCACTCACGATCTGCAGTGGCCGGAGAAGCGTATCTCGGGTGGATTTGACCAATTGCATAGTTATCCTCGATCTGAGTTGTTTTCGTGATTTTTGTTGCTATTGCACTATTTTGCCATTGCCCGGGTTAAACACAAACCCCGGGCCAAGGGAGGCGTTTTACCCTTTGAGGGTTTGTTCCAGCACGTGCAGCTCGTGGTTGCACTCGGCATTCTTCTGGCGGTCCTGGGCGATCTTGCGCACCGCATGCAGCACGGTGGTGTGGTCGCGGCCGCCGAACAGCTCGCCGATCTCCGGCAGGCTCTTCTGCGTCAGTTCCTTGGCCAAATACATGGCGATCTGGCGCGGGCGGGCGATGTTCGCAGGACGGCGCTTGGAGTACATGTCCGCGACCTTGATGTTGAAGAAGTCCGCGACCGTCTTCTGGATGTTTTCCACCGAGATCTGGCGGTTCTGCACCGAGAGCAGGTCCTTCAGGGCTTCCTTCACCACGTCGATCGTGATGTCCTTGCCGTGGAAGCGCGAGTACGCCAGGATCTTGCGCAGCGCGCCTTCCAGCTCGCGCACGTTGGAGCGCAGGTGCTTGGCCACGAAGAAGGCCACGTCGTCGTTCAGCGTAACGCCTTCGGACTGCGCCTTCTTGAGCAGGATCGCCACGCGCATCTCGAGTTCCGGCGGCTCGATCGCCACCGTCAGGCCCGAGTCGAAGCGCGAGATCAGGCGGTCGTCCATGCCCGTGATTTCCTTCGGATAGGTATCCGAAGTGATGATGATCTGCTTCTTGGCCGCGATCAGCGCTTCGAACGCATAGAAGAACTCTTCCTGCGTGCGGCTCTTGCCGCCAAAGAATTGAATATCGTCGATCAGCAGCATGTCGAGCGAGTGGTAATAGTGCTTGAAGTCGTCGAAGCCCTTGCGCTGGTAGGCGGTGACGACGTCGCGCACGTACTGCTCGGCGTGGATGTAGCGGATGCGCGCTCCCGGCTGGTCGGCCATGACCTGGTTGCCGATCGCATGGATCAGGTGGGTCTTACCCAGGCCCACGCCGCCGTAGAAGAACAGCGGGTTGTACGAGATGCCCGGGTTGTTGGCGACCTGGATCGCGGCGGCGCGCGCCAGCTGGTTGGCCTTACCGGTCACGAAGCTGTCGAAGGTCAGCTCGGTGTTGATGCGGCTCTGCTCGCGCTTGGGCGAGTTGGCGATGTTCAGGTTCTGGGTCTGGTTATCCGGGACCGGGGCAGGGCGCGGGGCATCCAGGCCCTGGGCGCCGGACGAAGCGGAAACCGCCGGCTTCCTGGCCGGGTTGGTCTTCGGGTCGAGGACGAACTGCACCTCCACCGGCGCTTCCCAGTACTGGGCGGCGAGCTCGGTGATGCGCGTGGCGAACTGCGTCTTCACCCAGTCGAGCTTGAAGCGGTTGGGCGCGGCGATGCGCAGCTTGCCGTCTTCGTAGTCGAGGGCGACCAGCGGTTTGATCCACGCACTGTATTGCTGGGGCGTCAATTCGAGCTCCAGCTGCGCGGAACAGGTCTGCCAAAAGTTTTCCATACTTCGCTAATTGATACGTAACACGCTATTTTACCTGTCTCTTCAATAGTTATCCACAGGTTGTGTCGACTATTTTCAACTGAATGGGGGCTTGGCAGGGCAGCTTTGGGGGAGACGGGGGCTGGTCCACGAAACAACAGCCGCCTTGACAGCTGGGCCGGAACTAGGGTCTAATTCAGGGTTCCCCGCCCGTGCACCCTGTCAAGCTGTCAATAACAGCGGATAGTCCGGGCTAAGAGTATTTGCTGTGGCTGACGCTGGCTTAACATCTGCGAACTGTCATTGGCGCCGAATCCTGACGACGAGACGTCAGACCCGATTTTGCAATTTCTTTTGCTTTAAGCGAGACCACCATGAAACGTACTTACCAACCTTCCGTCGTTCGTCGCAAGCGCACGCACGGCTTCCGCGCACGTATGGCTACCCGTGGTGGCCGTCAGGTTCTGAACGCCCGCCGCGCCAAGGGCCGCAAGCGCCTGGCAGTCGTCTAAGCCGGCACGCCGCAGAGCGACGCGGTTGGCCATGACAAGCGAAGGTTCGCACGACTTCGCGCGCGCTCGGCGCATCGTTAAAACGGATGAATTTTCATCCGTTTTTCGTTTGCGGCCGGCACAAAAATCCGCGCATTTCGTGCTCTACACCCGCCCCAGCACGCTGCCGCATGCGCGGCTGGGCGTCGTTGCGGCCAAGCGTTTCGCACCGCGCGCGGTCACGCGCAATACGATCAAGCGCGTCACCCGCGAACTGTTCCGCACCAGCGAGCTCCAGGCCGTCGACTGCATCGTGCGCCTGTCGCGCCCGGTCAACAGCAAGGACGGCCCGGCCACCACGCGCGCCCTCAAGGCCGCGCTGCGCGCCGAGCTGACGCGCCTGTTCGCTTCGCAGCGCCCGCGCAGGGCTGCCGGCAATCCTTCGACCCCATCATCATGAAGACGCTGCTTGTCTGGTTGCTCCGCGGCTACCAGCTGCTGCTGTCCCCGATGCTCGGGCCGAAATGCCGTTTCTACCCGTCCTGTTCCCATTACGCGATCGAAGCGCTGCGCACCCATGGCGCCGCGCGCGGTTCGCTGCTGGCCGCGCGCCGCGTGTGCCGCTGCCATCCGTGGAATGCGGGTGGCGTCGACCTGGTGCCGCCCGCGCGCGCCAAGGATTCCTCATCAGCCTCCCCAGGCTGTCATCATTCCTGACTAGACCCAATGGATATCAATAAACGTACCGTCCTGTGGATCGTGTTCGCCGTCTCCCTGATTGTTCTCTGGAACAACTGGATGGTGGCTAGCGGTAAACAGTCGCTGTTCTCGCCGGCGCCGCCGGCCAAGGTCGCCCAGCAGCAGCCGGCCAAGCCGTCCGATGTGCCTACCGCCGTGCCGGCCGCCGCCCAGCCGGGCAGCACCGCCGTGCCGGGCGCAGCCGCGCCGGCAGCCGCAACCGCCGCCCCGGCCAGCCAGATCGTCACCGTCACCACCGACGTGGTGAAGGTCAACATCGACAGCACCGGCGGCGTCATCAAGCGCCTCGAATTGCTGCAGTATCCGGACCACACCGACAAGACCAAGAACCAGGTCCTGTTCGACGTCGGCGGCAACAACGTCTACCTGGGCCAGACCGGCCTGATCGGCACCAGTGCCGCCGGCGCCCTGCCGAACCACAATACCGTGTTCACCGTCCGTCCGGGCGTGCGCACGCTCAACGGTGGCAACCAGGTCCAGCTGGTGATGGATGCGGAGCAGGGCGGCGTGCGCCTGACCAAGACCTTCACCTTCCGCAAGGGCGACTACGTGATCGGCATCCGCCACGACGTGACCAACGTCAGCGCCGCGCCGGTCCAGCCTTCGCTCTACCTGCAACTGCAACATGACGGCAACAAGCCGGCCAACGATTCGTGGTTCATGTCGAGCTACACCGGCCCGACCCTGTACACCGAAGCGGACAAGTACCAGAAGCTGACCTTCGAGGAAATCGAGAAGAACAAGGCCGAGCACTCGGCCAAGGCCGACAACGGCTGGGTGGCGATCTCGCAGCACTTCTTCGTCTCGGCCTTCATCCCGGCCGACAAGGTGCAGCGCGACATCTACACCAAGAAGATCGCGACCAACCTGTACGCGATCGGCACCGTGCAGCCGCTGGGCACCGTGGCGCCTGGCGCGACCGTGTCGACCGACACCCGCCTGTACTCGGGCCCGCAGGACGAACAGACCCTGGAAAAGATCACCCCGGGCCTGGAGCTGGTGAAGGACTACGGCATGCTGACCGTGATCGCCAAGCCGATCTTCTGGGTGATGACCCAGCTGCACGCGCTGCTGGGCAACTGGGGCTGGACCATCGTGGCCCTGACCATCCTGATCAAGCTGGCCTTCTTCCCGCTGTCGGCCGCCGGCTACCGCAGCATGGCGAAGATGCGCGTGGTGACGCCGAAGATGCAGGCGATCCGCGAGCGCTACAAGAACGACCCGATGAAGATGCAGCAGGCCACCATGGAGCTGTACAAGACCGAAAAGATCAACCCGCTGGGCGGCTGCCTGCCGATCCTGGTGCAGATGCCGGTGTTCTTCGCCCTGTACTGGGTCCTGCAGGCGTCGGTCGAGATGCGCGGCGCGCCGTGGGTGGGCTGGATCACCGACCTGACCCAGCCGGACCCGTACTTCATCCTGCCGATCCTGTACGCGGTGTCGATGTACATCACCACCAAACTCAACCCGCAGCCGACCGATCCGGTGCAGGCGAAGATGATGCTGTTCATGCCGCTGGCGTTCTCGGTCATCTTCTTCTTCTTCCCGTCGGGTCTGGTGCTGTACTGGGTGGTCAACAACATCCTGTCGATCGCGCAGCAGTGGGTCATTACCAAGAAGTTCGAGACGGCGAAGTAAGTCTTTTGCTCCTCGTGAAAAACCCGCGCTTGGCGCGGGTTTTTTATTGAGCTGACGGTTTGCGAGCAAACTTGGATCCCGGCCTTCGCCGGGACGACGCGCTGAGAGCAGAGGTGCAATCAAGCCAAGTAGCTACTTTAGAACGTCGTTCCGGCGAAGGCCGGAACCCAAGTTTGCCAGCACACCCGTACACCCCGAATCCCTTACAATC
>CAMPHU010000233.1 GCA_946886065.1 uncultured Massilia sp. | reverse complement strand
GCATCAAGCAGATCAAGGCCAAGACCGTCGACTTCGGCGCCTCGGACATGCCGCTGCCTGCCAACGAACTCAGCGCCGCCGGCCTGTTCCAGTTCCCGGCCGTGATGGGCGGCGTGGTGCCGGTGGTGAACCTGCCGGGCATCGTTCCGGGCCAGCTCAAGCTGACCGGCGCCGTCGTCGGCGACATTTTCCTGGGCAAGATCACCAAGTGGAACGCCCCGCAGATCGCCGCGCTGAACCCGGGCGTCAAGCTGCCGGCCGACGACATCACCGTGGTGCACCGCGCCGACAGCTCGGGCACCTCCTTCCTGTGGACCGACTACCTGAGCAAGACCAACCAGGAATGGAAGGCCAAGGTCGGCGCCGGCACCACCGTCAAGTGGGCGGTGGGCGTGGGCGGCAAGGGTAACGAAGGCGTGGCCGCCAACGTGCAGCGCATCAAGGGCGGCATCGGCTACGTCGAGTGGGCCTACGCCAAGAAGAACCGCATGTCGCACACCCAGCTGCAGAACGCCGACGGCGCCTTCCTGCAGCCGGACGACGCCGCCTTCGCCGCGGCCGCCGCCAGCGCCGACTGGGCCAAGGCCCCGGGCTTCGCGGTGGTGCTGACCAACCAGCCGGGCAAGGCCAGCTGGCCGGTGACCGGCGCCTCCTACATCCTGGTGCACAAGGCCCAGGCTGACGCGGCCAAGGGCAAGGAAGTGCTGAAGTTCTTCGACTGGGCCTACAAGAACGGCGACGCCGCCGCGGCCGAGCTGGACTACGTGCCGATGCCCGACGCCGTCACCAAGCTGGTGCAGGACGCCTGGCGCGCCAACGTGAAGGACGCGGCCGGCAAGGCGCTCTGGTAATCCTCCCATCGCGCAGGGGCCGGCCCGCCAGCCGGCCTTTCGCTCACCAGCAATAGTGACAACAATATATGAGCGTTCAATCCCCCGCCGTCCTGCGCGACCTGCCTGAGCAGGCGTCCAGCGAAGCCGAGGCCCGCCAGGCGGCCGCGCTGCGCAACACCATGCGCAAGCAGCGCCTCCAGGACTTTTTCTTCCATAAAATCACGCTGCTGTTCGCGGCTTCGGTGCTGGTGGTGCTGGTCGGGATCATCGTCTCGCTGGCGATCGGCGCGGCCCCGGCCTTCAAGGAATTCGGCGCCGGCTTCGTGACCCGCGTCGAGTGGGATCCGGTGGGCGACCAGTTCGGCGCCCTGATCGCCATCTGGGGCACCCTGGCGACCTCGCTGATCGCGCTGGCGATCGCCTTCCCGATCAGCTTCGGCATCGCCTTGTTCCTCACCGAGATCTGCCCGGCCTGGCTGCGCCGCCCGATGGGCACCGCGGTCGAACTGCTGGCGGGCGTCCCCTCGATCATCTACGGCATGTGGGGCCTGTTCGTGTTCGCGCCGCTGTTCGCCGACCATGTCCAGCCGCTGCTGAAGGAAACCATCGGCCAGTTGCCGGTGATCGGCCAGCTGTTCCAGGGTCCGACCATGGGCATCGGCATCCTGACCGCCGGCATCATCCTGGCCGTGATGATCATTCCCTTCATCTCATCGGTGATGCGCGACGTGTTCGAGATCGTCCCGACCGTGCTCAAGGAATCGGCCTACGGCCTGGGCTGCACCAAGTGGGAAGTGGTGCGCAAGGTGGTGCTGCCTTACACCCGCAACGGCGTGGTCGGCGGCGTGATGCTGGGCCTGGGCCGCGCCCTGGGCGAGACCATGGCGGTCACCTTCGTGATCGGCAATGCGCACGACCTGTCCTGGTCGCTGTTCTCGGCCGGTAACTCGATTTCCTCGACCCTGGCCAACGAATTCGCCGAAGCCGCGAGCACCTTGCACTCGTCGTCGCTGTTTGCGCTGGCATTGATCCTGTTTGCGATCACCTTCATCGTCCTGTCGGCGGCGAAGCTGATGCTGGTGGGTATGGCACGCAACGAAGGTAGCAAATAAGGCACTCAATAAGATGAACACCATCGCCAAGAACCCCGTCTACCGCAAGCGCCTGCTGGCGCACCGCGTCGGCATCGTCCTGTCCGTGATCGCCATGGCGATCGGCCTCGGCTTCCTGTTCTGGATCCTGGCCACGCTCCTGATCAACGGCTTCGGCGCCATCTCCAGCCTGCTGTTCACGGCCGATACCCCGGCCCCCGGCAGCGAAGGGGGCGGCCTGCGCAACGCCATCATGGGCAGCGTGATGATGGTCGGCCTGTCGACCCTGGTCTCGACCCCGATCGGCATCCTGGCCGGCATCTACCTGGCGGAATACGGCGACAACAACAAGTTCGCCAGCGTGACCCGCTTCGTCACCGACATCATGCTGTCGGCCCCGTCGATCGTGATCGGCCTGTTCGTGTATGCGATCTACGTCGCCAACGTGCAGCACTTCTCGGGCTATGCCGGCACCATCGCGCTCTCGCTGATCGCGGTGCCGGTGGTGGTGCGCACCACCGACAACATGCTGCGCCTGGTGCCCAACTCGCTGCTGGAAGCCGCCTACGCCCTTGGCGCGCCGCACTGGAAGGTGGCCATGACCGTGCGCCTGCGCGCCGTGAAGGCCGGCGTGGTGACCGGCGTGCTGCTGGCCCTGGCCCGCATCTCGGGCGAGACCGCGCCGCTGCTGTTCACCGCCCTGAACAACCAGTTCTACAGCACCGACATGAACGCCCCGATGGCCAACCTGCCGGTGGTGATCTTCCAGTTCGCCATGAGCCCTTACGACGACTGGCGCTCGCTGGCCTGGGGTGGCGCGTTGCTGGTGACCTTTACCGTGCTGCTGCTGAACATCCTGTCGCGGACCCTGTTCAGCCAGAAGACCCCGCGTTAATCTATCCTGACTATTGTGATGACCCAACCTATGCCCACTTCGGCCCCGGCCTCCAGCGCCAAGACCAAGACGATCGAGATCTCCGGCCTGGACTTCTTCTACGGGAAGACGCAGAGCCTCAAGAACGTCAGCCTGGACATCCACGACAAGCAGGTGACGGCCTTCATCGGCCCCTCGGGCTGCGGCAAGTCGACCCTGCTGCGCACCCTGAACCGCATGTACGACCTGTACCCGGGCCAGCGCGCCGAAGGCTCGATTCTCTACCGCGGCCGCAACATCCTGGAGCCCGGTGTCGACGTCAACATGCTGCGCGCCAAGGTCGGCATGGTGTTCCAGAAGCCGACCCCGTTCCCGATGTCGATCTACGACAACATCGCCTTCGGCGTGCGCCTGTACGAGAACCTGTCCAAGGGCGAGATGGACGAGCGCGTGGAATGGGCGCTCAAGAAGGCGGCGCTGTGGGAAGAAGCCAAGGACAAGCTGAACAAGAGCGGCCTGTCGCTGTCGGGCGGCCAGCAGCAGCGCCTGTGCATCGCGCGCGGCGTGGCGGTCAAGCCGGACGTGCTCCTGCTGGACGAGCCGACCTCGGCGCTGGACCCGATCTCGACCGCCAAGATCGAGGAACTGATCAGCGAGCTCAAACAGGACTACACGATCGCCATCGTGACCCACAACATGCAGCAGGCCGCGCGCTGTTCGGATTACACTGCCTACATGTACTTGGGCGAGCTGGTCGAATTCGGCGAGACCGACCAGCTGTTCATGAACCCGGCGCGCAAGGAAACGCAAGACTACATCACCGGCCGCTTCGGCTAACCCTGGTTAGCCGCGGCTGATTCTGACAAAAAGATACGGAGTTTGTAATGACAGGCGAGCATTCATCCAAGCAGTACGACCAGGAGCTGGAGGCGATTCGTTCCAAGGTCCTGCTGATGGGCGGCATGGTGGAAACCCAGTTCGACGCGGCGCTGGAGTGTTTCCGCGTCGGCGATGTGGAGCGGGCCGAACGCGTGATCGCCGAGGACCAGGCCGTCAACCAGCTCGAAGTCTCGCTCGACGACGCCTGCAGCCACCTGATCGTGCGCCGCCAGCCGACCGCGAACGACCTGCGCACCGTGATGGCGACCATCAAGGTGATCACCGACCTGGAGCGCATCGGCGACGAGGCGACCAAGGTGGCGCGCATCGCCAAGGGCCTGCACGAGCGCGGCCCGTCGTCCTTCAACCACTATGACATGATCCGCACCATCTCCAAGGCCACCTGCGACCTGCTGCACGACGCGCTGGACGCCTTCGCGCGCCTGGACGGCAAGCAGGCCTTGCAGCTGATCGCGGCGGACGAAGTGGTCGACCATGAATTCCGCACCATCATGCGCACCCTGGTGACCTTCATGATGGAGGACCCGCGCACGATCTCGAACGCGCTGGACACGCTGTGGGTGGCCAAGGCCATCGAGCGCATCGGCGACCACGCCAAGAACATCGCCGAATACGTGATCTACGTGGTCGAGGGCCGCGACATCCGCCACAGCAAGCCGGCCGCCCTCGAGCAACCGGGCGCCTGACGATGGCGGACAATACCAACGTGCTGGTGGTGGAGGACGAGCCCGCGATCGTCGAGCTGGTGAGCTATTCGCTGCGCGAGGCGGGCTGGGACATCCGCAGCGCCGACACGGCGCAGGGCGCGTGGGACAGCATCAGCCGCGGCAAGCCGGACCTGGTGCTGCTGGACTGGATGCTGCCCGACCAGAGCGGCCTGCGCCTGCTGGCGCGGCTGCGCGCGGACCGCGATTTCCAGGACATCCCGGTCATCATGCTGACCGCCAAGAGCATGGAAGAGGACAAGATCGCGGGGCTGAACAACGGCGCCGACGACTACGTCACCAAGCCGTTCTCGCCGCGCGAATTGCTGGCCCGCTCGCGCGCGCTGCTGCGCCGCAAGAGCCCGCACCTGGCCGAGGCGCCGCTGCGCGCAGGAAGCGTGACCCTGGATCCGAACAGCTGCACGGTGGTGGTGGACGGGCAGCAGATCGATATCGGGAATGCGGAGTACAAGCTGCTCAAGTTCCTGATGGCGCACCGCGAGCGCGTGTTCTCGCGCGCGCAGCTGCTCGACAAGGTGTGGGGCGACCATGCGGTGATCGAGGAGCGGACGGTGGACGTGCATGTGCTGCGGCTGCGGAAGGCCTTGAAGAGCGCGGATGGACTGATTCGTACCGTGCGCAGTGTGGGTTACATGCTGTCTGAAAAATAGCGTGAAGGGCGCGCGTGCAGAACTTGGGTTCCGGCGAAGGCCCAGGCGGCCCCGCCGTCACCCAAGTGCGCCCGCATATCGCTTGGCATCCTTGCACCACACCCTCTAACATCGCCCCACAATAACGATTTTCCGAACCCCGCGATGAACCCCAAGCTCCTGTTCTGGGTCCCGGCGCTGCTGCGCCTCAGCCTCGTATTCGCCGCCGCCGGCCTGTTCTGGTGGTGGTTCGGCCCCATCCCCGCCCTGGCAGTGGCCCTGGCCGGCGTCGTGGTGGCATTCTTTGTCCAGCTCTCCTACCTGTACGAACTGGGCGAGTGGCTGAATGAACCCCACAGCTCACGCCTGCCGGACGGCTGGGGCGCCTGGACCGACGTCTTCGCGCGCCTGTACCGCCTGCGGCGCGAGGACGAGCGCAACCAGGCCGAGCTCTCCGAATGGCTGGCCCGCTTCCGCCAGGCCATGCAGCTGCTGCCCGAGGGCGTTGCCATCATGGACGACGTCCTGTTCCTGGAATGGTGCAACACCGCCGCCGAGCGCCACCTGGGCCTGACGATGGAGCGCGACAAGGGCCTGCGCGTGACCAACCTGGTGCGCCACCCGGACTTCATCGACTACATCATCCTGGGCCGCTACGAGCAGCCGCTGACCCTGTCCTTCCGCGGCCGCAAGCTCGAATGCCGCATCATCCCTTTCGAGAACCGGCGCCAGATCCTGGTCACGCACGACGCCACCGACACCGAGCGGATCGAGGCGATGCGGCGCGACTTCATCGCCAACGCCTCGCACGAGCTGCGCACGCCGCTGACGGTAATCGTCGGCTTCCTCGAGATCGCGATGTCCGACCCGGGCCTGGACGTGGCCACGCGCACCGCGCACCTGAAGCTGATGACCGAGCAGGCCCACCGCATGCAGCGCCTGATCCAGGACATGCTGACTTTGTCGCGCCTGGAATCCGACGAATTCCCCTTGCGCCGCGAGCGTGTGGACATGAAGGAGATGGTGGAATCGGTAGCCGAAGAGGCGCGCGCCTTGTCGAATGGCCGGCACGAAGTCGAGGTGAGGGTGGACGGCCCCGACGTGATGGGCAGCATGGAAGAGCTGCGCAGCGCCTTCGCCAACCTGGCCTCGAATGCGGTGCGCTACTCGCCGGACGGCGGCACGATCCGCCTGCGCTGGACGCGGGGCGAGGACGACCTGCGCTTCCAGGTGACCGACTGCGGGATCGGCATCGAGCCTTCCCACATCCCGCGCCTGACCGAGCGCTTCTACCGCGTTGACAAGAGCCGCTCGCGCGAGACCCAGGGCACGGGCCTGGGCCTGGCCATCGTCAAGCACGTCCTGCTGCGCCACGGCGGCCGCCTGTCGATCACCTCGGAGCCGGGGCGGGGCAGCACCTTCACCGCCTCACTCCCCAACACCACGCTCCCCGGCTAATCCACCTTAGGGTCGGTCCCCGTTAGGGCGGTCTCTAATAGGGTCAGAGTCGAATTATCGGGAAACATTGTTAAATTTCCCAACAATTCAACTCTGACCCCAATTTATCCCGATAGCTATGGCCACCTAGTAAATAGGGTCAGAGTCGAATTGTCGGGATAACGCGAGAAATTGCCCAATAATTCGACTCTGACCCTAATTATCATGGGGTCTGTTTTTGGGCGGAACGCTCCATGCGCCCGTCTCTGAGAGAGCACACGCAGCGCGGCCACATAATCGTTGCCCAGTCGCACAACCGACGCCCAATGCAAGCCAAGTTAATGAGGGTCAGAGTCGAATTGTTGGGAAATTTTCGAAAGTTGCCAAACAATTCGACTCTGACCCTCATTAACTTGGCTTGCAT
>CAMPHU010000232.1 GCA_946886065.1 uncultured Massilia sp. | reverse complement strand
CAGGTCGGGCAGCACCACCACGAATTCGTCGCCGCCCTGGCGCGCCACGGTGTCGGTGTCGCGCAAGACGCTGGACAGGCGGCGCGCGATCTCGACGATCATCCGGTCGCCGGCGTCGTGCCCGAGGCTGTCGTTGACGTGCTTGAAGCGGTCCAGGTCGATGAACATCACCGCCACCTGGCTGCCGTTGCGGTGCGCGTGCGCGATCGCCTGGGCCAGGCGGTCCTGCAGCAGCGCGCGGTTGGGCAGGCCGGTGAGCGCGTCGTGGTTGGCCATGCGCAGCAGCGCTTCCTCGGCCTGCTTGCGGCGCGAGATGTCCTTGACCACCGAGATGAAGCGCTGGTCGCCGTGGGCGTCGCGCATCACCGAGACGCTGACGTTGACCCACACCGGGGTGCCGTCGCGCCGCAACAGGCGCTTCTCGCGCTGGTAGTCGTTGATCTCGCCCGCCTTCAGGCGCCGGATCAGGGCCAGCTCGTCGGGCAGGTCTTCGCCGCAGGTGAGCTGCTGGAAGAAGCGCTGCAGCAGCTCGACCTCGGTGTAGCCGAGGATCTGCGACATCTTGCGGTTCACCCGCAGCAGGCGCCCGTCGCCCGACAGCAGCACGATGCCCACGGCGGCCTGGTTGAAGGTGAGGCGGAAGAATTCCTCGCTCTCCTGCAGGCGCAGGCGCGCCTTGCGGCGGAAGGTGACGTCGTGGCCGATCAGGAGCAGCAGCTGGCCGCCCGCCTGCTGGGTGCGGCGGATGTTGAACTCGACGTAGCGCACGCCGTCGGCGCGCCCGTCAAGGGTCACCAGCACGTTGTCCTGCGGCGCGCCCGAGCGCAGGGCTTCGAGCACGCGCTGGCCCAGTTCCTGGCCGGGGATCAGCTGCTCGAGCAGGCAGCCCGCGCCTGCCCCGTCCCCGGCGGCGTCCTCCGGCGCGTCCAGCAGGTCGGCCATCATGCGGTTCATCGAACGCACGCGCAGCGCGCAGTCGACCACCAGCAGGCCGGCCGGCATGCCGTCGATGACCTGCTCGAGGTAGTTCTGGTTCTGGCGCATGCTGCGCTGGGCCGCGTGCGCATAGGTGTCCAGCGCCAGGCCCATGTCGAAGCACACCACCTTGAGCACGGCGTCGATGGCGGCGGTGCAGCGCTGCGGCGCGTGGCCCAGCCTTTCCCACAGCATGTCGATGATCTCGGCCAGGTACTTGCGGTAGGCACCGATGTACCACTTGGGCTCGAGCCCGATGCGCTGGTGCGCCATGCCCACGCGCAGGCGCTCGCGGATATAGCCATCGTCGTAGTCGCCCGCCGTGAGGCTGCTGAAATAGGCCGACTGCGCGCGGCGCAGGGCGCGCGCCGTGCTGTCGCTGCCGAGCATGCTGCGCGTGTGCGCGAAGCGCAGCAGGTGATCGTAGAACTCGCCGGAAAACCGTTCGCGCTCCTGCTCGAGCAGCGCGTGCACGTCGCGCAGCGCGGCGAGGTCGGCCTCGCCCATTTCCAGGAATGCCTTGCGCGCCGCGACTTCCTCGCCGTCCAGCCCGATCTCGCGCGCGATCGCGTCCACCGTCTCCCCTTCCTGCCTCATGCCTGCCTCCACGCGCGGGCATGCCGCACCAGCTTGTGCATCGTTGCGTCTGTCTTGTGGAATCTCATGGGGAAGCTGCCGCGGCGGGGTGTTGGCTGAATCAATACAGTCGTTGCATGATAGCAAAGCATCCCGGCGCTGATCGAGTAAACACTTTGCAACTGTTGTTTATTTGGCCCATTGGCAACAGGGTTATTGCAGCCCGGCAATGAATCAGCGAAGAGTGTTGAACTGACGCAATATCTAGGTCGCATAGCGGCGGGACAGTAAGCGGGACACATCATCCAGGAGGAAACATGTCCCGCTATTGCACGGCCCTGCTCTTTACTTTCGTCCTCATGTGCGCCCCTGCCGGCGCCGCCCAGCCGTCCCAGGCCGGCGTCGCCGTCAGGCTCGAAGCCGTCCGTCCTTCCGTCGGGCGCGGCGACGACGTGCTGGTGCGCGTCACCCTGACCAATACCTCGGGCCTGGCCCAGCACGTGCTGCGCTGGCGCACGCCGCTGGACGGCGTCCAGTCGTCCCTGTTCGACATCCGCCGCGACGGCCAGCCGGTGCGCTACCTCGGGGTGGAGATCAAGCGTCCCGCGCCGCGGCCGGCCGACTTCGTGCCGATCGAGCCCGGCGCTTCGGTAACCCAGACGGTCGAGCTGTCCGCGCTCTACGAAATGCACATCACCGGCGCCTATACGGTGCGCTACCACAGCCCGGCGGCGCCGCTGCCGGGCCTGGGTTTGCATGCGGTGACGGGCGAGCTGGCGTCCAGCCCGGTGAGCATCTGGGTCGAAGGCCGGCTGCCGCGCGGCGCCAAGAGTGCGCCCGCGCCCGCCCGGGAAACCGCGCAGGAAACCGCGGCCGGCAGCCTGGCCTTCAGCCAGTGCTCGAACGCCCAGCAGGAGCAGCTGGCGGCGGCCGTGGACGCGGGCCGCGCGATGGCCGCCGACGGCCACGCCTACCTCACGTCCGGCCAAGCCTACGGAGCGCGCTACACGACCTGGTTCGGCGCCCCGGACGCGCAGCGCGGCGCCAGGGCGAGCGCCAATTTCGCCGCCATCCGCGACACCTTCGAGAGCAAGCCGCTGGCGCTCGACTGCGGCTGCGACGAGCCCTATTTCGCCTATGTGTATCCGTCCCGGCCCTACAAGATCTATGTCTGCAAGGCGTTCTGGAGCGCGGCGAATACCGGCACCGATTCGCGCGGCGGAACCCTGGTGCATGAGATGAGCCATTTCGACGCCGTGGCCGGCACCGACGACCACGTCTATGGCCAGGCCGGCGCGATGGAACTGGCGCGCACCGCTCCCGAGCGCGCGCTCAACAACGCGGATACGCACGAGTATTTCGGGGAGAACACACCACCTCAGCAAAAGCGTTAGCACCGACGGTTTCAAAATGCAAGCGTGTTCCAATTGACTGTCGGATCTCGTTGACAATTCGCAAAAAATGTCACATCTGACATGAATCAACTTTACATAGGAACTTGAATCCGTAAATATCGTCAACGGGCCGCATCCTGTACAGACAAGTCGTGCGGGGGCGGCCCGATAACGATGGCTGCAGCAAGCCGCATAACTTTCACACACGGAGAAACGATATGAGCTTGAACGGATTCTGGAAATCGGCATTGGGAGTGGCAGCACTGGCGATGGCCTGCGGAGGCGCCAGCGCCGCGCCGAAGGGCGTCAACATCGCTGTGGAGACGGAAAAGCACGCGCTGGGGCAAGACGACGACGTGGTGGTCAAGGTGACCCTGACCAACACCTCGGACACGCCGCAGTACGTCCTGAAGTGGCTGACCCCGTTCCAGGGCCTGGACACGCCGCTGTTCGAAGTGACCCGCGACGGCGAGCCGGTGCCCTACCTGGGCCCGATCATCAAGCGTCCGGTGCCGAAGAAGTCGGACTACTTCGTGATCAAGCCGGGCGCCACCCATACCGTCAAGGTCGAGCTGTCGGCCCTGTACGACATGAGCGTGACCGGCGATTACCAGATCAGCTACAAGGTCGCCTCGCCCGCGCTGTTCCTGAACGCCGCCGACAAGGCCGACCGCGAGATGGAATCCAACGTGGCCAGCATGTGGATCGACGCCCGCCTGCCGCGCGGCGCCACCCCGCAGGCCATCCTGGACCTGGAAGCCATGAAGCGCGACGCGGGCGTGCAGCCGGCCAGCCTGAGCTATACGAACTGCACCGCCACCCAGCAGAGCACGGTCCAGCAGGCGATGGCGGCCGGCAAGGCGATGGCCGACAGCGGCAACACCTACATGGCCAAGACCACCATGGGTCCGCGCTACACCAAGTGGTTCGGCACCGTGACCAGCGCGCGCCAGTCGACCGTGAAGTCGCATTTCACGGCCATCAAGGACGCCTTCGACAACAAGCCGGTGACCGTGGACTGCGGCTGCAAGCAGAGCTACTACGCCTACGTGTATCCGACCCAGCCGTACAAGATCTACGTCTGCCGCGCCTTCTGGTCGGCGCCGATGACCGGCACCGACTCCAAGGGCGGCACCCTGGTGCACGAGATGAGCCACTTCAACGTGGTGGCGGGCACCGACGACCACGTCTACGGCCAGAGCGGCGCCGCCAGCCTGGCGATCAGCGATCCGAACAAGGCTGTCGACAACGCCGACAACCATGAATATTTCGGCGAGAATACCCCGGCGCTGAACTAAGCGTTCGCCGCGGGCAGGAAAAAGGGGAGGAAGCACCTGGCGGTGCTCCCTCCCCTTTTCATCGGGACCTTACTTTGCCGTGTAGGTGAAGCGCACCGGCTCCGACGGGCTGCTATTGACTTCGTCGAGCTTGTTCACGTCCGGCAGCCAGGGGCCGGGATAGCTGATCTCGTAGGCCTGCGTCCCCTTCTTGAAGGCATAGGAAGGGGTGATGTCGACCGTGTTGAGGTGCATGGTGTGGGGCTTGACCTCGAGGTAGTCGGCGGCCGTGTAGGCGGCGCGCTTGACCATCGGCCCGGCATATTGCACCTCGCGCCCGCCCCTGGCTTCGCGCAGGTCGAAGCGCTTGCCGGTCAGCGCGTCCTCGGCCGCCACTTCGCGCGGCACCCAGATCGTCTTTTCGCCGTGGTTCTCGATGGTCACGCGCACCAGCACCTTGCCGCCCGTGGTTTCCACGTCCAGGCGGTGGCGCACGTTCACGTCCGCCTCCACGGCGCCGCTGGCGCCGACCAGTCCCGCCAGGGCCAGCAGTACCGCCGGCATACTCCGTTTGACATGCATTCGCGCTCCCATGGCCATGAAATATTATTTCAGCAAGCAGGCTACCACGAAAGATTCTTGCAATTCTTAATCGAAAATTAGGCGCTGTTCAGTTGGCACTCAGTCCGCCAGTTCTCCGCCGGTTTCCGGCAAGGCAGCCAGGATCATGACCGCCACGCGGCGGTTGCGCGCCTGCCCGAGCGCGTCGGTGTTCGGCGCTACCGGGCGGGTTGCGGCGTAGCCGATCGCGGACAGGCGCCCCTCCCCCACTCCGCTGTCGACGAACAGGCGCACCACGCTGCTGGCGCGCGCGGCCGACAGTTCCCAGTTGGACGGAAAGACGGCGCTGGCGATCGGCACATTGTCCGTATGCCCTTCGACCTCGATGCGGTGGGAATCGTTCCTGAGCAGGCCGCCGACCGCGCGCAGGATCTCGCCCGCGTCCCTTCCGAGCACCGCCTCGCCCTGGGCGAACAGCACGCTGGCGTTGATCTCGACGCTGATGCCGCGCGCGTTCCGGGTCACCCGCACCTGGCCCGACTTCACCAGCGGCAGCAGGGTCGCCGACAGGTCGCGCGCCAGCACCGCCATCTTCTCGCGCTCGCGGCGCGCGATCTCGTTGCGCTTGCGGTTGACGAGGTGGGACAGCGGCAGCACCGGCTCGACCTGGGTGTTGACGGTGGGGGCCGCGCCGCGCCCGCCGAAGGCGTCGCCCAGCGCATCGGACAGCACCCGGTACTTGCCCTCGTTGACGATCGAGATCGCGTACATCACGACGAAGAAGGCGAACAGCAAGGTGATGAAGTCGGCGTAGGAGATCAGCCAGCGCTCATGCTGCTCGTGGGGCTGGTCGTCGTCGTAGCGTTTGCGCGCCATGGCTCAGCCGGCCGCCATCAATGACGGGCCAGCAGGCTGGCCACGCGTTCGTCGATCACGCGCGTGTGGTCGCCGGTGGCGATGTCGTGGAAGACTTCGAGCAGGATTTCGTACTGCGCCACCTTGTCCGCCACGATGGCCTTGAGCTTGTTGCCGACCGGGTGGAAGAACAGATTGGCCAGCCCCACCCCGTAGACGGTGGAGACGAAGGCGACGGCGATGCCCGAGCCCAGGCGCGAAGGATCGGACAGGTTTTCCATCACGTGGATCAGGCCCAGCACCGCGCCCAGGATGCCGATGGTGGGCGCATAGCCGGCCGCCGATTCCCAGATGCGCGCCGCCTGGCGCTGGGTGAATTCGTAGCCGTTGATCTCGTGCTCGAGCAGGCTGCGCAGCTTGTCGGGCTGGATGCCGTCGACCACCAGGCGCAGGCCCTTCTGGATGTAGAGGTCTTTGGTCCCCATGTACTGCTCGAGCGACAGCAGGCCGTCGCGGCGCGCGGACAGGCTCCACAGGGCAATCTCGCGCGACAGCTTGTCGCGTTCGCCGCGCGGCGGCACGAAGACCCAGCGCAGCATGCGCATGCCGCGCAGGAAAGTACGGCGCTCGCTTTGCAGCAGCACGGCGCCGGCGGTGCCGACCACCACGATGGCGAAGGCGGCCGGCTGGAACAGCGAGGCGAAGCGCCCGCCGTCGAGCGTATGGCCGACGAAGACGCCGGCCAGCGCCAGGATGAGGCCGATTACGCTGGACCAGTCCACAATTGCTCCCGCAGCGCCGCGCGCAGGCGCGCCACTGCCTGGGTGTGCAGCTGCGACACCCGCGATTCGCTCACGCCCATGACGGCGCCGATTTCCTTGAGGTTGAGTTCTTCTTCGTAGTACAGGCCCATCAGCATCTTCTCGCGCGGCGGAAGCTTGTCGATGGCGTCGATCACGGCCTGGCGGAAGTCGGTGTCGAGCAGGCTGCGCAGCGGATCCTCGTCGTCCACCGCATAGCGGTCGAGGAAGCTGCCGTCGTCGTCGTCGCCGCGGAAGTCCTCGTAATAGACCAGCTGGTGGCCGCCGCCGTCGGACAGCAGGTCCTGGTAGTCGGCCAGCGACATCTTGAGCGACTTGGCCACTTCCGATTCGCTGGGCGGGCGGCCGAGGCGCTGCTGCAGCTCGTTCATCGCGGTCTCGACCTTGCGCATGTTCTGGCGCGTGCTGCGCGGCATCCAGTCGCTGTTGCGCAGCTCGTCCAGCATGGCGCCGCGGATGCGCA
>CAMPHU010000231.1 GCA_946886065.1 uncultured Massilia sp. | reverse complement strand
CAAAACACCCCCCACACTCACCCCCCGCGCCGCCCCCCCACCCGCGCCCCCCCCCCCCCGCCCCCCCCGGCCCCCCCGGCCCCCCCCCCCCCCCACGGCGATGACAAGGATCTGAGCAGGATCCGCGGAAGTAATATTGGCTGAATGATGCGTCGGTGGTGTGCTTGAAACCTGGATCCCGGCCTTCGCCGGGACCCAAGTTCAAGCAGCTCCAGAACAGCCGCTCAGCTTTACCGGATCATCGACTCCCACACCTTCTGCAGCCTTTTCGCCGACACCGGCATCGGCGTCCTCAGTTCCTGCGCGAACAGCGACACCCGCAATTCCTCCAGCATCCAGCGGAACTCCACCATGCGCGGATCGTTGTTCTTGCCCGCCTGGTTCTTCAGGGTGCGCTGGAACTGGCTGGCCGCGTTCTGCCACTCCGCCATCAGCTGCGCGTCGCGCGACGCATTGGTCCGCAGCTTCTCCATCCGCACATTGATCGCCTTCAGGTAGCGCGGGAAGTGCGCCAGCTGCGAATACTCGTTGTCGGCGATGAAGCGCTTGTGCACCAGCCCCTGCAACTGCGACTGGATATCCGCCGCCACCGGCTGCGGCAGGCTTTGCAGGCGCTTGGGCAGGCCGTGGAACTCGGCCAGCACCTGCCCCGCCAGGCGCGCGATCTCGTTGATCAGCAAACCGATCCGGCCCTTGCCCTCGTCCTTGCGCTTGTTGAACGAGGCCGCGCCCGTCGGCAGCGGGTCCTGCAGGCAGGCGATGTCGATCGTCTTGGCCACGATCTGGTCGCGCAGGTCTTCCTGCGTGCCCACGCTCATGAACTGCATGCCCATCTGCTGCAGGCCGGGGATGTTCTTCTCCGCGAATTTGAGCTGCTCCTTGAACTGCAGCGCGAACAGGCGGCGCAGGCCCACGCGGTGGGTGCGCGCCGCCACGTTCGGATCGTCGAACACTTCCAGGTCGCAGTGCGTGCCCTTGTCCACCAGCGCCGGGAAGCCGATCAGGGTCAGCTTGCCCTGGTTGATCTCCAGCAGTTCCGGCAGCTCACCGAAGGTCCAGCTCGTAATGCCGGTGTGCTGGCTGACGGCCGGCGCCGGAGCCGGCGCTGCGGCAGGCTGGGCGCCCTTCCCCTTGCCCGCAAGCGGCGCCGCTGCCGGCTGCTGCGGCGCACGCGCAGGGGCGGCGGGCGCGGCCGGCTTGGCCTCGGCCAGCTTCTGGAAGCTCTGGCGCGCCTGCCCGCCCAGTTCGGCCTGCAGGGTCGCCAGGTTGCGCCCCATGTCCAGCTGGCGCCCGTGCTCGTCGATCACCTTGAAGTTCATGAACAGGTGGGCCGGCAAGGTTTCCAGCTTGAAGTCCGTGGTCAGCACCCGAACGCCGAGCTGGGCGTGGATGTCCGCGATCAGGACGTCGATCAGGTCGCCGCGGCCGAAAGTGCGCGCGGCGTCGATGCGCTCCACAAAACGCGCCGCATAGTCAGGCAGCGGCACGCAATGGCGGCGCAGCTTCTGCGGCAGGGATTTCAGCAGCAGGTGCACCTTCTCCTTCAGCATGCCCGGCACCAGCCAGGCCGCGCGCTCTTGCGGAATCTGGTTCAGCGCGAACAGCGGCACCGCCAGCGTCACGCCGTCGCGCACGCTGCCCGGCTCGAAGTGGTAGGACAGCCCCATCTCGATCCCGGTGACGTTCATCGTCTTCGGGAACAGCTCGGTGGTGACGCCGGCCGCCTCGTGGCGCATCAGTTCCTCGCGGTTCAGGAACAGCAGCTTGGGATTGTCGTGTGCCGCGTCCTTGTACCACTTCTCGAAGCCCGCACCGTTGACGATATCAAGCGGGATCTCCTTGTCGTAGAAGGCGTGGATCAGCTGGTCGTCCACCAGCACGTCCTGGCGGCGCGACTTGTGCTCGAGGTTCTCGATCTCCTTCACCAGCTTGTGGTTGTGGGCATAGAAGGCCAGGCGCGTCTCGTAGTCTCCCGCCACCAGCGCATCGCGGATGAAGATCTCGCGCGCTTCCAGCGGATTGTGCTGGCTGTAGTTGATGCGGCGGTTGCTGTAGACGACGATGCCGTACAGGGTCGCGCGCTCCAGCGCCGTCACCTGCGCCTGGCGCTTTTCCCAGCGCGGCTCGCCCCAGGATTTCTTGAGCAGGTGCCCGCCGATCTTCTCGATCCACTCCGGCTGGATCTGGGCGATGGTGCGCGCGTACAGGCGCGTGGTCTCGACCAGTTCCGCCGCCATGATCCAGCGTCCCGCCTTCTTGCCCAGGGTCGAACCGGGCCAGATGTGGAACTTGATGCCGCGCGCGCCCAGGTAGACGCCGCCCTGCTCGTCCTCGGCCTTGAAGCCGATGTTGCCCAGGAGGCCAGTGAGCAGCGCCAGGTGCAGCTGCTCGTAGGTGGCCGGCGCTTCGTTCAGGCGCCAGCCCTGCTCGCGCACGATGGTGAGCAGCTGCGAATGCACGTCGCGCCACTCGCGCAGGCGCAGCTGCGACAGGAAGTTGGCGCGGCAGTTGTCCTGCAGCTGGCGGTTCGACTTCTTGTGCTCGATCGCTTCCTCGAACCACTTCCAGATCTTGAGGTAGCTGAGGAACTCGGACTTCTCGTCGGCGAACTTCTTGTGCTTCTCGTCGGCCTGCTGCTGGTATTCGATGGGACGGTCGCGCGGATCCTGGGTCGACAGCGCCGAGGCCACGATCAGCATCTCGCTCAGGCAGTGGTTGTCCAGCGCGGCCAGGATCATGCGGCCCACGCGCGGGTCGAGCGGCAGCTTGGCCAGCTTGCGGCCCAATGGGGTCAGTTCGTTGGTGTCGTCGACCGCGCCGATCTCCTGCAGCAGCTGGTAGCCGTCGGCGATCGCGCGGCCTTGCGGCGCTTCGATGAAGGGGAAGGTCTCGACGTCGGCGAGGCGCAGGGACTTCATGCGCAGGATGACCGAGGCCAGCGAGGAGCGCAGGATTTCCGGGTCGCTGAACTTGGGACGCTTGTTGTAGTCGTCTTCCTCGTACAGGCGGATGCAGACGCCGTCGGCCACGCGGCCGCAGCGGCCGGCACGCTGGTTGGCGGCCGATTGCGCGACCGGTTCGATCTGCAGCTGCTCGACCTTGTTGCGGAAGCTGTAGCGCTTCACGCGCGCCAGGCCCGTGTCGACCACGTAGCGGATGCCCGGCACCGTCAGCGAGGTCTCGGCCACGTTGGTGGCCAGCACGATGCGGCGCGCGTTGGTGGTGCGGAACACGCGGTCCTGCTCCTCCACCGACAGGCGGGCGAACAGCGGCAGGATCTCGACATGCGGCGGATGGTGCTTGCGCAGCGCCTCCGCGCAGTCGCGGATCTCGCGCTCGCCCGGCAGGAACACCAGCACGTCGCCCGATCCGATGCGGCACAGCTCATCGACCGCGTCGACCACGGCGTCCATCAGGTCGCGCTTGTCGCGTGCGGCCTGGGCCTTCGGCGGCGGCTCGCCCGGCTTGGCGGTGGTCGCCACCGGATCGCGGTCCACGGGGCGGTAGCGCACCTCCACCTTGTACAGGCGGCCCGAGACCTCGATCACCGGCGCGGGCTTCTCCGGTGTGCCGAAGTGGCGCGCGAAGCGGTCGGCGTCGATGGTCGCCGAGGTGATGATGATCTTCAGGTCCGGACGGCGCGGCAGCAGCTGCTTCAGGTAGCCGAGCAGGAAGTCGATGTTCAGGCTGCGCTCGTGGGCCTCGTCGATGATGATCGTGTCGTAGGCCTTGAGCAGCGGGTCGGTCTGGGTTTCGGCCAGCAGGATACCGTCGGTCATCAGCTTGACCGAGGCGCCCTTTTGCAGCGTGTCGTTGAAGCGGACCTTGTAGCCCACGTGCTCGCCAAGCGGCGTGCCGAGTTCCTGCGCGATGCGCTTGGCGGTCGACGAGGCCGCGATGCGGCGCGGCTGGGTGTGGCCGATCAGTCCCTTGCTGCCGCGGCCCAGGGCCAGGCAGATTTTCGGCAGCTGGGTGGTTTTACCGGAACCGGTTTCGCCCGAGACGATCACCACCTGGTTCTCGCTCACGGCCTTCGCGATCTCCGCACGGCGGCCGGAGACCGGCAAGTCTTCGGGGAAGGTAATCGGCGGCAGCGGAGTCGGCGCGAACACAGGCGCTTCCTGGCGCGGCGCGCGTTCGCGCGGCGGGCGGTCGCCATCGCGGCGAGGCGCTCCGCTCTCCTGGGGGCGGCGGCGTTCATCCTTCGTTTGCAGCGCGCCGTCGCGGGTCTGCGTCATCGGCGCACGCGGCTCGCCCTCCGCACGGCGGGGACGCTGTTCGGATGCGGATTGGGGGGAAGCGGCGCGCGCCGGCTGCGGCGAAGGCTTGTTACTCTGTTCAGACATTGATTTTTACAAGGTATTTGGTGCGCACATCGCGCAGCGAATTATAATGCGGCAAATGGAAAACCCTACCCAATTCGTCCAGTGGCTGCGCTCTGTCGCGCCGTATATTCATGCCTTCGGCGGCAAGACCTTTGTCGTCGCCTTCCCCGGTGAACTGGTCGCTTCCGGCGCCCTGCCGGTGCTGGCGCAAGACCTGTCGCTGCTGGTGGGCCTCGGCATCCGTATCGTGCTGGTGCACGGCTCGCGTCCGCAGGTGGCCGAACAGCTCGCGCTGCGGAATGTCGAGGGCCGTTTCCACAACGGTATCCGCATCACCGACACCGCGGCGCTCGAATGCGCGAAGGAAGCCGCCGGCGAATTGCGTCTCGATATCGAAGCCGCGTTCAGCCAGGGCTTGCCGAACACGCCGATGTCGCATGCCCAGATCAGCATCGTCTCGGGCAACTTCGTGGTCGCCCGCCCGCTCGGCGTGATCGACGGCACCGACTTCGAGCTGACCGGCGTGACGCGCAAGATCCACGCCGAGAAGATCCACCCGATCCTGCAGACCGAAGACAACCTGGTGCTGCTGTCGCCGCTGGGCTTCTCGCCGACCGGCGAAATCTTCAACCTGACGATGGAGGACGTCGCCGCGTCCACCGCGATCGCCCTGCACGCCGACAAGCTGATCTACATCACCGAAACGCCGATGATGAAGGACGCCGGCGACGCCGAGCTGCGCGAACTGTCCTCGCACCAGGCCGAGGCCGTGCTGCAGGCGGGTTTCCTGCCGCCGGATGCCGCCTTCTACCTGCAGCACGCGATCAAGGCCTGCAACAGCGGCGTGGACCGCGCCCACATCGTGCCCTTCTCGACCGACGGCTCGGTGCTGCTCGAGGTGTTCACCCACGACGGCGTGGGCACCATGGTCAGCCACGAGAACCTGGAAAGCCTGCGCCAGGCCACAATTGAGGACGTCGGCGGAATTATCAAGCTGATCGAGCCGCTGGAAGCCGACGGCACCCTGGTCTACCGCGGCCGCGAGCTGATCGAGCGCGAGATCGACCAGTTCTCCGTCATCGAGCACGACGGCGTGATCTTCGGCTGCGCCGCGCTGTACCCGTTCCCGGAATCGAAGATGGCCGAAATGGCCTGCCTGACGGTGAGCCCGGACGCCCAGACCCAGGGCGACGGCGAGCGCATCCTCAAGCACATGGAAAACCGCGCCCGCGCGGCGGGCCTGAACAAGCTGTTCGTGCTGACCACCCGCACCTCGCACTGGTTCAAGAAGCGCGGCTTCGTGCCGGCCACCGTCGACGACCTGCCGAAGGACCGCCAGCACATGTATAACTGGCAGCGCCGGTCACAGGTCTTGATCAAGTCTTTATAATGGTGGTTTTACACCGTATCGGATAACAGGAGTACACGATGGCCCGCACCGTCCACTGCATCAAACTGAACAAGGAAGCCGAAGGGCTGGATTTCCCGCCGGTTCCTGGCGAAATGGGCAAGAAGATTTACCAGTCCGTTTCGAAGGAAGCCTGGCAGGCATGGCTGAAGCACCAGACCATGCTGATCAACGAGAATCGCCTGAACCTGGCGGATGACCGCGCGCGCAAGTACCTGGCGACGCAGATGGAGCGGCATTTCTTTGGTGAAGGCGCGGATCAGGCGGTTGGCTACGTGCCGCCGGCTGCATAAACCTGAGCTAACAATAGGTTAAGAAACTTGGATCCCCGCCTTCGCGGGGACCCAAGTTTTTATCAAACCAGCAACGCTACCGAAGTCGCTCGCCCAAGCAAATCACATCTTCCTGCACTGGCGCAACTCACACCGCGCCATGAACACCTTCCCATCCTCGCACTGCATCCGGTAGACCTCAACCGGCCCAGGTTCCGTCACCAGCCCGGCCCCCTGCCCGCCCGTGCACCTTTGCGCGCGCGCCAGCTTCTCGACCGTCGCCGACGACACCCCGGTCCGGAACGGCACCCGCTGAATCGGCGCGCCGCTCGCGTCGACCAGCTGCGGCGCCACCGGCTTCACGGCAGCGACCGGCGCCGGCTCCACCTTGCTCTTGAACATGGAACAGCCACCCAGCAGGACAGCCACCAGCACCAGCGCGCGTTTCATGGAAAGTCCTCGCAGAGCTTAGAACGACAGGGTCTTGACGCCTTCGCCCGTGCCCAGCAGGCAGACGTTGGCGCCGCGTTGCGCGAACAGGCCGACGGCGATCACGCCGACGATCTGGTTGATCTGGTTCTCCAGCGCCACCGGGTCGGTAATCGACAGGCCGGCCACGTCGATGATCTCGCCCCCGTTGTCGGTGATGAAGGCTTCATCGCTGCCCGCCTTGGTGCGCAGGCGCGGCTGGCCACCCAGGCTCGCGAGCTTGCGCATCACGGCCGCGCGCGCCATCGGGATGACTTCCACCGGCAGCGGGAACTTGCCCATCGTTTCCACCAGCTTCGAACCGTCGGCGATGCAGACGAATTTCTGCGAGATCGAGGCCACGATCTTCTCGCGGGTCAGGGCCGCGCCGCCGCCCTTGATCATGGCGCCGGCCGCGTTGATCTCGTCCGCGCCGTCGATGTAGACGGCGATCGATTCCACCTCGTTCATGTCGAACACGGGAATGCCGTGGCCGCGCAGGCGCGCCGCCGTGCCTTCCGACGAGGCCACGGTGCCCTTGATGCGGTCCTTGATCCTGGCCAGTTCGTCGATGAAGAAGTTGGCGGTCGAGCCAGTGCCGACGCCGATGATTTCGCCGTCGACCACGTAATCGAT
>CAMPHU010000230.1 GCA_946886065.1 uncultured Massilia sp. | reverse complement strand
ATCCGGGAGGGGGCGGAGCTGGCGGCGCGGCTTTAAGCCTGTATCGGTAGGCGAAAAAACCTGGGTCCCCGCTTCCGCGGGGATGAGGTTCAGGAGCTAAAGGTGAAAGGACACCTGGCCTCAAAACCGTCATCCCCGCGAAGGCGGGGACCCAGGTTTTATGCAGACCCAAAACGCTTATTTTTTGCGCACCACCACGCAACCAATCGAATACCCCGCCCCAAACGAGCAGATGACGCCATTCGCGCCCGACGGCAAATCGTCCTGGTACTTGTGGAACGCAATGATCGACCCCGCCGACGAGGTATTCGCATAGGTGTCGAGAATCACAGGCGCCTCGTCCGGCGTCGCATCGCGCCCCAGCAGGGTGCGCGCGATCAGCAGGTTCATGTTCAGGTTCGCCTGGTGCAGCCAGTAGCGCGAGATATCCTTGATCTCCAGCCCGGCGTTCCGCACCGTGGTGGCGATCATCTCGGCCGCCATCGGGCACACTTCCTTGAACACCTTGCGGCCCTGCTGGCGGAACAGCTTGTCCGGCTGGCCCACGCCCGCTTCGTCGAAGCGGTTCATGAAGCCGAAGTTGTTGCGGATGTTGTTCGAGAACTTGGTCTTGAGCTGGCTGTCCAGGATTTCCCACTGGTGGGCGCTGGTTGCCGTCTCGGCAGCTTCGACGATCACGGCGGTGCAGGCGTCGCCGAAAATGAAGTGGCTGTCGCGGTCGCGGAAGTTCAGGTGGCCGCTGGTGATCTCCGGGTTCAGCATCAGCACCGCGCGCGCGCGGCCGTTGCGCACCGCGTCGACCGCGGTGGCGATGCCGAAGGTGGCCGAGGAGCAGGCCACGTTCATGTCGAAGCCGAAGCCGTCGATGCCGAGCGCTTCCTGCACCTCGACCGCCATGGCCGGGTAGGGGCGCTGCATGTTGCTGCAGGCGACCAGCACCATGTCGATGTCGGCCGGGGTCTTGTTGGCGCGCGCCAGCGCCTCGCGCGCGGCCGCCACGCACATCTCGGCCTGCAGCGACACCTCGTCGTCCGCGCGTTCGGCAATGCGCGCCGTCATGCGCGCCGGATCCAGGATGCCTTCCTTCTCCATCACATAGCGCGACTTGATGCCCGAGGCCTTCTCGATGAAGGCGCTGCTCGAGGGTTCGAGCGCCGTCACCTCGCCCGCCGCGATCGCCGCGGCGTGCTCCTGGTTGTGCAGTTCGACGTAGGCGTTGAAAGCCGTCACCAGCTCGTCGTTGGAAATGGATTGCGAAGGCGTGAACAGGCCGGTGCCGCTGATGACGACAGGTTTCATGATAGGCAAACTTTCAATGGAAATAACGGGACTTGCCCGTAAGATGGCCAAATTCTACACGGTCGTGCTAAAACAGGGAATCGCCGGTTCGATGCCAGGGGAAGCAGGTCGCGCACCGGCTTCCGGGGCATCCTAGTGGCCCTGGGCCAGCGTGGTGGCGCCGGCGCGCTTGGACAGCTGGACCGGCTGGCCCTTGAGGTGGTTCAGCGCCTGGGCCAGCTGGAAATCGTCCTCGCTGCCGTAGTCGACCGGCTTGCGCAGGCGCGCCTCGGCCAGCAGGCGCATCTGCTCCTCGATGTCTTCCTGGCGCGTTGCCGATTCCTTGTCGCGGTCGTTCGACAGGTGGCGTTCCAGGTCGGCTTCGCGCATGCGCAGCGCGTTCAGGCCGTCGCCTTCGGCGGTCTCGTCGACCGGGAAGTCGGGCACGATGCCGCGCGCCTGGATCGAGCGCCCGGCCGGGGTGTAGTAGCGCGCGGTGGTCAGCTTGACCGCGGAGTCGCGCCCGATCGGGCGGATGGTCTGCACCGAGCCCTTGCCGAAGGTCTGGGTGCCGAGGATGGTGGCGCGCTTGTAGTCCTGCAGGGCGCCGGCCACGATCTCCGAGGCAGAGGCCGAGCCGGTGTTCACCAGCACCACCATCGGCAGGTTCTTGTAGGCGGGCGGCAGGCTGGCCAGCGGATCGGCGCCGCTGCGCAGCATGTAGAACTCCGGGCGCCCATAGAAACGCGCCTTGGAATCGGGCAGCTGGCCGTTGGTCGAGACGATCTCGGCATCCTTCGGCAGGAAGGCCGCGGCCACCCCGATCGCGCCCTGCAGCAGGCCGCCGGGGTCGTTGCGCAGGTCGAGCACCAGGCCCTTCATGTCGGGGTTCTGGCGGTACAGGGCCTGCAGCTTGGCCGCCATATCGTCCACGGTCGGTTCCTGGAACTGGGAAATGCGCAGCCAGGCGTAGCCCGGCTCGATCATTTTCGCCTTCACGCTTTTCTGGACGATCTCGCTGCGCGTGATGGTGAAATGCAGCGCCTCCGGGGCGTCCTTGCGCGCGATGGTCAGGGTGACCCGGGTGCCGGGCTCGCCGCGCATGCGCTTGATCGCCTCGTCGATCGGCACGCCCTGCACCGGGAAGCCGTCGATCTGGGTGATCAGGTCGCCTTCCTTGATGCCGGCGTGGAAGGCCGGCGAATCCTCGATGGGCGCGACGATCTCGACATAGCCGTCCTCGCTCTCGGAAATCTCGATGCCCAGGCCGACGAAGCGGCCCTCGGTGCCTTCGCGCAGCTCGCGGTAGGCGCGCGGGTCGAGGTAGGCGGAATGGGGGTCGAGCGAGGCCACCATGCCGGAAATCGCTTCCGACAGCAGGGCCTTGTCCTCGACCGGCTCGACATAATTCGACTTGATGACGCCGACGACGTCGGCCAGCTGGCGCAGTTCGGCCATGGGCATGCTTTCCTCGACCGGCTTGTAGGCCAGCGCGGAGAACTGCATGGAAAATGCGACCCCGGCAAGCGCGCCAAGGCCGACGAGACAGGAATTCTTGAAAGTAGAGCCCATGGGTCACCCGTTCTGGCTGCGCGCGCCGTGAAATTACCGCTGGCTTGCCCCTGAGGTAGCGCAGATCAGTATAAACCTGTTCGCAGGCTCTGGAGAGGGGGAGCGCAAACAAGCCTGCATCCGGCGCCGCCATGCATATGGCCCGTGGTCCTTACAGCGAGTTTTCTATCCGTTGGTAAGCAATTGTAAGAGTGCAAGCGAGCGGGAAAGGGGCGGCCTATATTCAATACCAGTTTTTCTCTCTCTCCACTCTTGAAGTGGTCTTTGCCCACGGCCCCCTCCGTGGGCATTTTTTCTTTCCGGCTTTGCGCGCCGCGGCACCCGGACAAGCCGGCGACGATTGTACATTCCACAGCGCAACTTTATCCCGGCAGCCAGGAGCTTGTTGTCGTCTCCCAACACATGCATACGCGAAAAACCGCCCTTGGCGTGTATCGAAAAGTAAAAAAACTTTAATCCCCGTCGCCGCTTGTTTCCTAACAGCTAGAATGGTTTTTCGCCCACGTGCGCCTCGCACGCCCCGGCAAGCTATTGAAGAGCAAGAACACGCATGCATACCTATGTTTCCCTGGCCTGTGCGGCCGTGCTGGGCGCCGCCGCAGCAGCAGTACCGGCGGCGGCTGCCGGCCAGGCCGGTTCCGAACCGGCGGCCCCGCAGCAGCCGGGCGCGGTCCAGGCCCGCCAGGCCCCGGCGGCCCCGAAGGCCGACGACAAGCTGCAGCAGGTGACGGTCAGCGGCAGCCGCGCCAACGACACCGACCAGCGCCGCCTGGCGACCGCCTCCAAGATGATCTTCGGCCGCGAAGAGCTGGACCGCAACGGCGACAGTAATGTCGGCGAGATCCTCAAGCGCCTGCCGGGCGTGACCATGGGCGGCGCGCCCGGGCGCGGCGGCGGGGTGCGCATGCGCGGCATGGGCAACGGCTATACCCAGATGCTGGTCAACGGCGAGCGTCCGCCGCCAGGCTTCTCGCTCGAGTCGCTGCCGCCCGACCAGGTCGAGCGCATCGAGGTGATCCGCGGCCCGGTGGCCGAGCACTCCACCCAGGCGATCGCCGGCACCATCAACATCGTGCTGCGCGAGGGCTACCAGCAGAAGGACATCCAGCTGCGCGTCGGAGACAGCGTGTCCGGCGGCCTGCACTCGCCCGACGTGTCGCTGGCGATGCCGGGCAAGTCCGGCAAGCTGGCCTGGCTCACCAACGTGATGCTGCGCCAGGGCCGCAACGAGAACGAGAGCACCACCTACGACCGCACCGAGCGCCGCGACGGCACCCTCGACAGCGAGCAGCTGCTCGAGGGCCGCAGCGATTCCCGTTCCAAGGGCCTGCATGCGTCGCCGCGCTTCACCTACACCTTCGACAACAAGGACACGCTGACGGTCCAGCCCTTCCTGGGAGTGAACCGCAACGACTCGCGCCTGAACAACACGGTCACGCGCCTGGGCGGCGAGCCGGATTACGCGCGCCTCGAGCAGATGTCCGATTCGGATTCCACCTTCGGCCGCCTGTTCGGCAACTGGCTGCACCGCATGGACGGCAACGCCAAGCTGGACCTCAAGTTCGGCTTCGGCGGCGCCAACAGCGAGAACAGCAGCGTCCGCCGTACCTACGGCTTCGCCGGCGAGCCGCTGCGCGTGTTCAACGACCGCGGCGACATGCGCTTCCGCGGCGCCAACACCGGCGGCAAATATACGAAGCCGATCGCCAAGGGCCATCTGCTGGCCGTGGGCTGGGACGTGGAAGCCACCCGCCTGAAACAGACCCAGGTGGCCGAGGATGACGGCGGCCCGCTGTACGAGGAATCGGGCGCCAACCTCTCCGCCAACCAGCGCCGCATCGCGCTGTTCGCCCAGGACGAATTCGATATCACCGAGCGCTGGTCGGCCTACCTGGGCCTGCGCTGGGAAGGCATCCGCACCGCCAGCACCAGGGTGGGGAACAGCGTGAAGAACGAAAGCCGCGTCTGGAGCCCCGTGCTGCATACCGTCTGGCGCCTGCCCGGCAAGGAAAAAGACCAGGTGCGCGCCAGCCTGACGCGCAGCTACCGCGCCGCGCAGCTCAACGACATGATCGCCGCGCCCACCGTCTCGGCCGACAATTCCTTCGTGCGTCCTGACCGCAGCGGCAATCCGGACCTCAAGCCCGAGCTGGCGACGGGCATCGACCTGGCCTACGAACACTACATCGGCCGCACCGGCATCGTCTCGGCCAGCGCCTTCGTGCGCAAGGTCGACGACCTGATCCGCCGCGCCGTCACCGAGGTGCCGACCGCCCAGGGCCCGCGCTGGCTCTCGCGCCCGGTCAACATCGGCAAGGCGCGTACCAGCGGCATCGAGCTGGAAGCCAAGTTCCAGCTGACCGACCTGGTGAAGGACGCGCCGAGCGTGGACCTGCGCGCCAACTACAGCCGCTTCTGGAGCGACGTCGACGACATCGTCGGCCCGCACAACCGCCTCGAAGGCCAGGCCGAGCAGACCGCCAACCTGGGCGCCGACTGGCGCCTGAAGGGCCTGCCCCTGACCCTGGGCGGGAGCCTGAACTGGACGCCGGACTTCCTGGTCCAGGTGAGCAACGAGGAGCTGGCCTACACCGGTTCCAAGCGCCAGCTGGACCTGTTCGCGCTGTGGAAATTCTCCGCCAATACCCAGCTGCGCGTGTTCGGCAACAACCTGCTGTCGCAGAACTACGATACGGCGCGCAGCGTCAGCTTGCCGGAAGTATTCACCAGCACCCAGTCGCGCACTTATGCAACAGTCGGTGTGCGTCTTGAAACAAAACTGTAATCAAATGGCCGGAGCCCGTGCTACATTTTCCGGCCGTAGAACGACTTTTACCCGCAACTGAGGACCTCCCGTGAAGCGACACATCCTGAGCACCCTGACCCTGTCCATCATGACTGCCTTCGCCACCACGGCGGCCGTCGCGGCGGACAACGCGCCGGCAAAACCGGCAGCGGCAGCTATTTCCGGCATCGACACCCAGTTCATCGACGACAGCGTGCGTCCGCAGGACGACTTCTTCAGCTACCTGAACGGCAAGTGGCTCAAGACCACCGAGATCCCGAGCGACAAGGCCAGCTGGGGCACCTTCATGAAGCTGCGCGACGACACCACGCCGCAGCTGCGCGCCATCGTCGAAGCCGCGCAGAAGGACCCGGCCGCGAAAAAGCAGGGCACCGAAACCCAGAAGATCGCCGACCTGTACGCCAGCTTCATGGATGAAGCCAAGCGCGAGAGCCTTGGCTACAAGCCGCTCACCGGCGAACTGACCCGCATCCGCGCGCTCAAGGACAAGAAGGCCCTCCCGGCCCTGGTCGCCCACCTGGCGAAGATCGGCGTGGCCTCGCCCTACGGCGTGTTCGTCAGCCAGGATGCGCGCGAGTCCACCAAGTATGCGACCTACATCGGCCAGAGCGGGCTGGGCATGCCGGACCGCGACTACTACCTGAAGCTGGACGACAAGCGCATGGCCGAGACCCGCGCCGCCTACGAACAGCACGTCGCCAGGATCCTGGCGCTGGCCGGCGAGAAGGACGCCGCAGAACAGGCCAAGGCCATCGTCGGCTTCGAGACCGAGCTGGCCAAGGTGCAGTGGACCAAGGTCGAGAACCGCGACCCGGTCAAGCGCTACAACAAGATGACGGTCGCCGAGCTGGCCAAGCTGGCGCCGGGCTACGACTGGAAGGCCGCGCTGGCCGCGGCCGGCGTGGCGGGCAAGGCCGACTACGTGATCGTGTCGCAGCCGAGCTACCTGAGCGGCTTCGACGCCGTGCTGCAGAAAACCGACCTGGCCACCATCAAGTCCTACTTCGAATGGCAGCTGCTGCGCGAGTACGCGCCTTTCCTGTCGAAGGCCTTCGTGAACGAGAACTTCGCCTTCTACGGCACCGCGCTGACCGGCGTGACCGAACAGCGTCCGACCTGGAAGATCGGCGTGTCGACCGTCGAGGGCGCGCTGGGCGAGGCGCTCGGCAAGCTGTACGTCAAGGAGCACTTCCCGGCCGAGCGCAAGGCGCGCATGGAAGAACTGGTGAAGAACCTGCTGGTCGCCTACAAGGAATCGATCGACCAGCTCGAGTGGATGAGCCCCGAGACCAAGAAGGAAGCCCAGGCCAAGCTGGCCAAGTTCACCCCGAAGATCGGCTACCCGGACAAGTGGCGCGACTACTCGGCGCTGACGGTGCGTAACGGCGACCTGGTGGGTAACGTGATGCGCGCCTCGACCTTTGCCTACAACCGCAACATCAACAAGCTGGGCAAGCCGATCGACCGCACCGAATGGGGCATGACGCCGCAGACCGTGAACGCCTACTACCGCAGCACGACCAACGAGATCGTGTTCCCGGCCGCGATCCTGC
>CAMPHU010000229.1 GCA_946886065.1 uncultured Massilia sp. | reverse complement strand
CGGCGCGGCCGCAGCAGCACCGACAGCACGTAGCGCACCTTGCCCTCGATCCAGACCGGCACGTCCACCGACAGGGCGTAGGGTTGGTCGCCTTCCGAGCGGTGCAGCCCAGAGGCGATCGAATCCCCGGTGGCGAACACGCGCCGGATGTCGTCCGGATTGCCGAGCACGGGCAGGGGCGCGCCGTAGGAGTAGCGGGTGTGCAGCAGGGGTACCCCGCCCGGACCGCTGAGCATGAAACCCTGGGCCGGAAACTCGGGGCGCAGCAACTGGCGCGCGGCGGCATGGAAGGGTTCGAGTTTGCCCTTGGCCAGGTCCGACGAATTGGCCAGCACCCGGGCCGCCGTCTCGCCGCTGTCGAGGTCGCGATCGACCGCCGCGGCCAGCACCTCGGCCACGGTCTGGGCGTCCTCGGAGACGTGCGAACGCTCGCGCACCGCCGCGTCACGCGCCAGGGCGATGTAGCCGATCAGGATCGGCAGCGCGCAGGCCAGGACCAGGGTGTAGAGCTTGGAACGGATCGTCGGCAGCGAATGGCGTGAGAACGGCAACGGGCCTCCCCGGGGGCAAAGCGGCATGCGCGCCGCGATGCCACATGGTAGCTGAGCTCAGTCACCATGCATAGCGGCGTCCCGGATCGCCGGGCCTGCTCAGCCGTATTTCGCCAGTTCCAGCTTGGCGATGGCGTTGCGGTGCACCTCGTCCGGCCCGTCGGCGAGGCGCAGGGTGCGGTTGGCCGCCCACTGGTAGGCCAGCGGGAATTCCTCCGACACCCCGGCCGCGCCGTGGGCCTGGATTGCCCAGTCCAGTACGTCCTGGGCCACGGTCGGGGCCAGCACCTTGATCATGGCAATTTCCATCTGGGCCACCTTGTTGCCGACCGTATCCATCATGTAGGCGGCCTTCAGGGTCAGCAGGCGCGCGGTGTCGATGCGGATCCGGCTTTCGGCGATGCGTTCGCGCCAGACGCCCTGGTCGGCCAGCTTGCGCCCGAAGGCCACCCGGCTTTCCAGCCGCCGGCACATCAGTTCCAGGGCCCGTTCGGCCACTCCGATGGCGCGCATGCAGTGGTGGATGCGGCCCGGCCCCAGGCGGCCCTGGGCGATTTCGAAGCCGCGCCCTTCGCCCAGCAGCAGGTTGGCCGCCGGCACCCGCACGTTCTCGAACAGGATCTCGCAGTGGCCGTGGGGCGCGTCGTCGTAGCCGAACACGGGCAGGGGACGTACGACCGTGATGCCGGGTGTGCCGGCCGGAACCACGATCATCGACTGCTGGCGGTGGCGCTCGGCGCCGGGATCGGTCTTGCCCATCACGATGTAGACCCGGCAGCGCGGGTCGCCGGCGCCGGAGATCCACCATTTGCGGCCGTTGATCACGTAGTCGCCGCCGTCCCGCGCGATGCGGGTGGCGATGTTGGTCGCGTCCGAGGAAGCGACGTCCGGCTCGGTCATGGCGAAGGCCGAGCGGATCTCGCCCCGCAGGAGCGGCTCGAGCCAGGCTTGCTTGAGCGCTTCGCCGGCGTAGCGCTCCAGGGTTTCCATGTTGCCGGTGTCGGGCGCCGAGCAGTTGAAGACTTCCGGCGCCCAGGGCACCCGGCCCATGATCTCGCACAGCGGGGCGTAGTCGAGATTGGACAGGCCCTCGGGGGCGCGGGTGGAGCGCGGCAGGAACAGGTTCCACAGGCCGGCCTGGCGCGCCAGCGGCTTGAGGCGCTCGATCAGCTCGACCGGCTGCCAGCGGTCGCCCTGGGCGCCATTGCGCGCCACCGCTACGCTGAAGGCGACTTCGTTGGGGTAGACGTGCTCGTCCATGAAGGCGAGCAGTCGGGTGCGCAGCTCCTCGCAGCGGCTTGAATAGGCAAAATCCATGGGTACTCCGGTTAGTGATTGCGGGAGGCGAAGCGCCAGGCCATCTCCGCCATCGGGCGCGCGGCCTTGCCGTTCTCCAGGGCGGCGGCGCTGGACGCCGTGCCGTCCACATAGCGCTTCATGATGCCCTGCATGATGCCGGCCAGCCGGAACATGTTGTAGGCCAGGTAGAAATCGAAATCTTCCTCGCGGATGGCCTTGCCGGTGCGTTCGCAGTAGCGCGCCACGTACTCGCGCAGCGCAGGAATGCCGAGGGCGGCCAGGTCCAGGCCCGCGATGCCGCGGAACTGCCCGGGCGGGATGTGCCAGCTCATGCAGTGGTAGGAAAAGTCGGCCAGCGGATGGCCCAGGGTCGACAGTTCCCAGTCCAGCACGGCCAGGATGCGCGGCTCGGCCGGGTGGAAGATCAGGTTGTCGAGGCGGTAGTCGCCGTGCACGATGGACGTGTCGTCGCCGGGCGGGATATGGGCCGGCAGCCATGCGCTCAAGCGGTCCATGGCCTCGATCGGCTCGGTCATCGAGGCCTGGTATTGTTTCGTCCAGCGCTCGATCTGGCGCGCGAAGTAGTTGCCGGGCTTGCCGTAGTCCTGCAGGCCGATGGCGCCGTAGTCCATCGCATGCAGTTGCGCGATCACCCGGTTCTGCTCGTCGTAGATGGCGGCCCGTTCCGCGGGCGTCATGCCGGGCAGGGACTGGTCCCACAGCACCCGGCCCTCGACATGCTCCATCACGAAGAAGGCGCGCCCGAGCACGGCTTCGTCGGTGCACAGGGCGTGCTGGCGCGGCACGGGGAAGCCGGCGCCGTGCAGCGCCGACATCACGCGGAACTCGCGTTCGATCGCGTGGGCCGAGGGCAGCAGCCTGGCCGCCGGGCCGGGCTTGGTGCGCAGGACGTAGCGCGCCCCTTTGGCGCGCAGCAGGAAGGTCGGGTTGGACTGGCCGCCCTTGAACTGCTCGGCCCCGAGCGGGCCGCCGGGGTAGCCGTCGACATGCGCGCGCATCCAGGCGTCGAGCGCTTCGGCGTCGAAGCGCTGGCGCTCGGACACCGGTTTCGTTCCCATCATGTTCTCGAACATCGTGTCTCCGGTTGTTGTGGCAAGGCGCTTTCTGAAAAGGCACGTGCGTACTATTTTTGGGCGGAACGCTTGGACCAACTGCAGGCCTGCGTCAGCGTCCTTTCCGGTATTGCTCGAACAACTGTTCGATCGTGGTGGTGCGCGCCCCCGGCTGCAGCGGTCCGGGGGGGACGTAGTTGACGAAGCGGACCACCCAGTCGTGGGGATCGGCGCCGACGTCGAGGGCGTTGATGCAGCCGGCCGCCTGCGACAGGCCGCCCAGGAACAGGCGCCGGCCGGTGAGGGCCAGGGACAGGATCGCGCAATTCACGCCGCCGTGCAGCACCAGCAGGGCCGTCTCCCAGTCCCGCTCGGCGCGCAGCCGGGCCACGGCCGGGTGGACCCGGTCCATCATCTCGCCCACCGATTCGCCGCCGAGGAAGCGCTGATCTTCGTCCACCAGGCCTTCGAAGGCCCCGGTGAAGGCGCGGCGCAGCCCGGCCGTGGGAATGCTGGACAGGCGCCCGCCGCGGATTTCATGCAGGTCGGGCCAGACCTCGATCTCGACCGGCTGGCCCGTGATGCCGAGCACCCGCTGGGCGGTCTGGACCGTGCGCGGCAGGCCGGAGATGATCACGCGGTCGAAGCGCACGCCGGCGTCGAAAAAGGCGTGGCCGGCCGCGTCGGCCTGGGCGCAGCCGGTCTCGTTCAAGTCCACGGTTTCCGGCAGGAAAGGCTTGCCGCTGTCGTCGAAATAGGTGACGCTGCCGTGCCGCATCAGGTAGATGCGGCGGCGCTGGCCGGGCGCGCTCTCATGCATCGGATTCCCCGTTCTAGACAAGATCTTGCCTGGTTAGATACGCATTTCGGCCATCTTACACCTCGGGTATGGATGAGCGAGGCGAATCCGAGACAAAATTGGCTTGCCAAGGCGATGCCAACCGTCAATTTGCGTGCTTTCTGGAATAAAATTGTGCCCGCGAAACATAACTCTCAAGGGGTGCCATGGCAAGGCCAGAAAAAGTCCGTCTCGGCGAAGTGCTGATGCAGCAGAAGCTGTTGAGCGAAGAACAGCTCAACCAGGCGCTGGCGGACCAGAAGCGCACCGGCCGCAAGCTGGGCCGGGTCTTCGTCGAAAGCGGTTTCGTGACCGAGGACCAGATCTCGGGCGCGCTGGCACGCCAGCTGAACATCCCTTACATCAATCTCAAGTTCTACAACATCAACGCCGACCTGGTGCGCCTGCTGCCGGAAACGGCCGCGCGCCGCTTCCGCGCCCTGGTACTGGAAGACCGCCGCGAGACCATGCTGGTCGGCGTCTCCGACCCGACCGACCTGTTCGCCTACGACGAGATCGCGCGCCTGATCAAGAAGGGCGTGGAGCTGGCCGTGGTCAACGAGACCGAGGTCGTGGCGGCGATCGACCGCATCTACCGCCGCACCGGCGAGATCACCGGCCTGGCGCGCGAGGTCGAAGCCGACCTGGGCGACACCTCGATCGACTTTGGCGCCCTGGCCGCCAATCCGGGCCTGGAAGAGGCGCCCATCGTCAAGCTGCTGCAGTCCGTGTTCGACGACGCGGTGCAGGTGCGCGCCTCGGACATCCACATCGAGCCGCAGGACGGGCGCCTGGCGATCCGCTTCCGCATCGACGGCGTGCTGCACCTGCAGACCGAGGCCGACCTCAAGGTCGCCACCCCGCTGGCGCTGCGCCTCAAGCTGATGGCCGACCTCGACATTTCCGAGAAACGCCTGCCCCAGGACGGCCGCTTCGCGGTCAAGGTGCGCAACCAGCGCGTCGACGTGCGTATCTCGACCATGCCGACCCAGTACGGCGAATCGGTCGTCATGCGTCTGCTGAACCAGGTCGGCACCACCCTGCGCCTGGACGCCATCGGCATGCCGGCCAGGATCGTGGAGCGCTTCCGCAGCATCGTGCAGCGCCCGAACGGCCTGGTGCTGGTGACCGGGCCGACCGGCAGCGGCAAGACCACCACCCTCTACAGCGCCCTGGCCGAGCTGAACTCGGTCGAGAAGAAGCTGATCACGGTCGAGGACCCGGTCGAATACCGCCTGCCGGGCATCAACCAGGTGCAGGTGAACGACAAGATCGAGCTGACCTTCGCCCGCGTGCTGCGCTCGGCGCTGCGCCAGGACCCGGACATCGTCCTGGTCGGCGAGATGCGCGACCAGGAAACCGCCCAGATCGGCCTGCGTGCCGCGATGACCGGCCACCTGGTGCTGTCGACCCTGCACACCAACGACGCCGCCTCGACGCCGCTGCGCCTGATGGACATGGGCGTGCCGCGCTACATGGTGAGCGGTTCGCTGCAGGCCGTGCTGGCCCAGCGCCTGGTGCGCGTGATCTGCGAAAGCTGCCAGACGCCCTATGAGCCGGAGGCCAGCGAAGTGAACTGGCTGCGCGCGGAGCTGGGCGAGCACGCCGCGACCACCCGCTTCTACCACGGCAAGGGCTGCTCGCACTGCAACGGCACCGGCTACCGCGGGCGGACCGGCGTCTACGAACTGCTCGAAATGACCCGCGCCGTCACCGAAGCGGCCAACCATCCCGACCCCTCGCACTTCCTGAAGGTGGCGCACGCCGAGATGCAGGGCCAGACCTTGCGCCGCAACGCGGTGTTCCTGGCGGTGAAGGGGCGCAGCACCATCGCCGAGGCGATGCGGGTCAGTAACCAGCAAGACGACTGATGCCGTTTTTCGCCTACAAGGGCCGCGATGCGCGCGGCGAGCTGACCCAGGGGGTGCTGGAAGGCGCCGACAGCGCCGCCGTTGCCGACCTGCTGTTCGCCAACGGCATGACGCCGATCGAGATCACGCCCAGCCGCAAGGGGCCGTCCAGCGCCGGCGGCGGCAAGGCGTCCCTGCGCGAGCGCCTGTTCGAGAAGAAGGTCACCTCCCTGGACGTGCAGCTGTTCAGCCGCCAGATCTACACCTTGCTCAAGTCCGGCGTGCCGATCATGCGCGGCCTGGCGGGCCTGCAGGAATCGGCCATCAACAAGTCCTTCGCCAAGGTCATCAAGGACCTGCGCGAATCGCTCGACGCCGGCCGCGAACTGTCGGCGGCGATGATGCGCCACCCCGAATGCTTTTCGACCTTCTACCTGTCGATGGTGAAGGTGGGGGAAATGACGGGACGCCTGGAAGAAGTCTTCCTGCGCCTGTTCGACCACCTCGAGTTCGACCGCGACATGCGCGAGCGGGTCAAGACCGCGCTGCGCTACCCGACCTTCGTGGTGATCGCGATGGCGATCGCGATGGTGATCGTGAACGTGTTCGTGATCCCGCAGTTCGCGGCGGTGTTCAAGTCCTTCAACGCCCAGCTGCCCCTGATGACGCGCATCCTGCTGGGCACCTCGGAATTCACGGTGGCCTACTGGCCGGCGATGGCGGCCATGCTGCTGGGCGCCGTGTTCGGCTTCCGGTCGTGGATCGGCACCGCCAGGGGGCGCCTGGTCTGGGACCGCAAGAAGCTGCGCATCCCGATCGCCGGCAAGATCATCCACAAGGCGACCATGGCGCGCTTCGCGCGCAGCTTCGCGCTGTCGATGCGCAGCGGGGTGCCGATCGTGCAGGCGCTGACCGTGGTGTCGCAGACCGCCGACAACGCCTACCTGAGCATGCGTATCGAGCAGATGCGCGACGGCGTCGAGCGTGGGGAGAGCATCCTGCGCACCTCGGTGGCGGCGAACGTGTTCACGCCCATCGTGCTGCAGATGATCGCCGTGGGCGAGGAATCGGGCTCCCTGGACGACCTGATGGACGAGATCGCGCAGATGTACGAGCGCGAAGTCGATTACGAGCTGAAGACCCTGTCGAGCCAGATCGAGCCGATCCTGATCACCTTCCTGGGCGTGATGGTGCTGGTGCTGGCCCTGGGCATCTTCCTGCCGATCTGGGACCTGGGCAAGGCCGCCCTCCACGGCGGCAAATGATGCGCTCACCGCGCACCGGCGGTGCGAGCCGCTTCGAATTCATGGTGTGCACGGTCCTGGTGGCCGTGCTGACCGGCGCGCTGCTCGCCCGGCTGCTGGCATGGCGCGAGCAGTCGGAGCGGACCGCCGCCTATCACGTGGTGGGCGCGCTGCGCACGGCGCTGGCGGCGCGCGCGGCCCAGGCGGGGATGGCCCGGGGCGAGGGCGCCGTGGCCGCCCTGATGCAGGAAAACCCGATGAGCTGGCTCGACCGGACACCGGCAAACTACCTCGGCGAATACTATTCGCCCGACCTGAACAGCTTGCGCCGCGGCGCCTGGTTCTTCGACCGGACGGATAAGACCATCAACTATTTGTTGGGGAGCGACACTTTTTCTTCTGG
>CAMPHU010000228.1 GCA_946886065.1 uncultured Massilia sp. | reverse complement strand
TGTCCGGATCCTGGCGCATCAGCGCGCGCACGCCGTCCGCAAACGACAAATCGATCCCCGGCTGGATCTGCATCTGGTTGAACGACGCCTCCACCATCTCGATCGGATCTTCGACGGTGCAGACATTCACTTCATTGGTCGCCAGCGCCTTCAAGGTCGTGTACAGCGTCGTGGTCTTGCCCGACCCGGTCGGCCCGGTCACGAGAATGATCCCATGCGGCCGACTGGTCAGCGCATCCCAGCGCCGCGCGTCCTCCGGCGGGAAACCCAGCTCCGGCAAGGTCTTCACCACGACTTCCGGATCGAAGATACGCATCACCAGCTTCTCGCCGAAGGCCGTCGGCATGGTCGACAGGCGCAGCTCGACCTCCTGCCCGCCATTGGTCCGCGTCTTGATGCGCCCATCCTGCGGCCGCCGCTTTTCGATCACGTCCATGCGCCCCAGCAGCTTGATGCGCGCCGTCATGGCGATCATCACCACCGCCGGCACCTGGTACACCTGGTGCAGCACCCCGTCGATGCGGAAGCGGATCACCGCGAACTCGCGCTTCGGCTCCAGGTGGATATCCGAAGCCCGCTGTTCGAAGGCATAGCTCCACAGCCAGTCGACGATGTTGACGATGTGCTGGTCGTTGGCGTCGACCTGCTTGTTCGACTTGCCCAGCTCGACCAGCTGCTCGAAGTTGTTGCGCATGGCCAGGTCCTGGCCGGTGCTGCGGTTGGCGTCGCGGATCGACTTGGCCAGGCTGAAGAACTGCGAGATGTACTGGGCGATGTCGAGCGGATTGGCCAGCACCAGCTCGATCTTGCGGCGCGAGACCTTGGCGATCTCCGCCTCCCACTCCGTCGCCCCCGGATCGGCGGTCGCGACGACCAGCGAGGTGGCCGTCATCTCCACCGGCAGGATATTGAAGCGCGCCGCATAGCTGGCCGACATCACGTCCGCCACCTTGGTGAAGTCGATCTTGAGCGGATCGATGCGGGTGAAGGGCAGGCCGACCTTGGCCGCGCACCATTCCGTCAGCACGTCCAGGGTGAGCAGGCGGTGGGGCGGCTGGTTCGAGACCAGCTTGCACTGGGCGACCGCCGTCAGCGGGTGCATCGACCCCGCTGCATTCTTGAGGATGGCCTGGGCCTGGGCGAAGCGCGCCTTGACCTCTTCCTTGCTGACGATGCCATCCGCCAGCATCCAGGAAAAGATCGATTGCAGGTCGAGCTTGCGCAGGCTGGGCGGCTTGTGGGCGGCGGCGTTCATGGTCGGAGGAGGGCTCAGTGTGCGGCCAGGATGCCCTTGACCCAGGACTTGGCCGGCAGCCTGGTCGCGGCATGGACCTGAGCGGCGCGCGCGTTCAGCATGTCCTTGTCGATCTCGGGACGGGTATTGAAGCACAGCGCCACCACATTGCCCTCGTGGACTTCCGGCAGGCAGATCACGTGCTCGAAGGCGAACTTCATGGCCTTGATGTTCCTGGCGAAGCTCGGGTGGTCGCCGAACAGGTTGACGGTCATGACGCCGTGCGGCGCCAGGCACTGCGAGCAGGCCTGGTAGAACTCGGGCGTGTCGAGCACGGGACCGCGCGCGGTGGCGTCGTACAGGTCGCACTGCAGCACGTCGTAGGCGCCGTGGTTGGCGGGATCCTCGACGAAGTCCAGCGCATCCATCTCCAGCACCCGCAGGCGCTCGTCCTCGGGTGGCAGCTTGAACATCGACGCGCAAATGCCGATCACGGCCTGGTTCAGTTCGACCGCCGTGACGCTCGCCTCGGGGAACTGGCGATAGCAGAACTTGGTGAGCGTCGCGGCGCCCAGGCCCAGCTGGGCAATCGCCTGCGGCGCCTCGATGAACAGCATCCAGGCCATCATCTGCTGCGCGTATTCCAGCTCGGGCCAGTCCGGCTTGCGGATGCGCATGGCGCCCTGCACCCATTCGGTGCCGAAGTGGAGATAGCGGACACCGTCCTGTTCGGACAGCGTGACGGGCGCGAACTTGGGCTTGCGCGCGGGACGGCGCGAGGATTCGGCCTGTTCGATGGATTTGCGTTTGATGAGCATAGGGCAGCCTGATGGAATCGCCCTATTATCGGTGGATGGGTTCCCGTAGCGCAAGCACGGGAACCCGTTGTGATGAAGGCGGCAACACGGCCGCCCTGGCATCAATAGCGCTGGCTGTACTGGTCGTTGTAGGCGTCCAGCGGCTCGACCGAGACGCGCAGGCGCACACGGTTGCCCGGATCGCGGTTCATCAGGGTGGTATAGGTCTGGCCGCGGTACTCATAGGTCACGTCGTAGCCGTTGGTGCGCGATTCCACCGCCTCGACCATCCGGCACTGGCGCACGGCCTGTTCCTGCACGCCCGGAGCCAGGTTGCGTCCATTGTTCTCGACGCGGTCGCCGACCATGGCGCCGGCAATCGCGCCCGCCGCCGCAGCGGCCACCTTGCCGTTGCCGCTGCCGACCTGGCTGCCGAGCAGGGCGCCGGCGAGGCCGCCGACGATCGAGCCGCCCTGGCCGCGTTCCTGCTGCACCGGCACCTGTACGTATTCAGTACGGCATTCCTGGCGCGGCGTACGGATCTGTTCCACACGCGGCTGCACGCGCAGCACGCGGCCGAAATCCTCGAAGTCCGCCGCCTGCGCCAGCGGCAGGATGGCCATCCCCAGGGCCGACATCATCAGTTTGGCTTGGAAGTTCATGTTCTACCTCGTCATTGGTCTGCGATCAGGTGAGCGATCGCGTGGAAGTTGGATCGCCAGGACTTCATGGTAATCCCAATGCGGCGAACCGAACCGATCCGCATGGCAACAAATTGTAACAAGCTCGTTCTCCGGCAGCACTTGGCCACAGAATGAAAACCAGCTTGTCAATGCGAAATTTCGATGACATGCAGACATACTGTTTTTTACAAATGGCGCTGCCGTACTCACATTTGGGTTGCTTCCAATACCACAAAACGTTACCCTTACACAAATTAGGGATTTTTATTGGCGCGTGGAAACGACAGCGGGGGAAGAAATGGTGGCGGTGCCAAACGCCGCAAGGGGTGACGTCTTGGCCAAACCAACGATACCAGGTCGACTTGAGGAAAAAATGAGTTTGTTGATGAGAGTGCCGCCCAATCTTGTGCAGTCGATCCGCGCTTTCCGCGTCGCCGAGCTGCAGCAGGAAGCAGGGCGGCTGGGTCATCACTTCCTGTACGCGCATTGTGCCAACACCCTGACCAAGCAGCAGGTGTGCGCGCGCATCGGCGAAAATTTCCATTTCCCCAAACCCTGCAGCAAGAATTTCGACGCACTGCGCAAGTGCCTGACCGAGACGATCAGCGAAGCCGGTCCGCAGCCGGGCTTTATCGTTGTACTGGAACAACTCCCTATCGCCCAGAAGTTCGACAAGGAAGCCCGCGAGAACCTGCTCGACGTGTTCCGCGACGCGGCCGAGTTCTGGGCCGAGAAAAAGGTCCCGTTCCGGGTCTTCTATTCCTTCGACCTGAACCCCGCCTGAGTCCGTCTAACGGCCGAACAGGCCCGCCGAATGCCGGTTGCCGCATGGCGATACGGTACAATGCCGGCTTATGAAAAACATCGTGATCCTCATTTCCGGCCGCGGAAGCAATATGGAAGCGGTCGTGCGCGCACTCGATGCCGAGAAATGGCCTGCCCGTGTCGCAGCGGTGATCAGCAACAAGGCCGACGCCAAGGGCCTGGAATTCGCGCAGTCGCGCGGCATCCCCACCGCCGTGGTGCCGAGCAAGGAATTCGCCAGCCGCACCGAGTTCGACGCGGCGCTGCAGGAAACCATCGACCGCTACGCGCCCGACCTGGTCGTGCTGGCCGGCTTCATGCGCATCCTGACCGCGCCCTTCGTGGAACACTACGCGGGCCGCATGCTGAACATCCACCCGTCGCTGCTGCCGCTGTTCCCGGGGCTGCACACCCACCAGCAGGCGCTGGATGCGGGCGTGCTTGAACATGGCGCCACCGTGCACATCGTGACCGCCGAGCTCGACCATGGTCCGGCGATCGCGCAGGCGCGGGTGCCGGTGCTGCCGGGCGACACCCCGGACGACCTGGCTGCGCGCGTGCTGGCCGAGGAACACAAACTTTACCCTTATGCCGTACGCCTGTTCGTCGAAGACCGTGTGGTCGTCGAAGGCGACACCGTCCGGCTGCTCGACCGCTCACCCGCGGCCGAGGCCACTAGTTAACCAGGAACACCCATGAGATTGCCACCAGCAATCCTCGCCAAGACCGAAGAGATCTTGCGCGAGGTTCTGCGCTTTACCGCGCCCGCCGACGTCACCCTGTCGCGCTTCTTCAAGGACAACCCGCGTTTCGGCGGCCGCGAGCGCGGCGTCATCGCCGAAGCCGTGTACGCCGTGCTGCGCAACAAGTCCTTCTACACGGACTTCGCCGGCTCGGGCAACACGCCTTCGATGCGCCGCCTGGCCCTGCTGGGCCTGAGCGAGACCGTCGGCATCGACGCCCTCGGCGGCCTGAGCGAAGACGAAACCCACTTCCTGACCCGCGTCAAGGAAGTCGACCGCTCGCTGCTGCCGAAGCAGATGCAGGCCAACCTGCCGCAATGGCTGTATGAGAAGCTGGTCGCCCAGTTCGGCGAGGATGAAGCGCTCGAGCTGGCCGCCGTGCTCAACACCCCGGCGCCGCTCGACCTGCGCGTGAATTCGCTCAAGGCCAACCGCGAGGAAGTCATCGCCAAGCTGGCCGAGGCCCCGATCGCCGCCGAGCCGATGAGCTATGCGCCGCTGGGCCTGCGCGTGTACAAGAAGCCGGCGCTGCAGAACCTGGAGCTGTTCAAGCAGGGCGCGATCGAAGTGCAGGACGAGGGCAGCCAGGTGCTGGCCCAGATCCTGGGCGCGCGCCGCGGCGAGATGGTGGTCGACTTCTGCGCCGGCGCCGGCGGCAAGACCCTGGCGCTGGGCGCGTTCATGCGCAACACCGGCCGCCTGTACGCCTTTGACGTGTCGGAAAAGCGCCTGTCGAAGCTCAAGCCGCGCATGGCGCGCAGCGGGCTGTCGAACGTGCATCCGGTGCTGATCGCGCACGAGCGCGACGCCAAGGTCAAGCGCCTGGCCGGCAAGATCGACCGCGTGCTGGTCGACGCGCCGTGCTCGGGCCTGGGCACCCTGCGCCGCAACCCGGACGTGAAGTGGCGCCAGAAGCCGGACGCCATCGCCGAGATGCAGGAAAAGCAGGCGTCGATCCTGGACGGCGCCGCGCGCCTGCTCAAGGCCGGCGGCCGCCTGGTGTACGCCACCTGCAGCCTGCTGAACGAAGAAAACGACATGATCGTCGAGCAGTTCCTGGCCACCCATCCGGACTTCGAGCTGGTGCCGATGAACCAGGTGCTGGCAGAGCAGAAGATCCCGCTCGAGATGGACAACTACCTCAAGCTGCTGCCGCACAAGCACCATACCGACGGCTTCTTCGCCGCCGTGCTGGAGCGCAAGGCCAAAGCGGCCGTGGCGGACCAGGCCGACAAGGCCGAACAGGCTGACCAGGCCGGCGACGCCGACTAAGGAGCCCGGATGCCGCTCTCGGACCTGCTGGCCGACCTGCTCGGCGACATCCGCCAGCCCGCCATCGTCTGGCAGGCGCTGGCCATCGTCCTGTGCGTCGGGTCCGGCTGGGGCCTGGCGCGGCTGATCCACCGCTCCTGGCTGCACGAGCGGGCGGAGCAGGGCGGCCTGCTGGGCCTGGGCATGGCCAGCTTCGGCCGCGTGCTGCCGCCGCTGCTGGCGCTGGCCTTCCTGGGCATGGCCAGGCTGGTCATGGAGCGCTACCAGAGCGTGCACCTGCTGCGCGTGGCGCTGCCGCTGCTCACCTCGATGGCGGTGATCCGCACCTTCTTCTACCTGCTGCGGCGCGTGTTCGCGCGCCACGGTCCGCTGGGCGCCGCGCTGCAGACCTTCGAGCGCGTGTTCGCCCTGATCGTCTGGGTCGGCGTGGCGCTGCACCTGACGGGCGTGCTGCCCGATGTGATCCGCTTCTTCGAACATACCAGCCTGCCGGTCGGCGCCAAAAGCGTCACGCTTGCCGACCTGATCCAGGGGGCGGTCTCGATCGTGGTCCTGATGATGCTGGCCCTGTGGGCCGGCGCGGCGCTGGAAGAGCGCCTGATGGGCCTGGAACGCGTGCACAGCTCGCTGCGCGTGGCCATGGCGCGCGTCAGCCGCGCGGTGCTGATCCTGGTCGCCGTGCTGTTCAGCCTGTCGCTGGCCGGCCTGGACCTGACCGTGCTGTCGGTGTTCGGCGGCGCGCTCGGTGTCGGTCTCGGTCTCGGCATGCAGCGCATCGCGAGTAATTACGTGTCCGGTTTCATCATCCTGCTGGAACGCAGCCTGAGCATCGGCGACCCGATCACGCTCGACAAGTATTCGGGCAAGGTCGCGCGCATCAACACGCGCTACACCGTGCTGCGCAGCACGGACGGCACCCAGACCCTGCTGCCGAACGAAATGCTGATCACGGGCGTGGTCCTGAACCAGTCGGTCACCAACCGCAACCAGCGCCTGGTCACGAAGCTGGTGGTGTCCTACGAATCGGACCTGTCGACCGTGATGCCCCTGCTGGAAGCCCAGCCGAAAGGCGTGGCGCGGGTGCTGGAAGAACCGGCGCCCAATGTGCTGCTCAACGCCTTCGTGGCCGATGGCTACGAGCTGGAAGTCGGCTTCTGGATCGCCGATCCGGAAAACGGCGCCGGCGGGCCGATTTCGGACGTCAACAAGAAGATTTATGCCTTGGTGCAACAAGGTGAGGTGAAACTTGGTCATCCGGCCATGGATACACGCCTGCTCGATGCGCATATAGCATCGGTAGTGTCGCGTACCCCTCAATCCGGCGCAAATTAAGCCGAGCTAACCGTGCCGTGTGTCACTAGAACCGCGTAAAATATGCGCGTTACGTGAACGTATGCCTTATTGCGCCTCGGACACGACCTACATGGAGACTGAATGAATTTCTTTAGCGACATCCTGCAGAACGTGCTGGCCTTCCTGGACACCGGCCTGCTGGACCTTTCCGCATGGCAGCTCGTGGTGTACACGCTGGTCGTCACGCATATCACGATCGCGAGCGTGACGATCTACCTGCACCGCCACCAGGCGCACCGCGCCCTCGACCTTCATCCTATCCCCAGCCATTTCTTCCGTTTCTGGCTGTGGCTGACCACGGGCCAGGTGACCAAGGAGTGGGCGTCGATCCACCGCAAGCACCACGCCAAGTGTGACACCGAAGAAGATCCGCACAGCCCGCAGACCCGCGGCATCCGCAAGGTG
>CAMPHU010000227.1 GCA_946886065.1 uncultured Massilia sp. | reverse complement strand
CCCCACCCCGGGGGGAAGTGTGGCGTTTTCGATGCAAACAGCATCCTGGACAGCCCCGCCGCGGTTTCCGCGCGTGCGTTTATTGATACTATCTCCCTATCTATTTCCGGCCAGAATTTTTTCTTGCCAGGTCAACAAACGCTTCCAGCGCAGAGCCAGATGAACACCACCGCCACCACGGCCGCCAGCACCGGCCCCGCCTCTTCCAGCACCGCACAAGCCGCCAGGCTGCTGGGTTCCCGCACCACCGAGTCCGAGTCCGGCTTCCGGATCGACATGGAGTTCTCGACCGAGATGGCCAGGGGCCAGGGCGTGGTCTACATCACGGACGGCGCGGTCCAGACCGTGATCGACCGCATGACCGGCCTGCCGGCCATCCGCATCGTCGGCGCCAGCGAAACGCACGCGATCCCGGTGAGCGATCTGCAGCTGTCCGGCACCCACGTCATCCTGGAAGCCGCCGGCCTGGGCCCGGGCCGCACCTACAACGTGTTCATGGCCGACGGCGTCCTGCGCGAAGCCTCTCAGTACAGCTACGGCGGCATCACCGTGCCGGGCACGGTCAGCTTCCTGGTGCCCGACCGCAGCGCGGACAAGACCGGTCCGGCGATCGAGGCGATCAGCTTCAGCGGCACAACCCTCGACGCCACCCACGACCTGGTGGCAACGATCAGCTTTTCCGAAGCCGTCCGCGACACGGGCCTGCTGGACGCCCTGTATGCCGGCGAAGCCGACCTGTCCGGACTGGCGAGCAGCGACGGCGGCAAGACCTGGACCGTCACCCTGAGCCTGCCCGACGGCGTCGACGAGCCGGGCATGGGCATGTTCGGCGTCAACATGGCCGGCGTGCGCGACCTGGCCGGCAATGCCGGCCTCGGGTTCGACCTGCAGCCGGCCTATGCGGTCAACATGGTCAACTCTTTCCTGTACGTCTACGACGACGGCCAGAGTGCCGAAGATGGCCTGATCAGCGACGATAACCCGCGTTCCCTCGGCGGCGTGTTCTTCGGCGACTTCCCGAATCCGGAACAGGGCTTCGAACTGAGCGTCGGCGGCGTGCAGATCGATAAGGTCGAGATCCACTTCCACAGCATGGCCGGCGTCCTGTACTGGTATTACGACGGCGAGGAATACTGGAGCCCGGGCAGCCACCAGATCGTCGCCAAGGCCGTCCGCGCCGGCGGCGAGGTGCTGGTCATGCAAAAACAGGTCACCGTCGACGGCACCGGCCCGGCCGTGACCGTGTCGCCCGCCTCCGGCGACGCGCCCCCGCCCTTCGATGTCACCGGCGCGCTGGTGATCGAGTTCGACGAAGCCGTGTACTTCGACGACGAGGCGCCGCGCATCACGGTCAACACCCGCATCGGCGACGCCTGGCCGGTCACCACCACTATCCCGGTCAGCGAGCTGAACCTGTCGCCCGACCGCAAGACCCTGACGATCCCCGCCGACCAGCATCGCCTGATGACCGGCGCGAACGTGACGCTGTTCCTGGTCGACGTCGCCGACATGGCCGGCAACGCCCTCAGGTCCGAAGGACTGTCGTTCGACACGGTCGGCCTGGACAAGGTCGCGCCGGTGGCCGTGGACATCTACGCCCAGGGCTACAGCGCCGGCGTGCTGGGCACGGGCGAGTCGGTCCGCTTCACCATCGATTTCAACGAGCCCGTCACCCTGGTCGGCGACCAGGAACGCTATGTCACCATGAGCAACGGCGGCCGCGCCGTCCTGGAAGGCGCCGACCTGGCGTCGAAGGCGCTGAGCTTCCGCTATACCGTCCAGGCGGGCGATGCGGACCAGGACTACCTCGGCGTGGCCGACCTCGGCGGACTGGTCGGCGGATTGAAGGACGCGCACGGCAACGTCCTGAGCGATGCCTGGATCGATTTCGGCGCACTCTACCTGTCCGGCTACGGCAGCTTCCACGTCGACCAGACCGCGCCGGCCGCCCTGCCCTTGCCCGTCATCGCGGCGGGCAGCGACACCGGCATCATCGGCGACGCCATTACGCGCATCAGCCGACCGGCCATCCAGGGCGCGGGAGCGGAACCCGGCGCCCGCATCTATATCGAACTAGACGGCCGCCAGCTCGGGGACGTCGTCCGGGCCGGCTTCGACGGCAAGTGGACCTGGACATCCTCGTCCGACCTGGGCATCGGCCTGCACGCGCTGAAGTTCTGGCAGGAAGACCGGGCCGGACTGGTGGGCGCCAAGACGGCGCTGGGCCTGAGCATCGAAGGCATCCTCGCTCCGCTGCTGGTGGTGGCGGGGAACGGCCTTGGCGTCAGCAGCCTGGCCAGCGTCACCACGGTGGCCGCGGCGCCCGATGCCGGTTTCTCCGGCCATGTGGGCGGCGGCGCGTCTGCGGACGACGCCGTCGTCGGCTCGGTGATCGGCGCCGGCGGCTCCGGGGACACGCTGTCCCTGCCCGCGGGCCACACTGGCCCGGCCATGATCGGCCCGCTGCCGGGATCGATCCACGACCTGCCGGGCGGCGTGACCATCGTCGGCGCGCCTTACCTGGACTTCGGCGCCTAGGGTTTAAGCAGTTTGTCAGGAACTTGCTTAAAGCTGCACGGTCTCATGGAATATGACGACCTACGTTTCGATGGGCACCGTTTCAAGTCCCGCCGGCGGGCGGTAAGGCGCCATGCTCGTAGCACACCGTATCCGGCTCGACCCTAACAATGTCCAGGCAAGCTACCTAGCCCGGGCGGCTGGGGTAGCGCGCTTTGCCTATAACTGGGCCCTGGCCGAGTGGGGCAAACAGTACGCAGCCTGCAAGGCCGATCCGTCGCTGCCCAAACCGTCCGAGGCGGCGCTGCGGCGCCAGCTCAATGCCGTCAAAGGCGAGCAGTTCCCCTGGATGCAGGAAGTGACCAAGAACGCGCCCCAGATGGCGATCATGTAGCTGGGCCGCGCCTTCGACAATTTCTTCAACAAGCGTGCCCGCTACCCCACCTTCCGCCGCAAGGGCCGCGACGACCGTTTTAGTTTGAGCAACGACAGTTCCGGGTCGAGGACGAGCGGATCCGCATCCCGAAGCTGGGCTGGGTCCGCATGTGCGAAGCTCCGCGTTTTACCGGCCGGATCATGTCGGCCTCGATTTCCCGCGTAGCTGATGCCTGGTACGCCAGCGTCACCGTCGACATCCTTGAACTGTCCCTGCCGTCAGCCGAAAACCAAGACGCGGTCGGGGTCGATCTCGGGGTGTCGGCGCTGGCGACCCTGTCGACCGGCGAGAGGTTCGCAGGCCCCAAGGCACTGCGCACCCTGTGGCCGCGCCTGCGTCGTCTTTCGCGCAGCCTGTCGCGCAAGGTCAAAGGGTCGCGCAACAGGGTCAAGGCGAAGCTGAAGCTGGCGCGCCTGCATGCCCGCATCGGCAACATCCGCCGCGACAGCCTGCACCAGCTGAGCACGAGCATTACGCGGCGCTTCCACACGATCGGCATCGAGGACTTGAACGTGAGAGGCATGCAGGCCAACGGGCGCCTGGCGCGGGCGATTGCAGACATGGGATGGTATGAGCTGCGCCGCCAGCTGGAATACAAGGCTGACTGGCGCGGCGGCCAGGTCGTGCTGGCGGATCGCTGGTACCCGAGCAGCAAGCTGTGCTCCAGCTGTGGCTACCGGCTCGAAGCGCTCGGCCTGGCCATCCGCCATTGGATTTGCCCCGGCTGCGGGACTGCGCACGAGCGCGATGTCAATGCGGCAGTCAACCTGAGAAATATCGCGGTGAGTTCCACCGTGACTGCCTGTGGAGGGGAAGGCGCTGGCCCCGCGCGTAAGCGCGGGGCGAAACCGGCCCCGGTGAAGCAGGAATCCAGCGGCGAAGTAACGATGGATAGCTTTGCTTAAGTCTGGAGGAACGGCCAGTCGAGCGTGCGCGCGCTGGCGAAGCTGCGCTCCTCCCCGCTCAGCGGGTCGGGGAAGCCGATCGTGCGCGCCAGCAGCTGCAGCGGCGCGCTGAAGTCGTCGCCCTTGCAGGGCAGCGCCACCGGATAGAAAGCGTCGTTGAGAATGGGCGCGCCGAGCGCGGCCAGGTGCAGGCGCAGCTGGTGCTTGCGCCCCGTATGCGGATGCAGGCGGTAGCGAGCGACGTCGCCGCGCCGCTCGATCAGTTCGATCAAGGTCTCGGAATTCGGCTCGCCTTCCACTTCCTCGCTGACGAAGAACTGCTCGGCGCCGTCCAGCATGCGGCTGCGGTAGGTGATCGGGAAGTCCCTGCCCTCGATCACGCCGGCCAGCGCCTCATAGGTCTTGGTCACCACGCGCTTCTGGAACATCGACTGGTAGGCGCCGCGCGTGGCCGGGTTGTGCGAGAAGATCACCACGCCCGCCGTCTCGCGGTCCAGCCGGTGGATCGGCACCAGGTGCGGCAGGCCGTAGCGGCGCTTGAGGCGCACCAGCAGGGTCTCCTTGAGGAAGCGCCCGGTCGGGATGGTCGGCAGGAAGTGCGGCTTGTCGGCCACCAGCAGGTGCTCGTCCAGGTGGATCACCTGCTCCTCGAAAGGAACCGGGGTCTCCGGATGCTCCAGCTCGCGGTAATACCAGATGCGCATGCCCTGGCGCACCGGGCTGTCGGCGCGCAGCGGCTCCCCCTTGGCGTCGACGATCTCGCCGCGGGCCAGGCGCGCCGCCCAGGATTCGGGCGTCACATCGGGATAGCGCTCGGCCAGGAAGCGCAGCATGCCGCCGGCGCGCGTCTCGGTCAGCCACAGATAGCTGGGCGATACCCCGTCGCGCACCGGCAGGGGCACGTAGGCATTGGCTTCGGCCTGGCGCCCCTTCCTTCCACTACCCATCACACGGCTTCCTTCAGCGCAGCGCCACGTTGGTGCGGTAAGGCGGCAGCTTGGCGGCACTGGTGCCCTTGGTGCGCGCGTACAGCGGCAGCAGCACGTTCATGTGCGACTCGATGTCGGCGATGCGGGTCTCGCCGCCCGGGTGGGTCGACAGGATCTCGAGCGGGGTGCGCTTGCCCAGCGCGGCCATCTTGCGCCACAGGGCGATGCCGGCGCGCGGGTCGTAGCCGGCGCGCGCCGAGATGTCCAGGCCCACCAGGTCGGCTTCGCGCTCCTCGTCGCGCGAGAACTTCAGCACCAGCATCTGGCCGGCGTAGTTGGCGACCGTGCCGGTGATGTTGGGGTCGATCCCGAAGATGCCCGAGATCAGCGCGCCGCCGACGCGTGCGCCGATGCCGGTCAGGCTCGACTTGGCCATGCGCTCGCGGCCGTGTTCGCGCAGCGCGTGCGCGATCTCGTGGCCCATGACTGCCGCCACTTCGTCGTCGGTCAGCTTGAGCGAAGTCAGGATTCCGGTGTAGAAGCCGATGCGCCCGCCCGGCATGCAGAAGGCATTTACCTGGTTGGCGTCGATCAGGTTGACCTGCCACTGCCACTGGGCGGCGCTCTGGTTCCAGCGCGGCGCGTGCGGGATGATGCGCTGGGCGATGGCGCGCAGGCGCTTGACCTCGGGGTGGGAGTCCGGCACCAGCACGCCCTTCTGCTGGGCCTCGCCCATCATGGCGGTGTACTGCTGGGCCGCGGCTTCGTTCAGCTGCTCTTCCGGGATCAGCACGCGGGTACGCGACAAGGGCTTGACGCGGATGCCGTCCTGGACTTCGGTCTGCTGACGCGCGTCCTGCGCCGAAGCTGGCACGGCGCCGACGACACCCGCCAGGGACAGGCAGACGACGAGTTGTTTGAGTTTCTTCATGTTCATCTTCGATAGGCTGTTTTTGGCAGCTCTATCCTCTCAGAAAGTAAACGGGACGAGCAACACGCTCAACGGTGCCCATCATCGCGCACGGCCTGAGCACGAACAAGCCGCCACCGCACATAAAGTGTAAGGAGCTGTGTCAGCTGGCCGGAACCGGCTTGGTTTTCTTGCGCAAACGAAACACCGCCAGGCTGCCGCGCAGGTTGGGCAGCACCGTCACCGGCTGGCCCTCGGCCAGCGCCACGCATTCCAGCACTTCCAGCCCGCACTCTTCCGCCAGCTCCTGGAAGTCGTAGATGGTGGCGCAGCGCACGTTGGGCGTGTCGTACCACTGGTAGGGCAGCGCGCGCGAGACCGGCATGCGGCCCTTCAGCAGGGCCAGGCGGTGCGGCCAGTGGGCGAAGTTCGGGAACGAGACGATGGCCTCATGACCGACGCGCACGATGTCGCGCAGCAGCGCTTCCACGTGCTGCATCATCTGCAGCGAGGACAGGCACAGCACGGTGTCGAAGGCGTTGTCGCCGAACAGGCCCAGGCCCTGCTCCATGTCGTGCTGGATCACGTTGATGCCGCGTTTGGTGCTTTCCAGGACCTTGTCGTCGGCGATCTCGATGCCGTAGCCGGTGCAGCGCTTGTCCAGCTCCAGGTAGCGCAGCATGGCGCCGTCGCCGCAGCCGACGTCAAGCACGTGGGCGCCTTCCTTCACCCAGTGGGCGATGAAGGCCAGGTCGGGACGCAGGGCCTTGAGTTCCTTGAAGTTCATGCGCCCTCCCCGGCGAATTCCTGTGCGATGCGGTCGTAGTAGGCGCGCACCACGTTCATGTAGCGCGGGTCTTCCAGCAGGAAGGCGTCGTGGCCGTGCGGCGCGTCGATCTCGGCATAGGTGACCTTGCGCCGGTTCGACACCAGCGCCTCGACGATCTCGCGGCTGCGCTCGGGCGAGAAGCGCCAGTCGGTGCTGAAGGAAGCAAGCAGGAACTGGGCGCGCGTGCCGGCCAGGGCCTTGGCCAGGTCGCCGCCGTGCTCGCGCGCGGGGTCGAAGTAGTCGAGCGCCTTGGTGATGAGCAGGTAGGTATTGGCGTCGAAGTATTCCGAGAACTTGTCGCCCTGGTAGCGCAGGTAGGATTCGATCTCGAAGTCGATGCCGAAGTCGAACTTGTAGTCGTCCGTTTCGGCGGCGTTGCGCAGCTTGCGGCCGAATTTCTCCGCCATGTCGTCGTTCGACAGGTAGGTGATGTGGCCGACCATGCGCGCCACCTTGAGGCCGTTCTTCGGCACCACGTTGTGCTCGTAGAAGTCGCCGCCGCGGTAGTCCGGGTCGCTCAGGATGGCCTGGCGCGCCACGTCGTTGAAGGCGATGTTCTGGGCCGAGAGCTTGGGCGTGGAGGCGATCACGATGCAGTGGCGCAGGCGCTCGGGGAACAGGATGCTCCAGGACAGGGCCTGCATGCCGCCCAGCGAGCCGCCCATGACGGCGGCGAACTGCTCGATGCCGAGGCGGTCCGCCAGGCGCGCCTGGGCCGCCACCCAGTCTTCCACCGTCACCACCGGGAAGGCGGCGCCATAGGGCTTGCCGGTGGC
>CAMPHU010000226.1 GCA_946886065.1 uncultured Massilia sp. | reverse complement strand
GTGAGCGCCTCCATCTCGACCCCGGTCTTGCCGATGGTCTCGACCTGCGCCCGGCAATGCACGCTATTGGCCGCCTCGTCGATCTCGAAATCCACCGCCACCCTGGTGATCGGCAGCGGATGGCACAGCGGCACCAGGTCGCTGGTGCGTTTCGAGGCCATGATGGCGGCGATGCGCGCGATGCCGATCACGTCGCCCTTCTTGGCCGTTCCCGACATCACCAGGGCCAGGGTCTCCGGCTTCATGCGGATGGTGCCGGCCGCCACGGCGATGCGGTGGGTGTCCTGCTTGGCGCCGACGTCGACCATGTGGGCCTGGCCGGTGGCGTCGAAGTGGGTCAGATGGTCTGCGGTCGGGGTCTCGGTAGTCATTGCAAGGTCGATAATTTGGGGAAACAAAGTGGTTCGCAGGGCAGCAAGTTGCGCGCGGATGGAGGTATCATAGCATTGTGAAACTACGCTCCCGACCAGCCAAAGCGCGCCGCTGGCGCCCCGCATTGACTGTCCTGGCCCTCTGCACGTCGGCCGCGTTCGCCATTGCGGCGCCGGCGGAACCGCTCCAGAAACCCGACAGCACCCGCCTGCCCACGCTCGGCGACACCGCGCGCGGCGACCTGTCGCCCGTGCTCGAGCGCAAGCTGGGCGAGGAAATCATGCGCGACATCCGGCGCGACCGCGATTACCTCGACGACGAAGTCATCTTCGAATACCTGAACAATTTCGGCAACGCCCTCGTCACCGTCGTCCCCGGCGCGCGCGGCGAGACCAATGCCGATTTCCAGTTCTTCGCCGTGCGCGACGCCGCCCTCAACGCCTTCGCGCTGCCCGGCGGCTTCATCGGCGCCCACTCGGGCCTGATCATCGCCGCCCAGACCGAATCCGAACTGGCCGGCGTCATGTCGCACGAGATCGGCCACGTGTCGCAGCGCCACATCGCGCGCATGCTGGGCCAGCAGAAGCAGGACGTGCTGCTGCCGCTGGCGGCGATGATCCTGGCGGCGCTGGCCGCCAAGGCCAGCTCGGACGCGGCGATGGGCGTGCTGATGGGTGGCCAGGGCCTGGCGATCCAGCGCCAGCTGAACTTCAGCCGCGACGCCGAGCGCGAGGCCGACCGGGTCGGCTTCCAGATCATGGAGAAGGGCGGCTACGACACCACCGGCATCGTGGCCTTCTTCCGGCGCCTGCAAAGCGCGAGCAAGCTGTATGGCGAACTGCCGGCCGGCCTGAGCAACCTGAGCAGCCACCCGCTGACCCAGGAGCGCATCACCGACATGCAGGCGCGCATCCGCGAGATCCCCAAGAAGCAGCGCATCGACAGCCTCGACTTCCACCTGGTGCGGGCGCGCACCCGCGTGCTGCAGGACCTGAGCGAGCAGGGGAGGCGCGAAGCGAAGGCGGCCTTCGAGACCCAGCTCAAGGAAAGCCACCGCCAGCAGCAGGCCAGCGCCCAGTACGGGCTGGCCTACCTGGCGCTGCGCCAGGGCGACCTGGCCGGCGCCCAGGGCTGGCTCGACAAGGCGCGCGCCACCGTCAAGCCGCGCGAAGGCGTGTTCACCAGCGCGCCGAACGTGGGCGACGGCGCCACGATCCTTGCCGGCCTGTCGCTCGAGATCAAGATGGCCCAGGGCCAGCCGCCGGAAGTCCTGCAGCAGGCGGTGCAGGAGGCGGAACAGGCGCGCCAGCGCTTCCCGCTGTCGCGCGCGATCGCGCACCAGTACGCCGAAGTGCTGGTGGCGGCCGGCAAGCTGGACGAGGCGGCGCGCTACCTGCGCGACCAGGTCCAGCAGTACCGCGAAGAGACCAAGCTGCACGACCTGCTGGCCAAGGCCTATGCCAGGCAGGGCAAGATCGCCTTGCAGCACATGTCGCTGGCCGAATCCTATGTGCTGGCCGGCGCGCTGCCGGCAGCGGTCGAGCAGCTCAACCTGGCGCGCAAGGCGAAGGACGTGTCGTTCTACGACCAGGCGGTGATCGATGCGCGCGAGCGCGAGCTGCAGGCGCGCCAGAAGGCGGAGAAGGAAGAAGAGAAGGAGCGCTGAGCTCAGGCGCTCGGCCTTGCCTGATAGCCGAAGCGCTGCGGCGCTTCGGCCGCGCCGAGGCGTTCGAGCGCGATGCGGGCGCCATTCCACGGCAGCGCCAACGCGCCGGCGCCCTTGTCCAGCCACGCCATCACCGCTTCGTCCGAGGCCGGCCGGCCATCCAGTTCGAGCATGCCCAGCACCTGCGCCATGTCGCGGTCGTCCAGCTGCGCCACCACCTCGCCCGCCTGGAACAGCAGCGCGCCGGAATCGAGCAGGAATACCCGTTCGACCTGGGTCAGCACTTGCCCCGTCTGCAGTACCAGTCCCTGCTGCGGGTCGGTGCGCGCGATGAAGGGCGTCGCTTCCAGGTTGACGTAGACGCGCTGCGGCCCGTTCTGGAAATACCAGTTGCCGCGCTCGTCGTGCAGGTAGTTGCGGTTGATGAAGCCCACCAGGGCCGGGTTGGTCAGCCGGTCGCCCGGCGCATTGGCGCGCTGGGCGGCTTCGTCGCGCATGCGCCAGCCGCCGCGCGCATCCAGCGCCAGCCAGCCGTAGCAGTGCGGCACGTTCGGCCACTTGGCCATTGCCTGTTTTACGATGTCGTCCACGGGGCGCTCCAATGCGTTAGCCAGCATCGCACACTTGCACGGCATCCGGCGCGCGGGTGGCGGCAAGCTGGTCGAAGAAATGCAGGATTTTTTGCGGCAGCCAGTCGATCCGTCCCGGGAAGGGGCCCGCCGCGAAGCCGACATGGCCGCCGTGCTCCGGATACTCCAGGGTCACCGCCTGCGATGCGCGCTGCGGCAAATGCGCGCCGGGCAGGAAGGGATCGTTGCGCGCGTTCAGCACCAGGGTCGGCACCGTGATCGCGTCCAGCACGTGCCGGGCGCTGGCGCGGTGCCAGTAGTCGTCGGTGTCGCGGTAGCCGTGCAGCGGCGCCGTCACCACGTTGTCGAAGGCGTACAGGTCGCGCGCCCGCATCAGGGCCTCGCGGTCGAACAGGCCGGGGAACTGCTCCAGCTTGGCCAGGCACTTGGGCTTGAGCGTCTGCAGGAACATGCGGGTGTAGACCATGTTGAAGCCCGAGGACAGTGCTTCGCCGCCGCGCGCCAGGTCGAGCGGGGCCGAGATGGCGCAGGCGCCGTCGACGATCTCGGCGCCGTGGCCCGATTCGCCCAGCCAGCGCAGCAGGGCGTTGCCGCCCAGCGAAACGCCGGCGGCGTACAGGATGCCGGCATGGCGCGCGCGCAGCTTGCGCACGATCCAGTCGACTTCATGGGCGTCGCCCGAGTGGTAGAAGCGGGGCGCCAGGTTCGGCTCGCCCGAGCAGCCGCGGAAATGCGGCACGGCGCCCGACCAGCCGCGCGCCTTCAGGGCCGCCATCAGGCTGCGGGCGTAGTGGCTGTGCGAGGAGCCTTCCAGGCCGTGGAACAGCACCACCAGCGGCTTGCCGGGCTGGCCGTCCACGAAATCGACGTCGATGAAGTCGCCGTCCTGGCTGTGCCAGCGCTCGCGCCGGTAGGCGACCTCCGGCTTGGCGACGCAGGTCGCCGGGTAGATCGTCTGCAGGTGGCCGCCCGGCAGCCAGGAAGGGGCGCGATAGTTCATGTGAGGGCGGCGCGCGAGGGCGCCGCGAAGGGGGCGATCAGTGGTGCTTCAGCACGGTGCCCGGCGCCAGGCGGTACTGGGTGCCGCAGTAGGGGCACTTGGCTTCGCCGTGGTGGTCGAAGTCGAGGAAGACGCGCGGGTGCGAGGACCACAGCGGCATTGCCGGATTCGGGCAATATGCCGGCAGGTCTTTGGCCTCGAGCTCCACCACTGGCATCGTCTTTTGGTTCATCTGTTTCTCTCCGCTAGGAATATTTGGCAAAGACAGGATTTTAACGGATTCGCACTCGTTGCCGGAATGGCCGCTAAAATAACGGGCTGATCACATTCGAGCCCTTGCGCTGCCGCGCCACGCCCGGCTCCACCCTCCAGATGCGTTTCCCACCCAAGCGTTTCCAGTCCGCCGCCGGCGCCGCAGCCCGATCCGGGCGTTGCAGGATTACCACATGAAGGACGGCGACCAGTCCGGCCTGCCTTCTTCGAGCAGCAGCCAGGACCGCGAGGCCTGGAACGAAGGTTTCAAGACCGGCCTGCCGACCCTGTTCGGCATCGCCGCCTGGGGCCTGGTGGTGGGCATCGCCATGGTCAAGAGCGGCCTGGGCGTGGCCCAGGCCGTGGGGATGACCCTGCTGGTGTTCGCCGGTTCCGCCCAGCTCGCGTCACTGCCCCTCATCGCCGCCCAGGCGCCGATCTGGGTCATCTTCGCCACCGCCCTGGTGGTCAACCTGCGCTTCGTGATCTTTTCCGCGCTGCTGGGGCCGCACTTCGCGCACCTGCCCTGGAAGCAGCGTTTCCTGCTCGGCTACGTGTCCGGCGACCTGACCGTGGCCATGTTCCTGCAGCGCTATCCGACCGCCGAGCCGGCGCCCGGCAAGCTGTCCTACCTGAAGGCCCTGGTGATCCCGAACTGGTTCGCCTGGCAGATCGGTTCCCTGATCGGCATCTTCCTGGGCAGCGCCGTGCCCACCGAATGGGGGCTGGGCTTTGCCGGCACCCTGGCCATCCTGTGCATCATGGTGCCGCTCACCATCAACCATGCCGCCCTGTGCGGCGTCATCGTGGCCGGCGCCGTGGCCGTGCTGGCCTACGGGCTGCCCTACAAGCTGGGCCTGCTGTTGGCGGTCGTGGTCGGCATGGTGGTCGCGATGTTCATCGAAGAGACCTTCACCAAGCGAAAGGCGCATCATGGCTGACTGGGAAATCTGGACCGTCATCGGCGTGCTGTGCGTCGCCACCGCCGCCACCCGCAGCTCGTTCTGGCTGATCGGGCACCGCATCACCATTCCGCCACGGGTACAGGAGATGCTGCGCTATGCCCCGGCCTGCGCGCTGGCGGCGATCATCGCGCCGGATATCCTCATCGACGCCCAAGGTCAGACCCAGCTGGATTGGTCGAACCTGAAGCTGCTCGCCGGCCTGGCGGCGCTCGGTTTTTACCTCTGGCGTCGGAATATGCTCCTGACGATTGTTTTCGGCATGGTGGTCTTTACACTGTTGCGCGTGTTACACGTTTTTGGCCCGCCTGCCTAATGTACAATGACGTTTTTTCACTATCTCACCGCTGACCAATGGACGCCGTTCTCCGCTTCACCCGTCTGCAAGACCTGATCGACCGCGACGCGCTGAAAAACAAGCGTGTTTTCATCCGTGCTGACCTGAACGTGCCGCAAGATGATGCCGGCAATATCACCGAAGACACGCGCATCCGCGCCTCGGTGCCGGCGATCCAGGCCGCCCTGAAGGCCGGCGCGGCAGTGATGGTGACCTCGCACCTGGGCCGTCCGACCGAGGGCGAGTTCAAGCCGGAAGACAGCCTGGCGCCGGTCGCCGCGCGCCTGTCCGAGCTGCTGGGCCAGCCGGTCGGGCTGAAGCAGGACTGGGTCGACGGCGTCGATGTCGCGCCGGGCCAGGTGGTCCTGCTGGAAAACTGCCGCGTCAACAAGGGCGAGAAGAAGAACAGCGACGAACTGGCCCAGAAGATGGCCAGGCTGTGCGACGTCTACGTCAACGACGCCTTCGGCACCGCGCACCGCGCCGAAGCCACCACCCACGGCATCGCCAAATTTGCACCGGTCGTGGCGGCCGGCCCGCTGCTGGCCGCGGAACTGGACGCCCTGGGCAAGGCCCTGGGCCAGCCGGCCCGTCCGCTGCTGGCCATCGTGGCCGGTTCGAAAGTGTCGAGCAAGCTGTCGATCCTGCAAAGCCTGGCGGACAAGGTCGATAACCTGATCGTCGGCGGCGGCATCGCCAACACCTTCATGAAGGCCGTCGGCCTGAACATCGGCAAGTCGCTGGTCGAGAACGACCTGGTCGGCGAAGCGAAGCAGATCATCGAGATGATGGCCAAGCGCGGCGCCCAGGTGCCGATCCCGGTCGACGTCGTGTGCGCCAAGGAATTCAGCCCGACCGCCGCCGCCACGATCAAGGACGTGCTTGAGGTGGCGGACGACGACATGATCCTGGACATCGGCCCGAAGACCGCCGCCATGCTGGCGGAACAGGTGGCCAAGGCCGGCACCATCGTCTGGAACGGCCCGGTGGGCGTGTTCGAGTTCGACCAGTTCGCCGAAGGCACCAAGACCCTGGCCATGGCGATCGCCAGGTCGGAAGGCTTCTCGATCGCCGGCGGCGGCGACACCCTGGCCGCGATCGCCAAGTACGACATCGGCGACCAGATCGGCTACATCTCCACCGGCGGCGGCGCCTTCCTCGAGTTCCTCGAAGGGAAGACCCTGCCGGCAGTCGAGATCCTGCTCCAGCGTAACGCCAAGTAAGTGCCAGCGCAGCTTAGAAAGCTGCGCTTCTCTTTTCAGAATCAAGGATTCCAACCCATGCAAGCTGCGCGCCCCCTGTACAACGCCACCAAGATCGTAGCCACCATCGGCCCGGCGTCGACCGACTTCGACATCCTCGTGAAAATGATCCGCGCCGGCGTCGACGTCGTGCGCCTGAACTTCTCGCATGGGCGGGCCCAGGACCATATCGACCGCGCCGCGCTGGTGCGCCGCGCCGCCGCCGAATGCGGCACCGAAGTGGCGATCATGGCCGACATGCAGGGGCCGAAGATCCGGGTCGGCAAGTTCGAAGAAGGCAAGATCCTCCTGAACAATGGCGACAAGTTCATCCTGGACGCGAAATGGGGCGAGAACGGCGAGCTGGGCAACCAGGAACGCGTGGGCCTCGACTACAAGGCCCTGCCGCGCGACGTCAAGCCGGGCGACAAGCTGCTGCTGAACGACGGCCTGATCGTGCTGGTCGTCGACAAGGTCAACGGCCACGAGATCTGCACCACCGTCAAGGTGGGCGGCGAGCTGTCGAACAACAAGGGCATCAACCGCCAGGGCGGCGGCCTGACCGCGCCGGCCCTGACCGCCAAGGACATGGAAGACATCAAGACCGCGATGAGCTTCCAGGCCGACTACCTGGCGATCTCCTTCCCGAAGAACGCCACCGACATGGAAATGGCGCGCCAGCTGGCCAACATCGCCGGCGAACCCTACGGCCACAAGCCGATGATGATCGCCAAGATCGAGCGCGCCGAAGCCATTCCGGTGCTGCAGGAAATCCTGGACGCCTCCGACGGCATCATGGTCGCCCGCGGCGACCTGGCGGTCGAAGTCGGCAACGCCGCCGTGCCGGCGCTGCAGAAGCGCATGATCCAGATGGCGCGCGCCTCCAACAAGCTGGCCATCACCGCGACCCAGATGATGGAGTCG
>CAMPHU010000225.1 GCA_946886065.1 uncultured Massilia sp. | reverse complement strand
CAGCCTGGCCGTGATGTGGGTGATGGCCTTCAGCTCCGCCACCCATGACATCTCGGCCGACGGCTTCTACATGCTGGGCTTGCGCCAGCAGCAGCAGGCCGCCTTCGTGGGCGTGCGCTCCACCTTCTACCGCCTCGCCACCCTGGCCTGCCAGGGCCCGCTGGTGGTGCTGGCCGGGACGCTGGCCGTGACCCTGGGCGACGTGCACCAGGCCTGGTCGGTGGTGTTCTTCGTGATGGCCGGGCTGTTCTTCGCCGCCTTCGCCTGGCACCAGTTCGTCCTGCCCAGGCCCGACAGCGACCATGCCGTGCCCTCGACCAGCAATCCGCTGCGCGACTTCTTCGGCACCTTCGGCGCCTTCTTCGGCAAGCGCGACATCTGGCTGATCCTCGGCTTCATCCTGACCTTCCGCCTGGGCGAAGCGCAGCTGCTCAAGCTGGTCGCTCCCTTCCTCAAGGACCCGGTCGAGAAGGGCGGCCTGGGGCTGACCACCGCGCAGTACGGCATCGCCTACGGCACGGTCGGCATCATCGCCCTGACCATGGGCGGCCTGGCCGGCGGCTGGCTGATCTCGCGCCTGGGCCTGAAGCGCTGCCTGTGGCTGATGGTGTTCGCCGTGCACCTGCCGGACCTGGTGTTCGTCTACCTGTCGCAGACCCAGCCGACCGACCTGGCCACCGTCTCGGTGTTCCTGGCGATCGAGCAGTTCGGCTACGGCTTCGGCTTCACCGCCATGATGATGTACATGATCATGGTGGCCGACGGCCCGCACAAGACCGCGCACTACGCGATCTGCACGGGCCTGATGGCGCTGGGCATGATGGTGCCGGGCATGTGGAGCGGCGACCTGCAGGAATACCTGGGGTACAAGAACTTCTTCATCTGGACCTGCCTGGCCACGATCCCGGCCTTCATCATGGCGGCGCTGGTGAAGATCGATCCCGAGTTCGGCAAGAAGTAATGGCCAGTGCCCCGGTGCGCCTGACCTCGCTCGACGCCTTCCGCGGCTTCACCATTGCCGCGATGGTGCTGGTGAATAATCCGGGCGACTGGGGCAGCCTGTATCCCCAGCTGGCCCACGCCAAGTGGCACGGCTGGACCTTCACCGACACCATCTTCCCCTTCTTCCTGTTCATCGGCGGCGTCGCCATGGCGCTGTCGCTGGGCCGCCTGGCGGCGGGCGGCGCCGACAAGCTGCAGCTGCTGCGCAAGCTGGCCGTGCGCGCCGCCATCATCTTCCTGATCGGCTTCCTGCTGAACCTGATCCCGCGCTTCGACTTTGGCAGCGTGCGCATCCCTGGCGTCCTGCAGCGCATCGCCCTGTGCACCCTGCTGGCGGCGCCGCTGGTGGTCTACCTGGGCTGGCGCGGGCAAGCGGCGGCGATCGCGCTGCTGCTCTCGATCTACAGCGTGCTGCAGCTGCTGGTCCCGGTGCCCGGCATCGGCGCGGGCGTGCTCGAGCCGGGACAGGATGCCGGCGCCTGGATCGACCGCATGCTGCTGGACGGCCACCTGTGGGTACAGGCCAGGACCTGGGACCCGGAAGGCCTGCTGTCGACCTTGCCGGCCCTGTGCAGCCAGCTGTTCGGCGTGCTGGCCGGGCGCCTGCTGCTGTCGGCGCTGCCGCGCATCGAGCAGGTGGTGTGGCTGCTCCTGGCGGGCCTGGCCTGCCTGGCAGTGGGCTCGACCCTCGACGCCGTCCTCATGCCGATCAATAAGAGCCTGTGGACCCCGTCCTACTGCTTCCTGATGACCGGCTGGGCGCTGCTCGCCTTCGGCGCCGCCTACTGGCTGCTGGACGCGAACCCGCACGCGGCCCTGCGCGAGCGCGCGGCGGCCGTCGGCAAGCCTTTCCTGATCTACGGGATGAACGCGCTGTTCATCTTCGCCTTCTCCGGTTTCGTGGCCAAGATGCTGGGCTTTATCAAGCTGGACCAGCCAGATGGCAGCCAGCTCTCGCTCGGCCGCAGCCTGTACGCGCCCATCAAGGCGCTGCCGCTGGCGCCGGTGAACACCTCCCTGTTATATGCCATCGCTTTCAATGCCTGCATGTTCGCCGTCGCGTATTTCATGTGGTGCAAGCGCTGGTTCGTCAAAGTCTAGAATGAAAAGAATAAGGAGCCGATGTGCAGCCTGACCTGAAAAAACGCGCCTTCGCGCTTGCCGGCGTCGCCGGCGCCCTGGCCCTCGGCGGCTTGATGAGCGCCTGTACCACCCAGCCTGCGGCGAGCAGCGCGCAACCCGGCGCCCCCGCGCCCGCCGATGCGCCCGTGGTGACGGGCGGCGAGCAGCCGCCGCCGGCCCCGCGCGAATTCCGCGCCGCCTGGGTCTCGACCGTCGCCAACATCGACTGGCCGACCAAACAGAACCTGACGGCCGCCCAGCAGCAGGCCGAGGCCATCGCCATCCTCGACCGCGCCAAGGCGCTCAACCTGAACGCCATCGTGCTGCAGGTACGCCCCTCGGCCGATTCCATCTACGCGTCCAAGATCGAGCCGTGGTCGGAATACCTGACCGGCGCCCAGGGCAAGGCCCCGCAGCCCTGGTACGACCCGCTCAAGTTCTGGGTCACGGAGGCGCATGCGCGCGGCATCGAGCTGCACGCCTGGTTCAATCCCTACCGCGCGCGCCACGACGGCGCCCGCTCGCCCGCAGCGCCCAACCATATCACCAACGCCAACCCGGCGGCGGTCAAGCGCTACGGCAAGTTCATGTGGATGGACCCGGCCGAGGAAGCGGCCTCGAAGCAGACCCTGGACGTGATCCTGGACGTGGTGCGCCGCTACGACATCGACGGCGTGCACATCGACGACTACTTCTATCCGTATCCGATCGAAGCCACGCCCGCTGACATCGCGGGCAATGCGGCGGCGCTGGACGGCAAGACCGGCAAGGCCGAACTCGACTTCCCGGACCAGCCGGCCTGGGACCGCTACGTGGCAAGCGGCGGCAAGCTCGATCGCGCCTCCTGGCGCCGCGACAACGTCAACCGCCTGATCGAGAACATCTATAACGGCATCCGCCGCGAGAAGAGCTGGGTGCGCTTCGGCATCAGCCCCTTCGGCCTGGGCCGCCCGGACCGCCGCCCGCCAGGCATCACCGGCTTCTCGCAGTACGACAAGCTGTACGCGGACGCCGAGCTGTGGCTGCAGAACGGCTGGCTCGACTACTTCACGCCCCAGCTGTACTGGCCGATCTCGCAAACGGGCCAGGCCTACGACGTGCTGCTCGACTACTGGATCTCGCAGAACACGAAGGGCCGCCACATGTGGCCGGGCCTGTTCACCAGCCGCATCGGCGCGCCGACCAGGGACTACCAGCCGGAAGAAGTGCTGCAGCAGATCAGCGTCACGCGCGCCCGCCCGGCGGCCAGCGGCCACGTCCACTTCAGCATGGCGGCCCTGATGCAGAACCGCAAGGGCATCAGCGACCAGCTGCGCGCCACCCGCTACACCGGCCCGGCCCTGGTGCCGGCCACGCCCTGGCTGGCCGGCGAAGCTCCCGGCACGCCGCTGGTCGCGGCCGAGCGCCGCAAGAACGCGCTCCAGCTTAAACTGAAGGCCGGCAAGGCCAACGCCCTGTATGCGATCTGGGCGCGCCACGGCAAGGAATGGCGCTTCGCCGTGGCCCCGGCCTCGCGCGTGGACTGGACCATTCCCGACGACGGCACGCTGGGCGCGGCCGACGCGGTATTCGTCAGCGCCGTCGACCGCCTCGGCGTCGAGGGCGCGCGGGTGCAGGTCTGGAACAAATCGTAAATGAATGGGCTTTACCTCGCGCTTATAACCCTGGCTCATGCGGCAAGCGCCAGCATTCATTCGCGCTCCGGCGCGCTGGGAGCGTAAACTTGACGGTCATGCAAACACACGCACAACACGCCCTTGAAGGCATGGGCCTGGGCATCGACGCCGGCGGCACCCAGACCCGCTGGGCACTGGCCGCACCCGGCGGCCACATCGTGGCCGAAGGCACGGTCGACGGCCTGTCCGCCCTGCAGATGGCCAGCAGCGAAGGCCGCGGCACGGTGCGCGCCACCTTCGCCGGCATGGCCCAGGCCGTGCTGGAGCACGGCCGCCCGTCAGCGGTCCGCGCCGGCATGACCGGCTTCGGCGGCGAGGGCGAACAGCTGGCGCGCTGGCTGGCCGGCTTCCTCGGCATCGAATCCAGCGCGGTCACCCTTTGCAACGACATCGAGATCGCCTACCTGGCCAGCTTCAGCCCCGGCGAAGGCTACCTGGTCTACGCCGGCACCGGCTCGATCGGCGCCTTCATCGACGCCAATGGCGAGCTGCATCGCGCCGGCGGACGCGGCGTGGTGCTGGACGACGGCGGCGGCGGTTTCTGGATCGCGCGCGAGGCGCTGCGCCACATCTGGCGCAACGAGGACGAGCAGCCGGGCAGCTGGCAATCTTCGCCCATGGCCCAGGCCGCGTTCCAGCACATCGGCGGCAGCGACTGGTCGTATTCGCGCCAGTTCATCTACCACAGCGAGCGGGGCGAGGTCGGCAAGCTGGCCCTGGCCGTGGCCGCCAGCGCCGAGCGCGACCCCGCCGCGGCAAGCATCCTGCGCGAAGCGGGCAAGGAACTGGCGCGCCTGGCGCTGGCCATGATCCGCCGCTTCGGCCCGCGCCCGGTGGCCCTGACCGGCCGCGCCGCCGAGCTGCATCCGGTAATCGTGCAAACCATGCGCGCCGCGCTGCCGCCCGACACCCCGCTCAGCCAGACCGGCCTGCGCGCCCACCACGCCGCCGCGCGCCTGGCGGCCGGGCCGCTGCCCGGCATCGACTAGACCACACAGGAACACCCATGAAAACCCTGATCTCCGTACTCGCCCTTGCCCTGCTGGCCGGCTGCGCCACCGGCCCGCGCTACGACACCACCTACAATTCCGTCGGCCAGGCCAGCCGCGTGCGCTTCCTGGTGCTGCACTACACCGTGGCCGACAAGCCGGCCTCGATCAAGATCCTGACGGAGCAGCAGGTAAGCGCTCACTACCTGCTCACCGACGATCCCGAGCCGGTCATCTACCGCCTGGTGGACGAGACCCGCTCGGCCTACCATGCCGGCAACTCGAGCTGGAAGAACTATACCCAGCTGAACAACAGCTCGATCGGCATCGAGATCGTCAACGCGGGCTGGAAGGACACCCCGAACGGCCGCGTGTTCGCGCCTTTCCCGCAGACCCAGGTCGACGCCCTGGTGGGCCTGGTGAAGGACATCGTGCAGCGCCACCGCGTGGCGCCGGAAAACGTCCTCGGCCACAGCGACATCGCTCCGTTGCGCAAGCAGGATCCGGGCCCGCTGTTCCCGTGGCAGCGCCTGGCCCAGGAAGGCCTGGTGAAGTGGCCGGACGCGGGCCGCGTGGCGCTGGTGCGCCCGGCCTTCGACGCCTTCCTGCCGGACGTCGGCTGGTTCCAGCGCAAGCTGGTCATGCACGGCTTCTCGCTGCCGCAGACCGGCGTGCTGGACGAAGCGACCCGCACCACCCTGGCCGCCTTCCAGATGAAATACCGTCCGGCTGACTTTACCGGCAACCCGGACGCCGAGACCGCGACCCTGCTCGAAGTGCTGACCACGCCGCCGAATGCGCCGCTGCCCGCGATGCCGGCGCCGCCGGCGCCGCCGGTGGCCATGCCGCCGCCGCTGCCGGGTACGCCGCCGGTGCCGGCCACGCCGTCCACCGCGCCGGTCCCGCCCTCGCCCGCGCCGCTGACGGCGCCGGCCATCCCGGTTCCGCCGGCGCCGGCCGTGCCCGTGCCCGTGGTGCCCGAGACGGCGCCGGCGCCCGCCGCCCCGACGCCGCCTGTCCCACCGCCGGTACCGGCGGGCCCGGCGCCGGCGACCACGCCATGATGGTCGCCGCCGGCACGTTTTCGCTGTATCCTTCGGAAAATCCGCGCCTTGCGCGGCAGCTCTCACTGAAGGATTAGCGATGCGCCTGCGTCATATCGAAGTTTTCCACGCCATCATGCAGGTCGGCACCATCAGCGGTGCCGCCCAGGTTCTCCACATCTCCCAGCCGGCGGTGACCAAGGTGCTCCAGCACGCCGAACTGCAGCTGGGCATGCCGCTGTTCGAGCGGGTGCGCGGCAAGCTGTATCCGAAGCCCGAGGCGCACCGCCTGTTCGCGGAGACCGAGAAGCTCAACCGCGACCTGCAGGGCATCCGCCGCCTGGCCGCCAGCCTCAAGGGCCGCGCGGTGGAGACCGTGCGCCTGGTGTCGACGCCGACCATCGCGATGAGCGTGCTGCCCGGCGCCATGACGCAGTGGCGGCGCGACTTCCCGCAGACCCGCTGCGAGCTGGCCACCCACCACACCAGCGAGATCGTCAACGTGCTGCGCCTGGGCGAAGCCGACCTGGCGGTGTCGCTGCAGGATCCACGCCATCCCGGCATCGTGGCCGAGCCGATCGCGCACGGCCTGCTGACCGTGATGGCGCCGGTCGGCACCTGGGGCGAGGAAGAACGCGGCAAGCCGATGCCGCCCTCCGCCCTGAAGGGCGAGCTGATCGGCCTGAACGACGGCGATCCGCTCGGCGAACTGATGACCGCCTCCTGCGAGGCGGCGGACGTGCATCCGGTCTTCAACACCGTGGTGCAAACTTACCAGATCGCGCGCTCGCTGGTCGAAGCGGGCGCCGGCACCGCCGTGCTGGACCCGTTCACGGCGGCGTCGGCCTCGCCCGCCAAGGTGATCTGCCGTCCGTGGGAGCCGGACATCGCGGTGAACCTGTACCTGCTGACCGCCAGCCATTCCCCGCTGTCGCACGGGGCGCGCGAGCTGGCCAATTGTATCGGCGCGACCGCGCGCGCCTGTCTCGAAAAAGGTTGTACATGAGTTTAACCGTGGCCAGCGAGGAGATCGCCGGCAGCCCCGAATTCCGCCACCTGAGCAGCATCGCCGGCATCCAGGTCGATCTGCGCTACGCCACGGACAACAACTTCGTCGGACGCGACCTGTATTCGCCCTACGACTGCGCCTGGCTGCACGTCGAGGCGGCCAGCGCCCTCGAGAAGGTCGTGGCCTGGCTGGCCGCGCGCCGTCCCGACCTGACCCCGCTGGTGCTGGACGCCCTGCGCCCGCAGCGCGTGCAGCAGCAGCTGTGGGATGCGCTGGAAGGCACCGGGCTGCAGATGTACCTGGCCAATCCGGAGCGCGGCTCGATCCACTCCTACGGCATGGCGCTCGACATCACCCTGCTCGACGCCGACGGGCGCGAGCTGGACATGGGCACCGGTTTCGACGACATGACCAACCGCTCGCATCCGGCGCTGGAAGAAGGCTTCCTGCAGGCCGGCCAGCTCACCGAGGCGCAGGTGGCCAACCGCCGCCTGCTGCGCGACGCGATGCTGCAGGCCGGCTTCCTGGGCATCAATACCGAATGGTGGCATTTCGATTGCGGCGACCGCGAGCTGGTGCGCCGCAGCTTCCGGCGCGTGCTCTGATGA
>CAMPHU010000224.1 GCA_946886065.1 uncultured Massilia sp. | reverse complement strand
CTTTCGATCCGCGCGCGCTGGCGGAATACCAGCGCTGCCTGGCGCTGCCCGGCACCGCGCGCGGCATCTGCGAGGACTACCGTGCCTCGGCCAGTATCGACCTGGAGCACGACCGCGCCGACCGCGACGCCGGCCAGCGCCTCGCCACGCCGCTGATGGTGCTGTGGGGCGGCGACGGCGTGGTACAGCGCTGCTTCGACCCGATCAAGGAGTGGCGCGCGATCGCCGACGACGTGAGCGGCGAGGCGCTGCCCTGCGGCCACTACATCCCGGAAGAAGCGCCGGAGGCCTTGCTGGCGCACGCCTTGCCCTTCCTCTCCAGGAGTTAATGCAGCCGGATGGCGGCGGCCGCACGGTCGCCGCTTACCTGGATGGCCGCCGCCTCGAATGAGGGAGGGCCGAAGGCGCCCTTGGCGTCACGGCTGAATCCATAGTTCTCCTTCGGAATGCCGATCACATTGCGGTCCAGTTCCTTGTTTTCGTTCTCGTCCTGGTAGGCCAGCACCGCCCAGGTTCCCGGCGGCACGCCTTCGATCAGCACGACGGTTTCTCCCGCCTGCGCCGGCACGGAAGCGCTGTAGGCGCACTGCTTGAGGAAGCGTTCCTTGTCGCAGACGGCCACGTTGGCGGTGCCCTTGCCGCCGGCGGCATTCGAGACGCGCACTTCGATGGTGGCGGCCGAGGCCAGCGACGCGGCGGGCAGCAGGAGCAGGAGCAGGGCAGGCAGATGTCGGGTCATGGGGATCCTGTCGAAAGTTGAACCGTGTTTGTCGTGCATGGCGAGCCGTGCGCCCAAGGGCTTATGATAGGCTGGAGTTCTCCCGTTGCCTCCCGGTCTACATCGAACGCCATGCTCTGGAATGCGCTCATCGTCGTGCTCACCGTCGTGATGATGGAACTGTTTTCCATCGTCGCACACAAGTACATCATGCATGGCTTCGGCTGGGGATGGCACCGCTCGCACCATGCGCCGCGCACCGGCTGGTTCGAGAAGAACGACCTGTACGCCCTCGTTTTCGCCGGCATCGCCATCGCCCTGATCTGGTTCGGCACGGAGGGCGCCCATCCGCTCGAATGGATCGGCGCCGGCATGACCGCCTACGGCTTCCTGTACTTCGTCGCCCACGACGGCCTGGTGCACCGGCGCTGGCCCTTCCGCTACGTGCCGAAGCGCGGCTACCTCAAGCGCCTCTACCAGGCGCACCGCATGCACCACGCGGTGGAGGGCAAGGACGGCGCGGTGTCTTTCGGCTTCCTGTACGCCCCGCCGGTCGACACGCTCAAGCGTCAACTGCAAGCGCAGCATCAAGCGCCGCTGCGTGCCCGGCGCCCGGCCGCCGCCACAGCGCATCCGGACGTTCCGGCGCCGCGCCAAGACGCGAACTAAGGGCGGCGAGGCCGCCTTTCCCCAGCAGCCACAGCTTGCGCGCCTTCGACGTGCCGCAGCGCTCGTCCCAGGCGCGCGCGCCGCGGCGCTTTACTTCGATGCCGATCTCGCGGTACACGTTGCGCGCGGTCGCGATGGCCCAGGCCGAGCGCAGGGGCAGGGCGCGGATGCCCACGCTGGCCGAGTCGTAATACGGCTCGGCGGCGTCGACCAGGCGCGCCGCCACCCGCGTCAGCGCGTCGCGGTGCCTCGGCAGCGCCACCTCCGCCGGCGGAATGCCCGCCTCGCGCAGCCATTCGGCCGGCAGGTAGCAGCGCCCGATCCGCGCATCTTCCACGATGTCGCGCGCGATGTTGGTCAGCTGGAAGGCCAGGCCCAGGTCGCAGGCGCGGTCCAGCACCGCCGCATCCTTCACGCCCATGATCGAGGCCATCATCAGGCCCACCACGCCGGCCACGTGGTAGCAATAGCGCAGCGTGTCCTCGATGGTCTCGTAATGCGTCCCGTCGACGTCCATCGCAAAGCCGGCCAGGTGGTCGAAGGCGAAGCGCTGCGGCATGGCGTGGCGCAGCGCCACCTCCTGGAAGGCGGCGAAGGCCGGGTCCCGCATCGGTTCGCCCGCATAGGCGCGCCGGGTCTGGGCGACCAGTTCGGCAAGCTCGCGCCGCACATCGTGCGGCGCCTGCATGGAGGCGCCAAAGCCCAGTTCCTGGCCGTCGACCACGTCGTCGCAGTGGCGGCACCAGGCGTACAGCATCAGCACGCTGCGCCGCGTCCCCGGCGAGAACAATCTGGCCGCGGCCGCGAAGCTCTTCGAGCCGACCGCGATGGTCCGTGTCGCGTGGTCGAGCAGGGTGTCGCTCATGGCGCGGCCTCGTCCAGCATCAGGCCCGCCGTCGCCTTGGCCGAGCCGATCACGCCCGGCACCCCGGCGCCGGGATGGGTGCCGGCGCCCACCAGGTAGAAGTTGGGCAGCGCCGCATCGCGGTTGTGCGGCCGGAACCAGGCGCTCTGGGTCAGGATCGGCTCCAGCGAGAAGGCCGAGCCCAGGTGCGCGTTGAGCTGGTCGCGGAAGTCGAGCGGCGTGAAGATGCGGCTGGTCACCAGCTGGCTGCGCAGGCCCGGCATGTAGCGCCGCTCCAGGTAGTCGAAGATGCGGTCGCGGTACAGCGGTCCTTCCACTTCCCAGTCGATCGGCGCATTGCCCAGGTGGGGTACCGGCGCCAGCACGTAGTGGCTGCCGCAGCCGGGCGGCGCCAGCGACGGGTCGGTCACGCAGGGGGCGTGCAGGTAGAGCGAGAAATCCTCGGCCAGCGCATCGCCCTGGAAGATGTCCTTGATCAGCTCCCGGTAACGCGGCCCGAAGCAGACCGTGTGGTGCTGGAGCTGCTCGTGGCGATGGTCCAGCCCGAAATAGAGCACGAACAGCGAGTTGCTGAAGCGCTTCTTGCGCAGGCTGTCCGCCTCCGCGCTGCCGCGCGGATGCTGGCCCAGCAGGGAACCGTAGGTGTGGACCACGTCGGCGTTCGAGGCCACCGCGTCCGCAGCGAACAGGCGGCCGTCTTCCAGGCGCACGCCGCTCACGCGCGCACCGCTGGCTTCGATGCGCGCCACCGGTGCATTCAGCTCGATGCGCCCGCCCAGGTCTTCGAACAGCCGCACCAGGCCCCTGACCAGCGCGCCGGTGCCGCCGCGCGGGAACCACACGCCCCAGCGCCGCTCCAGCGCATGGATCAGGGTGTAGATCGAGGAGGTGGCGAAGGGATTGCCGCCCACCAGCAGCGAGTGGAAGGAGAACGCCTGGCGCAGCTGCTCGTCCTGGATGAAGCGCGACACGATGCCGTACACGCTGCGCCAGGCCTGCAGGCGCGCCAGCTGCGGCCCGGCCTGGATCATGTCGCGGAAGGACAGGAAGGGCACGGCGCCCAGCTTGATATAGCCTTCCTCGAACACGGCCTTCGAATAGGCCAGGAAGCGGTGATAGCCCGCCACGTCCGCCGGACTGCGCGCATGGATCTGGCGGTCCAGGGCTTCCTGGTCGTTCGCATAATCGAAATGGCTGCCGTCTTCCCAGCACAGGCGGTAGAAGGGCGACACTTCCAGCAGTTCCACGTAGTCGCGCATGCGCTTGCCGGCCACGGCGAACAGTTCCTCGATGGCGGAGGGGTCGGTGATGACGGTGGGCCCGGCGTCGAACACGAATCCCTGGTCTTCGTACACATAGGCGCGCCCGCCCGGCTTGTCGCGCTTTTCCAGCAGGGTGGTTCGCACGCCCCGGGCCTGCAGGCGGATGGCCAGCGCCAGGCCGCCGAAGCCGGCGCCCACGACGACTGCACTTTTCATAGCGTTCATTCTTGCTTCCCGAATTGGCGAGGGTGGAACTTGCACACGGCCGACAGGGCTTGCAGCACCGGCACCGGCGGCTTGCCCGACAACAGGCGCGCCTTGTCCCCGATGCTCAGGCGGCCGGCATAGAAATGGGCGATCAGCGGCGCCGGCAGGCGGTAGAAGCGCTGCATCACGCGCCAGCGGCTGTCCGGGCTGCCGGCCAGGAACAGCATGCGGTTGAGCATGCGGAAGAAGCGCTGCCGCCGCCACTCCTGCCGCGCCTCGTCGCGGATCGCGGCGAACAGCTGCGGGGCGTCCAATTCCCGCAGGCCGGCGATGCGCTCGGCCAGCCGTACCGCATGCGGCAGCGAGTAGCCGGTGGTGGAGTGGAACAGGCCCGCGCGCAGGCCGGCGCAGGGCTGGCCCTGCAGGTCGTTCCAGTAGGCCTCGAAGTCGCCGGCCAGCACGATGGGCAGCGAACCCTGCTCCTCGCGCAGGACTTCGGCGATCTCCCAGCACTGCTCACGCGCATATTCGGCGATGTTGGCGCGCAGGCGTTCCGGCTCGCAGGCTTGGCTGTCGACGTAATGGGTGTCCTCGATCAGCAGGCGGTCCGGCCCGAAGGGCAGCACGTAGACGAAGCGGTAACCGCCTTGCTGGGCGACGCTGGCGTCCATGATGACCGGCGCCTTCAGGCCGTGCGGCCAGTCCAGGCGCACTTCCTGGCCGAGGAAGGTCTGGTAGCCCAGCCTGAGGCGGCTGCTGGCGCGCATGCCGCGGCCGTCGATCACCGCCTTCGCCTGCAGGGTGGAGCCGTCGGCCAGGCGCACGGTGGTCGGGCTCAGGCTGTCGATGGGTGCGTTCACGCGCAGCGCTTCGCCCAGCGCGGGCTCGATCACGCGCGCGAAATCCTGCGAGGCGATGCTGGCGTAGCCGCTGTCGAGCGTGCGCGCGTACAGCGGAAACAGCACGTCGTAACGCGGCCAGCGCGCCGACACGAGGGGCGCGAGCCACTGGCGCTGGGCCGCATCCAGGTCGCCGTCGTGGAAGGACCAGGTGTGGTTGCCGCCGATGCGTTCGCCCTGCTCGAGCAGCAGGATGCGCAGCTCGGGGCGCTGCGCTTGCAGGCGCCAGGCGATCAGCCCGTTCGCCAGGCCGCCGCCCACCAGGATCAGGTCGCAGGGCTTATCCAAGGCAGGCCACGCTGTCCGGCGCCGCTCGCAATTGCAGCGCGCTCTCGACGATGTCTGCCGCACGGGGCGTGCCGCCGGCCTGGGCCAGGTTCGCGGCCAGCGGTTCCAGGCGCTGGTGGAAGCCCGGCTCGTCCAGCAGCCGGCGCAGCTGGCGCCGGATCGCGGCGGGGCGGGCGAAACGCGGCGACATGCGCAGGCCGATGCCCGCGTGGACCACCCTGGCCGCCGCGCCCGGATGGTCGAAGGCGATCGGCAGCGCCAGCATCGGCGTGCGCGCCGCGATCGCGTCCATTACCGTGTTCACGCCCGCGTGCGAGACCACGGCGTCGGCGCGCGCCAGCACGGCTTCCTGTTGCGCGAAGGCGCAGACCCAGGTTGCGCCTTCGCCCCTTAGCACCTGTTCCTGGCGGGCGTCCAGGCCGCCGCAGTGGGCCACCAGCAGTTGCACGTCGAGCGGGCGGCAGGCGCGCACGATGCGGCGGAACAGGCCGAAGCGCGCGCCCTGCATGCTGCCCAGCGAGGCGAATACGAAGGGCCGGCCGGCGCCGACCTCGGGCAAAAAGTGATCGCGGCCGGCCGCGCGCCTGGTGAAGCGCAGCGGCCCCACGTGGTGGAAGTGCGCGGGCAGCGCGCGGCGCGGGAAGTCGAAGGCGGAGGTTGTCTGGCTGATCTGCGCCAGCGGCGACAGGCAGTGGTGCAGGTTGTCGCGCTCGCCCAAGCCGAGCAGGCGCGCGTGCAGGGCGATGGCGCGCCGGTGCGGCTGCATCATCCAGTCGTAGACGCGGGTGCTGCCCTCGGCCATCTTGAGATGGCGTTCGCTCAGGCCGTACTCGAAGGGCATCACCGGCAGCGGCACGCCTGGCTCGCGGTTGACCGGCAGCGCGCAAGCCACCGACACGAAAGGGATGCGGAGCGCTTCGGCCACCAGGCCGCCGGCCGCTTCCATCTGGTCGGCGAGCACGGCGTCGATGCGCAGCGCGTCCAGTGCGGCCGGCAGCTCGCGGCACAGCATGGCGGTGCTGTCGGCCATGTCGAAGATCACGCGGCGCAGCCCGAGCGGGCCGCCGGGATTGGCCGCGCGCCGCAGCGCCGCCTGCACCGATCCCGGCGGGTGGGTAGCGGCGCCCACGGCGTGAAAGCCGATGCGCTGGTCCGCCACCCATTGCGCGGCGTCGGGCCGGTGGATGAAGGTGACGCGGTGGCCGCGGTCGACCAGCTCGGCGGCGAGCGCCGACATGGCCTTGAAGTGGCTGTAGAACGCGGGAGCGACGACGGCGAAGTGCGCCATGATCAGCCGACGCGTGCGTCGTGCCCGGCCATGGCTGCGGCGGCGTCGGCATGGATCATCGCGCCGATGCCGGGCTTCTGGAAGGCATCCGGCGCGCCCTGCGCGAACAGCGCGCGCACGAAGCTGCGGGTGCCCTGCCTGCCCTTGAGCGCGGCGCTCAGGTGGTGGTCGGCTTCCGCCAGGTGGGCGTGCAGCCGGCGCCGGGCTTCGTCGGCGCCGAGCGCGTTGACGAAGGTGCTCTTGCCCACGTCCTTGCCGGTGTCCTTGCCGGTCAGGGTGCTGTCGTTGCCCGGGCCGTCCTGGAAGTCGTCGCGGATCTGGAAGGCCTGGCCTGCCGCCAGCGCGAAGGCGCGCAGGGCGACGCCGACGCTGTCCTCGGCCTGGGCCAGGATGGCGGCCATGTCGACCGCCACGCCGAGCAGGACACCGGTCTTGAGTTCGTTGGTCGCCGCGATCTCGGCCACCGAGTGGGCGCCGCCGCGCAGGTCCATGAACTGGCCGCGCACCAAACCCTGCGCGCCGACCGTCTCGGCCAGCCGGTTCACCAGCCCGGTGCGGGTGAGCGGGGGAAGGTCCTGGATCGAGGCCAGGATCGAGAACGCGCGGCTGAGCAGGGCGATGGAAGCCAGGATGGTCACGTCCTCGCCGTACTGCACGTGGATAGCCGGCTTGCCGCGCCGCAGCAGGGCGTTGTCCATGCAGGGCATGTCGTCCAGCATGAGCGAGGCCGCGTGCACCAGTTCCACGGCGCAGGCGACGTCGATGACGGCCGGCGATGCGCAGCCGAGGTCGCGCGCCACCAGCATCAGGAGCAGGGGACGCATGCGCTTGCCGGCACTGAGCGCGCCCGCGCGCATCGCCAGGCTAAGCAGGTCGGCCTGGGCGCCTTCGGACAGGAGGAAGGCGATGCGCTCCTCGAGTTCATGACGCATGCTTGCAAGTTCCTCGCGTGCGGCATCGTCGCGTGTTTCCCTACCGAACCGCCGTGTCTGTGTAGTCATGCGCCATTCCTTGTGCAGGGTGCTGGAGAGGAAACCGGACGGCCGTCCAGCGGATCATACCGGAAACAATCTTAAAAAAACCTCAATGCATGCCGGGCATGTGCAGCTTGTTGCAAAAATGATTTTGCCGGCTGAACAGGCACTTTTCTTACCTGTTTGGCGGAAATGCCGGAAGAACCTTGTTCGCCGCATTGGTCGTTTTGCATCCTACAGGGAAGCCGCCTGGCGAAGCCACGTCACGATTGGCGAGGACGGTTCGAAAGCGGGACAGTGCTTGCCTGTCCGTCAACTGGGACGATTTGCCCACCTCAAACGGGCCGCGGAT
>CAMPHU010000223.1 GCA_946886065.1 uncultured Massilia sp. | reverse complement strand
TGTTGCTCCCCGACCAAAAATGAAAATCCCCGTCGCACTTCTGCAAGAACTTGTCAGACTGCGTTTCTATAATGGCTCGAACCTGCGGGATCCTGCCCGCGCTAACCCTTACTAGATTGGATGAGGAAGAAGCCATGAACGCAAAGCTTGATTCGGGTGTCACCACGCGGCCTGTCACTCGGCAGACCTTCGACGAAGTCCTCGTCCCGACCTACGCCCCGGCCGCGATGGTGCCGGTGCGCGCTGCGGGCCTGGACGTGTGGGACCAGGAAGGCAAGCAATACCTGGACTTCACCTCGGGCATCGCCGTCTCGAGCCTCGGCCACGCCAACCCGGCCCTGGTCGACGCGCTGACCAAGCAGATCAACACCCTCTGGCACCTCGGCAACGGCTACACCAACGAGCCGGTCCTGCGCCTGGCCACGGCCCTGACCGAAGCCACCTTCGCCGACCGCGCCTTCTTCTGCAACTCGGGCGCCGAAGCCAATGAAGCGGCCCTGAAGCTGGCCCGCAAGTACGCGCACACCAAGTTCGGCCCGCACAAGTCGCGCATCGTGTCCTGCCTGTCGTCCTTCCACGGCCGCACCCTGTTCACCGTCTCGGTGGGCGGCCAGCCGAAGTACACCGAAGGCTTCGAGCCGCTGCCGCAGGACATCAACCACATCCCGTACAACGACATCGAAGCCGCACGCGCCGCCATCACCGATGACGTGGCCGCCGTGATCGTCGAGCCGATCCAGGGCGAGGGCGGCGTCATCCCGGGCAACCCGGAATACCTGAAGGCCCTGCGCGAGTTCTGCGACAAGACCGGCGCGCTGCTGGTGTTCGACGAAGTCCAGTCGGGCGTGGGCCGCACCGGTTCGCTGTACGCCTACATGCAGGTTGGCGTGACCCCGGACATCCTGACCTCGGCCAAGGCGCTGGGCAACGGCTACCCGATCGGCGCCATGCTGACCACCGACGACATCGCCCAGCACTTCGGCGTCGGCTCGCACGGCACCACCTACGGCGGCAACCCGCTGGCGGCCACCGTCGGACTGAAGGTCGTCGAGACCATCGGCCAGCCGGCTTTCCTGGAGCGCGTCAAGGAAGCCAGCGCCAAGATCATGGCCAACCTGGACAAGCTGTCGCAAGACTACCCGCAGCTGTTCGGCAAGGCGCGCGGCATGGGCCTCCTGATCGGGCTGCCGATGGCGGAAGGCTACAAGGGCCGCGCCAAGGACTACACCAAGACCGCCGAGAAGCTCGGCCTGATGCTGCTGATCGCCGGCCCGGACGTGGTGCGCCTGGCGCCGGCCCTGGTCGTCTCCGACGCCCAGATCGAGCAGGCCGACCGCATCATGCGCGAAGCCGCCGACGCCTTCATCGCAGGCTAAGCCGCTGCCCGGTTCCGGCCGGCCCGCCTGTCCCAGGGCGTGCCGGCCGGTGCATGTTCCCAGCCTCTCCACTGCATCTCGTTAGGGAGTTCACATGTATGTTGTCCGTCCGGTAGAAGTCGCGGATATCGGCGCCCTCGAGGCGATGGCCGCGGCTTCGATGCCCGGCGTGCACACGCTGCCGCGCACGCGCGAAGGCATCCATGCCGTCGTCGAGCGTTCCATCGCTTCGTTCGCCGCCCACGTCGACATTCCGAGCGAGGAGTCCTATCTCTTCGTGCTCGAAGACCTGCGCACGCGCGAGGTGGTCGGCACCGCCGCCATCCATGCGTCGGCGGGCTCGAACGGCACCTATTTCGCGTTCCGCAACGACGTCATCCAGCAAGTCTCGCGCGACCTGAACATCAGCCACAGCGTGCATGCGCTGACCCTGTGCTCGGAGCTGACCGCCTATTCCCAGCTGTCCGGCTTCTACCTGCGCAACCGCGACAGCGCCGGCATCGAGGCGGCCCTGCTGTCGCGCGCCCGCCTGCTGTACGCGGTGCTGGCGCCGCACCGTTTCGGCGACCGTTTCTTCGTGCCGCTGGCCGGCCGTCTTGATCCGGACGGCCAGTCGGCCTTCTGGAACGCGCTGGGCCGCAAGTTCTTCAAGATGGACTTCCTGGACGCCGAGCGCGTCATCGGCGGCGCGCGCAACCGCACCCTGATCGTCGAGCTGATGCCGCACTATCCGGTCTACGTGCCGCTGCTGCCGGGCGACGCCCAGGCCGCGATGGGCCAGATCCACCCGAGCGGCCAGCTGGCCTTCAACCTGCTGACGCAGGAAGGCTTCGAGGCCGACGAATACATCGACATCTTCGACGGCGGCCCGATCCTGCAGGCGCACAAGGGCTCGCTGCGCTCCTTCAGCGGCTCGCAGGTGCGGCGGGTGGAAACCGCCGGCCCGGCCCAGTCGCCGGAATCGCTGGTGAACTACGCCGTGGCCAGCACCGAACAGCACTTCCGCGCCGTCACGGTGGCCTGCCCGCCGGCCGAGACCAGCCAGGTCGTGTGCCTGCCGCGCGAAGCCCAGCAGGCGCTCGGCGTGACGCAGGGCGACAACGTCATCTGCGTGCGCATCTAGGAGACCCACCCATGCTCGTAATCCGTTCTGCCAAGATGTCGGACCTGGACGCCCTGATCGTGATGGCGCGCCTGGCCGGCAGCGGCATGACCACGCTGAAGCCCGATCCCGAGATGCTGGGCAAGCGCCTGCGCACCGCCGAGGCCTCGTTCGCCGAAACCATCCCGCCCGAAGAGCGCGACTACATGTTCGTGCTCGAGCACACCGAGGACAACAGCATCGCGGGCGTGTGCGCGATCAAGGGCGCGGTCGGCCTGACCGAACCCTTCTACAACTACCGCATCGGCACCCTGGTGCACTGCAGCCGCGAGCTGAACGTGTTCACCCGGATGGAGACCCTGTACCTGTCGAACGACCTGACCGGTTCGAGCGAACTGTGCTCGCTGTTCCTGCTGCCGCAGTACCGCGCGGGCTTCAACGGCAAGTGGCTGTCCAAGAGCCGCTTCCTGTTCATCGCCCAGTTCCAGCACCTGTTCACCGAAAAGATCATCGCCGAGATGCGCGGCTACCAGGACGAGAAGGGCGATTCGCCCTTCTACGAAGGCCTGGGCCGCCACTTCTTCAAGATGGACTTCGACCACGTCGACGGCCTGACCGCGCTCGGCAAGAAGTCCTTCATCGCCGAGCTGATGCCGCGCCAGCCGCTGTACGTCGACTACCTGCCGGATTCGGCGCGCGAGGTGATCGGCATGGTGCACACCTCGACCCAGCCGGCACGCCGCCTGCTGGAGCAGGAAGGCATGCACTACGAAGGCTATGTCGACATCTTCGACGCCGGCCCGGTGCTGCAGGGCCGCGTGTCCGACCTGCGCGCCGTGCGCGAGAGCGTGCTGGCGGTGGCCGACGAAGGCACGCCGGAAGGCGATACCGAACACATGCTGGTGTCGAACACCCAGCTCGACAATTTCCGCATGATCCTGACCCGCGCCGTCCCCGGCTCGGGCCGCGTGCTGCTGAGCGCCCAGGAGATGGCGCAGCTGCACCTGCGCGCCGGCGACACGGTGCGTACCCTGACCCTCACTCCAAGGAAGAACGCCAATGGCTAACGTCTCGAACTACATCAACGGCGAATGGCTCGCCGGCAGCGGCGCCGAGCTGGCAACCATCGATCCTTCGACCGGCCGCCAGACCTGGACCTCGAATCAATCGACCGCGGAGGACGTGGCGCGCGCCGCACAGGCTGCACGCGACAGCTTCGAAGCCTGGGCGCTGACCCCGCTGGAAGAACGCATCGCCGTCTGCACCCGCTTCCGCGACCTGCTCAAGGAGCATAGCGAGGAACTGGCCGCGATCATCGCCGAGGAGGTGGGCAAGCCCCTGTGGGAAGCGCGTACCGAAGTCGCCACCATGGCCAACAAGATCGACATCTCGGTCCAGTCCTACGGCGCGCGCACCGGCGAGACCGCCGCCAAGGTCGCCGACGGCAACGCGGTGCTGCGCCACCGCCCGCACGGCGTGTTCGCAGTCTACGGCCCCTACAACTTCCCCGGCCACCTGCCGAACGGCCACATCGTGCCGGCCCTGATCGCCGGTAACACCGTGGTGTTCAAGCCGAGCGAATACGCGCCGCGCACCGCGGTCAAGACCGTGCAGCTGTGGGAGCAGGCGGGCCTGCCGGCAGGCGTGCTGAACCTGGTCAACGGCGGCCGCGACACCGGCGTGGCCCTGGGCCAGAACGCGCAGATCGACGGCATCCTGTTCACCGGCAGCAGCCAGACCGGCGCCGCGCTGCACAAGCAGTTCGGCGGCCAGCCCGGCAAGATGCTGGCGCTGGAAATGGGCGGCAACAACCCGCTGGTGGTGTGGGATATCAAAGATATCGACGCGGCCGTCCATCACGCCGTGATGTCGGCCTTCATCTCGGCCGGCCAGCGCTGCACCTGCGCGCGCCGCCTCATCATCCAGGACAACGCGCAAGGCCAGGCCTTCCTCGACCGGCTGGTCGAGGTGGCCGCCAAGCTGCAGCCCGGCCCCTCGAACGCCGATCCGCAGCCCTTCATGGGTCCGGTCGTCTCCGCCGCCGTGGCTGCGCGCCTGGTGCAGGCCCAGGCCGAGATGGCGGCCAAGGGCGGCAAGGTGCTGCTGCAGATGAAGCAGCTCGACCCGAACGCGGGCTTCGTCACCGCCGGCATCGTCGATACGACCGATGCCAACGGCATCCTGGATGAAGAGTGGTTCGGCCCGCTGCTGCAGGTGATCCGCGTGAAGGACTTCGACGAAGCCCTGCGCGTGGCCAACGCCACCGAATTCGGCCTGGCCGCCGCGCTGCTGTCGCCTTCCGAAGAACTGTGGAAGCGCTTCGCCGTGCGCGCCCGCGCCGGCATCGTCAACTGGAACCGCCCGACCACCGGCGCGGCCAGCTCGGCGCCGTTCGGCGGCGTGGGCAAGTCGGGCAACCACCGCCCGAGCGCCTACTATGCGGCGGACTATTGCGCCTACCCGGTCGCCTCGATCGAGACGGCCGAACTCGAAATGCCGGCGAAACTGTCGCCGGGACTGGTGTTCTAAGACCATGCGTACCGCTCGTGAATTCAACTTCGACGGCCTGGTCGGCCCGTCGCACAACTACGCCGGCCTGTCGTTCGGCAACGTCGCGTCGTTCAACAACGTCCGCAGCGCCTCCAACCCGCGCCAGGCCGCCCTGCAGGGCCTGGCGAAGATGCGCGAGCTGGCCGCGCGCGGCTATGCGCAGGCGGTAATGCCGCCGCAGGGCCGTCCGAACTTCCGCCTGCTGCGCCGCCTGGGCTTCTCGGGTACCGACGCCGACGTGCTGGCGCGCGCCTACCGCGAAGCGCCGGTGATCCTGGCCTGCGCCTACTCGGCCGCGCCGATGTGGACCGCCAACGCCGCCACCGTCAGCCCTTCGGCCGACTCGCAGGACGGCCGCGTGCACTTCACCGCCGCCAACCTGAACAACAAGCTGCACCGCTCGGAAGAGCACGTGCAGGCGACCCGCACCCTGCGCGCGATCTTCAATGACAGCAGCCGCTTCATGGTGCACGATCCGCTGCCGCCGGTGCCGGCCTTCGGCGACGAGGGCGCGGCCAACCACACGCGCTTCGCCAGCAGCCATGGCGCCGCCGGCGTCGAGTTCTTCGTCTACGGCCGCGTCGAGTTCGACCCGTCGGCCCCGGCACCCAAGAAATACCCGGCGCGCCAGACCCTGGAAGCCTCGCAGGCCGTGGCGCGCCTGCACGGCCTGGACCCGGCGCGCACCGTGTTCGCTTCGCAGAACCCGGACGTGATCGACCAGGGCGTGTTCCACAACGACGTGATCGCGGTTGGCAACGGCAACGTGCTGTTCTACCACGAGCAGGCCTTTGCCGACGAAGCGGGCACCCTGGACGCGCTGCGCCGCGCCCTGGCCGGCGTCGGCAGCGACCTGGTCCCGGTGCGCGTGGCCTCGAGCCAGGTGCCGGTGGCCGACGCCGTGGCCAGTTACCTGTTCAACAGCCAGCTGCTGACCCGCGCCGACGGCAAGATGGCCCTGGTGGTGCCGCACGAATGCCGCGAGAACGCGGCCGTGTCGTCCTACCTGGGCGGCATCGTGGGCCGCGGCGGCCCGATCGACGAGCTGGTCGAATTCGACCTGCGCCAGAGCATGCGCAACGGCGGCGGCCCCGCCTGCCTGCGCCTGCGCGTGGCGCTGACCGACGAGGAAGCGGCGGCCATGCACCAGGGCGTGATCATGACCGAGACCCTGTACGCCCAGCTGGCGGCCTGGGTCGAGAAGCATTACCGCGACCGCATCGAGCCGAAGGACCTGGCCGATCCGCAGCTGGCGATCGAATGCGCCGCGGCGCTGGAAGAACTGACCCGCATCCTCGGCTTGCCGGGGCTGTACGACCTGTAAAGACGGACAACGGCGCCATGCGGGACGGGTGACCGGGGCCGCAGGGCATGTTCTAATAACGGCTTGGCGCGTTCGCGGAAAGACGGACCGCCACAGGAATTCGGACGGGACACCCCCGTCCCATACAGCAGGGCGGCGCGAAGCCACAAGCCGGAGCGCGCCAGGCACACAAACTTTGGAGAAGTAAGATGAATGACATGTCGAAAGACCTGCGTAACCAGACGCTCTCGCTGGTCAACGCAAACCACGCCGCCGCCTCCACCGGACAGGTGGGCGCACTGATCGGCGCGTGGCTCGGATCGCTGGATGACGAAGACCTGGCCGGCACCGCGCCCGCGAGCCTGGCGCCCGTGCTGTGGGAAGGATTCTCGCAGCTGGCCCAGCGCACCGGCCCCGGCTGCCAGATCGCCACGATGGCCTACTCCGACGGCCGTGGCGGCAAGGCGACCGCCCTGCTGATCCTGAATGACGACATGCCTTATCTGGTCGACTCGTTTGTGATCGCCCTGCGCAAGGAACGCCAGACCGCCGCCGGCGTGATGAACGCCGTGCTGCCGGTGCGCCGCGACGCCAACGGCGCCGCGGTCTCGGTCGGCGAAGCCGGCGCGCCGCTGGAATCGATCGTGCTGATCCTGATGAGCGACGAACTCGAATTCGGCGAACTGGACGCGCTCACCGCGCGCATCCGGATGGTCGCCAACGACGCCGCCGTCGTGCACCGCGACGCCCTGGCGCTGGGTGACCGCCTGACCGCCGTCGCCGCCGCCGCCGCGTCGGCAGGCACCCCGGAAGGCCAGGAAGTGGCCGCCTTCCTGGAATGGGCCAAGAACGAAGGCTTCGAGCCCTTCGGCTACGCCTACTACGTGGTCAAGCCGGACGCGCGCGAACTCGAGCGCGACATCCCGAGCCGCATCGGCGTCCTGAAGGACACCGCGCACCCGGTCTACGGCAGCTGCCTGGCCAACATCCCGGGCGACTTCGAAACCCTGTCGCGCCGCGCCGACACCCTGTCGATCGTCAAGGCCGACGTCGAGGGTACGCTGCACCGCGACCAGCCGCTGGACTTCATCGGCGTGCGCGACACCGACGCCCAGGGCAAGATCCTCGGCGAGCATTGCTTCATCGGCCTGTTCACCCGCGCCGCCACCCTGACCCCGCTGGCGCGCCTGCCGTTCGCGCGCGGCCGCGTCGCCAAGGTGCTGTCGATCGCCGGCGTGCGCCAGGAAGGCTTCCGCGCCGAGAA
>CAMPHU010000222.1 GCA_946886065.1 uncultured Massilia sp. | reverse complement strand
TTGGTCCCCCCGACTGGAATCGAACCAGTATCCCACGCTTAGGAGGCATGTGCACTATCCATTGTGCTACGGGGAGGACGCTCACGCTGCGGTGAAACAGCGCAGTGGCAAAAAGCCGCAGGACGAGGCCTGCAGTCCGGCGGGCGGACCCCGCGAACGGGCCGGTACCGTGAACCGAGCGCAATTATAGCCGAGGATGACCGGATTGTTCGAGACCTTGCTCCGCGAGTCGGTACAATACCGGTCTCATTCAATCATTCCAAGCATTCGCCGCTGCGGCAGCAACCCGCGCCGCGCGGACGGTAACCCATTATGGCTGTCATTTCCCTTACTTCCGCCCAGCTGGCCTTCGGCCACGTGGCACTGCTCGACCACGCCGACTTTTCGCTGGAGGCCGGCGAGCGCGTCGGCCTGATCGGCCGCAACGGCACCGGCAAGTCCTCGCTGCTCAAGATCATTTCCAGCCGCTCGAAACTCGACGACGGCCTGCTGGTGATGCAGCAGGGCCTGAACATCGCCTACGTCGAACAGGAACCCGTGTTCGATCCCGAGGTCACCGTGTTCGACGCGGTCGCCGCCGGCATGGGCGAGCAGCAGGCCATGCTCACCGAGTACGAAGAGCTCACCGGCAAGTTCGGCCAGGGCAACGACGAAGCCCTGATGGAGCGCATGCACGAGCTGCAATCGAAGCTCGACGCCCTCGACGGCTGGAACCTGGCGCACAAGGTCGACACCACCCTCGACCGCCTGGGCCTGGCGCGCGAAGCGAAGATGGGCACCCTGTCCGGCGGCATGCAGAAGCGCGTGGCGCTGGCCGTGGCCCTGGTGTCCGGCCCGGACGTGCTGCTGCTCGACGAACCCACCAACCACCTCGACTTCACCTCGATCAAGTGGCTGGAAGGCCTGCTGCGCGAGTTCCGCGGCTCGGTCCTGTTCATCACCCACGACCGCAGCTTCCTCGACAACGTGGCCACCCGCATCGTCGAACTCGACCGCGGCCGCCTGCTTTCCTTCCCTGGCAATTTCTCGACCTACCAGGAGCGCAAGCGCGAGCTGCTGGCCAACGAGGAAGTGGAGAACGCCAAGTTCGACAAGTTCCTGGCCCAGGAAGAAGTGTGGATCCGCAAGGGCGTGCAGGCGCGCCGTACCCGCGACGAAGGCCGCGTGCGCCGCCTGGAGGCGCTGCGCCTGCAGCGCGCCGCGCGCCGCGACCAGCAGGGACAGGTCAAGCTCGATGTCGGCGCCGGCGAGCGCTCCGGCAAGATCGTGGCGGAGCTCGAGAACGTCTCGAAGCGTTACGGCGACAAGCAGATCATCACGAATTTCACCGGCACCATCCTGCGCGGCGACAAGGTCGGCCTGATCGGCCCCAACGGCGCCGGCAAGACCACCCTGCTCAAGATTATCCTGGGCGAGGAAAGCGCGGACAGCGGCACGGTCAAGCTGGGCACGCGCCTGAACGTGGCCTACTTCGACCAGATGCGCGCCCAGCTCAACGAAGAGGCGAGCCTGGCCGACACCATCTCGCCGGGCAGCGACTGGGTCGAGATCAACGGCCAGCGCAAGCACGTCATGACCTACCTGAGCGATTTCCTGTTCGCGCCGGAACGCGCGCGCTCGCCGGTCAAGTCGCTCTCCGGCGGCGAACGCAACCGCCTGCTGCTGGCGCGCCTGTTCGCCAAGCCGGCCAATTGCCTGGTGCTGGACGAACCGACCAACGACCTCGATATCGACACCCTCGAACTGCTCGAAGAATTGCTCGAGGACTATACCGGCACCGTGTTTCTCGTCAGCCACGACCGTACCTTCCTGGACAATGTCGTGACCCAGGTGATCGTCGCCGAAGGCGCGGGCCTGTGGCGCGAATACGTCGGTGGTTACAGCGACTGGGAAAGGGTTAAAGTAAGCGAACCGGCGACCCAGCCTGCGAAAGCCGCGGAGGCAACAAAGCCTGCCGAGGCGAAACCGAGTGGTATGTCATCCACCGCACAGAGCCCAGCCGCTAAGAAGGTAAAGTTGAGCTACAAGGAGCAGCGCGAACTGGAGGAACTTCCTCAACTGATCGCGACTCTTGAGGATGAGCAGTCGGCGATTTCAGCACAGATGAATTCGCCGGACTTCTACAAGCAGAATCCCGGCGACGCCAAGCGCCTGAATGCGCGCTACGCCGAGATCGACGACCTGCTGCTCGACGCCTTGGAACGCTGGGAGCGCATCGAAGCTCGCGCCAGGGGAGAGTAGCTTAACGAACCAGGCAAGCGGGCCAGGCGCCCGCCTTCGAATACATGACCGAGCACAACGAACCACGTATCGTTTCCTCCGCCCCCACGGCACTCCCGGTCGATTCCCCTTTGTTCAGCCGCGCCGCCTGGGCGCGCATCCTGCCTTTCGGCACCTACATCTTCTTCATCATCCTCGGCGACATGCTCGAGCGCGCCGGCTTCGCGCGCGCCGGGCTGCGCTGGCTGTACCCGGTCCAGATCGGACTGGTGGCCATCCTGCTGGCCGTGTTCTGGAAACACTACGCCGAGCTGCGCCGGCCCTTCATCGACTTCAGGCAGGCCGCCATCGCCATCGCGGTGGGCGTGCTCGTGCTGGTGCTGTGGATTCACCTGGATGCGCCCTGGATGGTGGTCGGATCGAGTCCGGGCTACGATCCGCGCACGGCGGGCGAGATCGACTGGCTGCTGGTGACGATCCGCATTGCCGGCGCCGCCCTGGTCGTGCCCGTCATGGAAGAACTGTTCTGGCGCGCCTTCCTGATGCGCTGGGTGGAGGCTTCGGACTTCGAGCAGGTCGATCCCGCCCGCGTCGGCCTCAAGGCCTTCCTTATTCCCGTCGTGCTGTTCGGCTTCGAACACAATCTCTGGCTGGCCGGCATCGTTGCCGGCGTCGCCTACAGCCTGCTCTACATGCGGCACCGAAACCTGTGGTCGCCCGTGCTGGCCCACGCCGTCACCAATGGATTGCTGGGGATCTGGGTGGTGGCGACGGGCAGCTGGGCGTTCTGGTAATCCGACTAGCGTCGCACTTTCGAGAAGACAAACAACATGCTGAGTTTCCGCTACCGTCCCCTGGCCGCCGCCGTGATCGGCGCCCTCATCACCCTGCCGGCCGCCTCCGCTGTCGCGGCCCCGCCCGAAGAGGGCATGCGCCTGTACGGCGGCATCGGCTGGGCCTACGACGACAACCTGCTGCGCGTTCCCGACAACGCGCGCCCCTTCCTCGGCAAGCGCGGCGATTCCTACCGCACGCTCGAAGGCGGCGTGGTCTACAACAAGCGCATCAGCCGGCAGCGCATCTCCGCCGTCGCCAAGGTGTCGAAGGTCAAGTTCGACCACTTCAAGCAGCTCGACTACGACGGACGCGACCTGCAGGCGCTTTGGAACTGGGAGATCGGCAACAAGCTGGAGGGCAAGGCGGAGTACAGCAATGTCCAGACCCTGGCGCCCTATACCGATTTCTTCAGCGACGAACGCAACCTGCGCAAGCAGCGCCGCCACGTGTTCGATGCCGGATGGAAGATGCATCCGAGCTGGAAGCTGCGTGCCGGCGTGGCGCGCGAACGCTGGGAATATGAGCTGCAGGCCCAGCGCTTCAACAACCGCACCGAAAAGGCGGTCGAGGCCGAGCTGGTCTACCAGCCCAGGAGCGGCAGCTCGGTCGGCCTGGTGGCGCGACGGCTGAAAGGCGATTTTCCCTTCCGCCGTCCGAACCGCCCGAATCCCCTGCTGACCGACGACTTCACCCAGGACGAGCTGAAGGCGCGCGTCAACTGGCTCGCCACCGGCTCGACCACACTGCAGGCCCTGGTCGGCTATGTGCGGCGCGAACAGCCGTCCTTCGGCGAAGGCAAGACCAGCGGCGTCAACGGGCGCGTGACGGCCTTGTACCAGCCGCAGGGCAAGATGAGCTACAGCGCCTCGGTGTGGCGCGAATTCGCCCCCATCGAAAGCACCATCGTCAGCTACACCCTGAACAAGGGCGCGCTGCTGGGCGCCACCTGGAACGCGACCGGCAAGATCAAGGTGGACGCAAGCGCCATCTACGAAAAGCGCGACTACAACGCGCGCCGCGAGTTCCCCGGGTCGGAGGACCTCAACGACACGATCCGCTCCGCCAACCTGCGGGCCACCTGGCAGGTCAAACGCAAGATCCAGCTCCAGGCGGGCTATTCGCACCAGGCGCGCAGCGGCTCGCGGGTGCTGGGCACCAGCCGCTTCGACGCCAACGTGGTGCAGGTCGCCGCCAACGTCCTGTTCTGAACGTGGACACCAAGAGAAAAGACGTGAAACATGACGGTCAACGATATTCCGATTATCTCGTTTTTCCAGCGCGTGCTCGATCCCCTGATCGTCATGGGGACCCTGTATCTCGCCACGCTGGTGTACGGCGAGCCGTTCTCGGGATATTCACTGGTGCTGATGATCCTCGCGTTCTTCATCTCGTCCTCGGTCTACCAGCACATCGACCCTTACCGCACCTGGCGCAGCGGCCGCATGCTGGCCTATGCGCGCGACACCGTGTTCGGCTGGTGCCTGACGATCGCGGTGCTGTACTTCCTGGGTTCGGCGAGCGGCCTCAAGTACTACTATGACGAGCGCGTGCTGCTGGCCTGGTTCGTCGCCACGCCGCTCACCATCCTGGCCAGCCACATCGCGGTGCGCAAGGCCACCGGCAGCCGCGAGGGCGGCGAAGAGGTGCGCTCCATCGTCGTGGTGGGCGCCAATGACGTCGGCATCAAGTTCGCGGGCGTGTGCGACCGCCATCCGAACCTGTTCATGCAGGTGCGCGGCTTCTTCGACGACCGCGCCGACGAGCGCATGCCCGGCAACCTGGCCTACCCGATGCTGGGCAAGATGGCCGACGTGGCCGCCTACGTCCGCCAGCACAACATCAAGATGATCTTCATCAGCCAGCCGATCTCGGCCCAGCCGCGCATCCGCAAGCTGATCGACGAGCTGAAGGACACCACGGCCTCGGTCTACTTCCTGCCGGACGTGTATGTGTTCGACCTGATGCAGGCGCGCTTCGACACCGTGGGCGGCATGCCGGTGATCGCGATCAGCGAGACCCCTTTCATGGGCTTCAACAGCGTGCTCAAGCGCGGCAGCGACATCGTGATCTCGCTGCTCGCGCTGATCCTGCTGGCGCCGCTGATGCTGCTGATCGCGCTCGCCGTCAGGCTGAGCTCTCCCGGCCCCGTCATCTTCAAGCAGCGCCGCTACGGCCTGTACGGCGAAGAGATCTACGTCTACAAGTTCCGCTCGATGACCGTCACCGACGACGGGCCGGTGGTGGTGCAGGCCCAAAAGGACGACCGGCGCGTCACCAGGGTGGGCGGCTTCCTGCGCCGCACCTCGCTCGACGAGTTGCCGCAATTTATCAACGCCCTGCAGGGACGCATGAGCATCGTCGGCCCGCGTCCGCATGCGGTGGCCCACAACGAGCAGTACCGCAAGCTGATCAAGGGCTACATGCTGCGCCACAAGGTCAGGCCGGGCATCACCGGCTGGGCCCAGGTCAACGGCCTGCGCGGCGAGACCGCCACCCTGGACAAGATGGAAGCGCGCATCCAGTACGACCTGGACTACCTGCGCAACTGGTCGCTGTGGCTCGACCTCTGGATCATCCTGAAGACGGTGAAGGTCGTTTTCACCCGCGAGAACGCACACTGAGCGCGCGCTGGATTCCCACCGGTCGCGCATTGAACCGGACCGTTTCGGGCGCATCGAACAGCAGCGGTCGGCCGCTTGCATCGATTGCTAACTGTAACTAATTTGCGCTAAAGAACGCGCATTTACGTGTGAAAACACGTCATCGTACGAAAGGGCAACGATTTACTTAAGTCCCCCTTAAAAGAGGTGCGCACGATTGCGGTCTTGTTTGCACGACCATGCACGCTGCGTAAAATCATTGATGAGTTTGCAAGTTTTTCGGAGGGACGGCTGCCTCTGGCAAACAGGAAACACAAGGACGGAAGAACATGAAGAAAGCGTTGATCACGGGGGTAACGGGCCAGGACGGCTCTTACCTCGCTGAACTGCTGCTTGCGAAAGGGTACGAAGTCCACGGCATCAAGCGCCGCGCTTCGCTGTTCAATACCCACCGCATCGACCATATCTACCAGGACCCGCACGCGGACAACCCGCGCCTGATCCTGCACTATGGCGACCTGAGCGATACCTCCAACCTGACGCGCATCATCGCCCAGGTCCAGCCGGACGAGGTGTACAACCTGGGCGCCATGAGCCATGTGGCGGTCTCCTTCGAATCGCCCGAATACACGGCCGATGTCGACGGCGTCGGCACCCTGCGCCTGCTGGAGGCGATCCGTTTCCTGGGGCTGGAAAAGAAAACCCGCTTCTACCAGGCCTCGACCTCCGAACTCTTCGGCCTGGTGCAGGAAACGCCGCAGCGCGAAAGCACGCCTTTCTATCCGCGCAGCCCCTACGCGGTCGCCAAGCTCTACGCCTACTGGATCACGGTCAATTACCGAGAAGCCTATGGCATGTATGCCTGCAACGGTCTCCTGTTCAACCACGAATCCCCGCGCCGCGGCGAGACCTTCGTCACCCGCAAGATCACGCGCGCGCTGGCCAACATCTCGCAAGGCCTGGAGCGCGAGCTCTACCTCGGCAACCTGGATGCGCTGCGCGACTGGGGCCATGCGCGCGACTACGTCCATATGCAGTGGCTGATGCTGCAGCAGGACAAACCGGAAGACTTCGTGATCGCCACCGGCCGCCAGTACTCGGTGCGCCAGTTCGTCGAAATCGCCGCCGAGGAGCTCGGCATCGAGATCGCCTGGCAGGGGGAGGGCGTGCACGAGCGCGGCATCGTGGCGCGCGTCCATGGCGACAAGGCGCCGGGCGTGGCGGCCGGGCAGCCGATCGTGGCGGTCGACCCGCAATACTTCCGTCCCACCGAAGTGGAGACCCTGCTGGGCGACCCCAGCCGGGCGCGCGAGCGGCTCGGCTGGGAGCCGGCGACCAGTTTCGAAGCGATGGTGCAGGAGATGGTGGCGCACGACCTGGAGACGGCGCGCCGCCACAAGCTGCTGGCATCGCATGGCTACAACGTTGCAATTTCACTGGAGTAAACGTGTCGAATTCTTCGCAGCCCCGTATCTACGTCGCCGGCCACCGTGGCCTGGTCGGCTCGGCCATCGTGCGCGCCCTGCACGCCCAGGGCCTTACCAACATCGTCACCCGCACCCATGCCGAACTGGAACTCACCGACCAGGCCCAGGTGCGCGAGTTCTTCCGCACCGAGCGGGTCGACCAGGTCTACCTGGCCGCGGCCAGGGTGGGCGGCATCCATGCCAACAACACCTATCCGGCCGAGTTCATCTACGACAACATGATGGTCCAGGCCAATGTCGTGCACGAGGCCTGGCGCGCCGGCGTGCAGAAGCTGCTCTTCCTCGGCTCGTCCTGCATCTACCCGCGCCTGGCCGGCCAGCCGATCCGTGAGGAATACCTGATGAACGGCAAGCTCGAGCCGACCAACGAGCCCTATGCGATGGCCAAGATCGCCGGCATCAAGCTGTGCGAGAGCTACAACCGCCAGTACGGCACCGACTACCGCAGCGTGATGCCGACCAACCT
>CAMPHU010000221.1 GCA_946886065.1 uncultured Massilia sp. | reverse complement strand
TCCTATTCACTATCGATCAATACGAATGAAAAGTAGAAAACTTCTGCCGGGGGCGTTCGTGATTGCGGTACTGGTCGCTATTGGTCTGTGGTTGCGGAACGAAGTGCGAATAGACAGTTGCCTGGACCGTGGTGGCAGGTGGGATAAAGAGAGGCAGATGTGCGAAGGAGCTACGGAGTAGCTCCATAGCTCGAACGTCTGCTTCGGGCCGAGAGCGAATGTACACGACCGTAGTCCAGCGCTACGATGGCGGCCGCGTCGCAGACGGACCGATGCCATGACCTAAGCAGTAAAAGGGCTGTCAGGCCGCACGCAAACGTCCAGGTAAGCTGCATGCTGATCGCGCTTACGCTTCAAGAGCGCATCGTCTAAGGCGCCAAATCGATCGCGCCGAGCTTGTCGGGATTGCGCATCGCATAGATCGCCACGATGCGCTCGCCATCGGTGACGAAGGCCTGGGCCGATTCGAGCTGCCCGTCGACATAGCGCAGCAGCCCCGGCTCGCCGTTGATCAGCGCCATCTTGTACTCCAGCCGCGGCGCGTTGCGCAGGTGGACGGCCTTGTACAGGTTGGCGATCCGCTCGGCCCCGCGCACGATCTTCATGAAGGAGGCCACCTTGCCGCCGCCGTCGGCCACGATGGCGACGTCGTCGGCCAGCAGGCCCTTGAGCGCGGCCTGGTCGCCACGGCTGGCGGCCTGCAGGAAGCGTTCGAGCAGCTGACGGTGTACATCTTTCCTGACCTGGAAGCGCGGCGTCTCGCGCCGCACCCGCTCGCTGGCGCGGTGCACCAGCTGGCGGCACGCGGCCTCGCTCTTGCCGAGCACCGCCGCCAGCTCGCCGTAGTCCTGGTCGAAGGCCTGGCGCAGCAGGAAGGCGGCGCGTTCCTCGGGCGCCAGGCGTTCCAGCACCCACATCAGCGCCACCGACAGCTCGCTGGCCAGCTCGGCGGCGTCCTCGGGCGTGCGCTGGTCGACATCGATGAGCGGTTCCGGCAGCCATTCGCCGACATAGTGCTCGCGCTGGACCTTGGCGGCGCGCAGGCGGTCGATGGACAGGCGCGTCACCACCGAGACCAGCCAGGCCTCGCCTGACTGCACCGGGCCGCGCGCCGGATCGCTCCAGCGCAGCCAGGCGTCCTGCACCACGTCCTCGGCGTCGGCGCGGATGCCGAGCATGCGGTAGGCGACCGAGAACAGGCGCGGGCGCAGGGCTGCGAACTGGCGGGTGTCGTCGTGCTCGTCCATCGCTCTCTCAGGCCGGGAAGGCCGCCCGGGCCACCGGCTGGCGGAAGCCGATCCCCATGCGGTTCCAGGCATTCATCACGGCGGTTGCGAAGCCGAGGTCGGAAATCTCCTGCTCGGTGAAATGCTCCTTCAGGGGCAAGAATACGCTATCCGCTACCTCGCCGTGCTCGAGGCGGGTTGCCGCTTCGGCCCAGGCCAGGGCGGCGCGCTCACGGGCGGTGTAGAACCCGGTTTCGCGCCAGGTCGCCAGGCTGTTGATGCGCTGGAAGTCTTCGCCATCCTTGACGAGGTCGCGCGCGTGCTTGTCGACGCAGAAGGCGCAGCCGTTGATCTGCGAGACGCGCAGGAAAACCAGGCGCACCAGCTGCTTGCCGAGCGGGGAGGCCTCGACGGCGGTTTCGGCCGCGGCCAGGGCGCGGTAGGCGGCGGGGGAGAGGGTATAGTAGGGCAGGCGGAGGGATGACATGGGATTCCTTTGCTGAAGTGGTTGGTACAACCATTAGACGTTTCAGCGCGGGATCTTGTGACAGCTTTGTTCCACCAGCCTAAAAAAAAGTCGTCCCCGCCTGCGCGGGGACGACGGGTGCTTCTCGTAGCGGGGATTAAGCCTGCGCCTTCAGCTTGCGCGCGATCTCCAGCGCGAAATAGCTCAGCACGCCATCCGCGCCGGCGCGCTTGAAGGCCATCATCGATTCCATCATGACCTTGTCATGATCCAGCCAGCCGTTCTGCGCCGCCGCCTTCAGCATCGCGTACTCGCCGCTCACCTGGTAAGCGAAGGTCGGCACCTTGAACTCGTCCTTCACGCGGCGCACCACGTCCAGGTAAGGCATGCCCGGCTTGACCATCACCATGTCCGCGCCTTCGGCGATGTCGAGCGCCACTTCGCGCAGGGCCTCGTCGCTGTTGGCGGGATCCATCTGGTAGGTGTTCTTGTCCGCCTTGCCCAGGTTGGCCGCCGAGCCGACGGCGTCGCGGAACGGGCCGTAGAAGGCCGAGGCATACTTGGCCGAATACGCCATGATGCGGGTGTGGATATGCCCCTGGCCTTCCAGCGCGTTGCGGATCGCGCCGATCCTGCCGTCCATCATGTCCGACGGCGCCACCACGTCCACGCCGGCTTCGGCCTGGGCCAGCGACTGCCTGATCAGCATCTCGATGGTCTTTTCGTTGACGATGTAGCCGTTCTCGTCCGGCAGGCCGTCCTGGCCGTGGGTCGTGTACGGGTCCAGCGCCACGTCGGTCATGATGCCCAGCTCGGGGAAGTTGCGCTTGAGCTCGCGCACCGCGCGCGGCACCAGGCCTTCCGGATTGGTCGCCTCGATGCCGTCATAGGTCTTCAGCGACGCATCCACCACCGGGAACAGCGCCAGCACCGGAATACCCAGCGCCACGCTTTCTTCCGCCACCTTCATCAGGAGGTCCACCGACACCCGCTCCACGCCCGGCATCGACGCCACCTGCTGGCGCTGGTTCTGGCCATCCAGGATGAAGACCGGGTAGATCAGGTCCGACGGCGTCACCACGTTTTCGCGCATCAGGGCGCGCGAGAACGGGTCGCGGCGCATGCGGCGCATGCGGGCTGCGGGGTAGGAGGCGGGGGTGATGATGGTCATCGCGGTATTCCTCAACGGTTATTCGGTAGGCTGTTCGTCCGCCGGCGGCGCTTCCTCGTCGCTCAGGCCCAGCAGCTCGATGATCTTGTCGTTCGCCTCGTCGATGCCGACGCGCTTCAGGGCAGAGAACAGCTGCACCGTGAACGGGAAGCCGTTGCCTTCCTCGTCGACATAGCTGTCCAGGATCTGGCGTGCCTGGCGCAGGGCGTTGGTGGATTCGTTGCGGTTGAGCTTGTCCACCTTGGTCAGGATGCAGTGGATCGGCTTGCCGGTGGGGGCGAACCATTCGAGCATCTGGATGTCGAGGTCGGTGAACGGGCGGCGCGAGTCCATGATCAGGACCAGCGCGGCCAGCTGCTCGCGGCGCTGGACGTAGTCGCCCAGCAGCTTTTGCCAGTGCAGCTTGGCGTTGCCCGACACTTCGGCGTAGCCGTAGCCCGGCAGGTCGACCAGCAGGGCTTCGATCTCGTCGACGCGCACGGCATCCTTGCGGTGCTGGCCCACGTGGGCGCCGCCGATCGAGAAGAAGTTGATGTGCTGGGTGCGGCCCGGCGTCTTGGACGCGAAAGCCAGGCCCTTCTGGTTGGTAAGAATATTGATCGCCGTGGATTTGCCCGCGTTCGAGCGCCCGGCGAAGGCGATCTCGGGAACCTGGGTGTCAGGGAGATCGCGCAGCTGATTAACGGTCGTAAAGAACCGGGCCTGCCATAATTTGGACATGGAAAGAGGTGTAAGTGACAACAGAATGGCGATAAGGAAACAAAGCTATTGTACAATAAGGGGTTGTTTGCCGCTCCTCCGGGGGCGGTAGGTAAGGCCGCTGCACTGACATTCCGATTTTGTTTTCGACTTTTTCAGGGTGCTTGAATGAATCGTTTGACGTTTGCGTTGGTGAAATCTCTGTTTGCCCTGGCTGTCTGCGGTAGTGCTGCTGTCGCGGCCGAAGCACCGAAGGCTGCCGCTGCCAAGCCGGATCCGGCCAAGGGCGGCACCCTGTACGACGCCGGCGACGCCGCGCGCGGCCTGCCGGCCTGCATGTCCTGCCATGGCGCCGCAGGCAACTCGACCATCGTGGCCAATCCCAAGCTGGCCGGCCAGATCGAAGCTTACACCTACAAGCAGCTGGTCGACTTCACCACGCCGCAACGCCAGCAGCCGGTCATGACGACCTACGCCAAGATGCTGACGGACGACGAGAAGAAGCACATCGCCGCCTACCTGGGCACCCAGAAGCAAAAAGCCGGCGCCGCCAAGAACAAGGACACCGTGGAACTGGGCCGCAAGATCTACCGTGGTGGCATCGCCGAGAAGGGCGTCGCCGCCTGCGCATCCTGCCATGGCGCCACCGGCAGCGGCATCCCGGCGCAATACCCGCGCCTGTCCGGCCAGCACCAGGACTACACCTACGCCCAGCTGGAAGCCTTCAAGGCCGGCGCCCGCAAGAACAGCATCCAGATGACCACGCTGGCCCAGCGCATGTCGGCGGAAGAAATGAAGGCCGTGGCGGACTACATCGCCGGTCTGAAATAAAGCGGCGTACTAGAGAAGAAAAGAAGGGCGGCGGCGTCGAGCTGGCTGCCCTTTTTGCTGTATGCTCAGGCGTTTGCTTGAGCTTCACGTAGGTTGCAGAAGATGAGTACCACCGGAATTGAACTGAAGACCCGCCGACGTGGGTTGGCCGAGGCGGTCGAGCTGGTCTCGTCGATGCGCTTCGCGATCAGCCTGCTGACGGTCATCGCCATCGCCTCGGCGATCGGCACCGTGCTCAAGCAGAACGAGCCGATGCCCAATTACGTCAACCAGTTCGGCCCGTTCTGGTTCGAGGTGTTCGGCAAGCTGGGCCTGTACAGCGTGTATGCGAGCTGGTGGTTCCTGCTGATCCTGGTCACCCTGATCATTTCCACCGGCTTGTGTGTGATCCGCAATACGCCCAAGATGCTGCGCGACATGCGCAGCTGGCGCGATCACGTGCGCGAAGTCTCGCTGCGCAATTTCCACCACAAGGTCGAATGGCTGGCGCCGCTCAAGCAGGACGAGCTGGCCGCCCAGACCGCGGCGCGCCTGCGCCATGCCGGCTACGCCACCAGGATCATCGAGAAGGACGGCGGCGTGCTGGTGGCGGCCAAGAAGGGCGCCGGCAACAAGTTCGGCTATATCTTCGCCCACTCGGCCATCATCGTGATCCTGCTGGGCGGCATGCTCGATTCCGAGCTGCCGGTGCGCTTCCAGCAGTGGTTCCTGGGTAAAACCCCGTTCACCGGCGGCGGCGTGATCGCCCGGATTCCCGCCCAGCACCGCCTGAGCGAGGCCAATCCCAGCTTCCGCGGCAATACGGCGATCGCCGAAGGCCAGACCAGCAACACCGCCATCCTGACCCAGCCGAACGGCGTGCTGGTGCAGGAGCTGCCGTTCTCCATCGAGCTGAAGAAATTCATCATCGAGTTCTACTCGACCGGCGCGCCCAAGCTGTTCGCCAGCGAAGTCGTGGTGCGCGATCTCGAGAACGGCAACACCTTCCCGGCCAGCATCAAGGTCAACCAGCCCCTGATCTACAAGGGCATCGCCGTCTACCAGTCGAGCTTCGACGACGGCGGCAGCAAGCTCAAGTTGACCGGCTACCCGATGGCGGGCGGCAGCGCCGAGACCTTCCAGCTCGCGGGCGAGGTCAACGGCTCCACCGAGCTGAAGGCCGGCGGCGAGACCTATGCGGTGGAGTGGTCGGGCTTCCGTCCCTTCAATGTCGAGAACGTGAATGCCAGTGGCGACGTGCGCGCCGTCAAGAAGGGCGAGTCCCTGAACGAGCAGTTCGCCGCCACCCTCGGCAAGGCGTCCGGTTCGGCCGCCAAGAACGCCAACAACAAGGACTTCAAGAATGTCGGCCCGAGCGTGCAGTACAAGCTGCGCGACAAGACCGGCCAGGCGCGCGAATTCCTCAACTACATGCAGCCGGTGACCCTGGAAGGATCGCAGGTCTACCTGGCCGGCGTGCGCAACAGCCCGGCCGAGCAGTTCAGCTTCCTGCGCATTCCCGCCGACGACAAGTACGGCGTGGGCGACTGGATGCGCCTGCGCGCCGCCCTGAACGACCCGAAGGCGCGCGCCGAGGCGGCGCGCCGCTACGCCGAGCGCGCGCTGGCGCCGGAGCAGCGCGACAGCGGCCTGGCGTCCCAGCTGCAGGAATCGAGCGCCCGCACCCTGGAGATCTTCTCGGGCCAGGGCGACGGACGCGGCGGCTTCGTGGCCGTGGCCCAGTTCCTGGAAAAGATTCCGCAAGCCGAGCAGGAAAAAGCCGCCAACATCTTCATGAAGATGCTCAACGGCACTTTGTGGGAGCTGTGGCAGGTCTCGCGCGCCCAGGCCGGCTTCGCGCCCGCCGAACCGAGCGAGGCCAACGGCCGCTTCCTGCAACTGGCCACCAATGCGCTCTCGGACAGCTTCCTGTACGGCGCCCCGGTCTACCTGCAGCTGGAAGAATTTACCGAGATCAAGGCCTCGGTGCTCCAGCTCACCCGCTCGCCGGGCAAGAAGGTGGTCTACCTGGGCTGTTTGCTGCTGGTAGCCGGCGTGTTCGCAATGTTTTATATTCGTGAACGACGCATGTGGGTCTGGGTGACCGGGCGCGAGGGCGGCGCCCACGCGCTGATGGCGATGAGCACCCAGCGTAAGACACTCGACTTCGAGCGCGAGTTTGACGAACTGAAAGCCAAGCTGCCGCAACGCTGAGCGGCAGCGGCCTGGAGAACACCATGGAATTGTCCCAAGCAAGCCAGTCCACCTACCAGGAAGCGCCGGGCTACTTCCGCCGCCTCACTGCCATCGACTGGCTGTATGCCCTCGTCCTGTGCGCGGCGGCCCTGTTCGCGCTGAACCGCTACGCGGACTACATGGACATCTACGAAAAGGTGATCCTGCTGTGCACCGCGCCCGTGTTCGCGGTGCTGGGCTGGCACTGGAAGCCGATGCGCTGGCTGCTGCCCCTGGTGGGCGTGCTGTCGCTGTGGGCGATTTCGCTGTACGACGGCTCGCTGGCGGCGGCCAACCAGAAATTCTTCCTCAAGTACATGCTGTCGAGCCAGTCCGCGATTTTGTGGATGAGCGCGCTGTTCGTGTTCTCGACCGTGTTCTACTGGGTCGGCCTGGCCAGCCGCGGCAGCTTCGGCAGCGGCGCCGGCGCCAACCTGTGCTGGGCCGGCGTGGTGCTGGGCGCCACCGGCATGATGGTGCGCTGGTACGAGTCCTACCTGATCGGGCCGGACGTGGGCCACATCCCGGTGTCGAACCTGTACGAGGTGTTCATCCTGTTCGCCCTGATCACGGCGCTGTTCTACCTCTACTACGAAGGCCGCTACGCCACCCGCCAGCTGGGCCCCTTCGTGATGCTGATCATCTCGGCCGCGGTCGCCTTCCTGCTGTGGTACACCGTGTCGCGCGACGCCGCCGACATCCAGCCGCTGGTGCCGGCGCTGCAGAGCTGGTGGATGAAGATCCACGTGCCGGCCAACTTCATCGGCTACGGCACCTTCGCGCTGGCCGCCATGGTCGGCACCGCCTACCTGCTCAAGTCGCACGGCATCCTGGCCGACCGCCTGCCTTCGCTGGAAGTGCTGGACGACGTGATGTACAAGTCGATCTCGGTCGGTTTCGCCTTCTTCACGGTCGCCACCATCCTGGGCGCGCTGTGGGCGGCCGAGGCCTGGGGCGGCTACTGGTCCTGGGACCCGAAAGAGACCTGGGCGCTGATCGTCTGGCTCAACTACGCGGCCTGGCTGCACATGCGCC
>CAMPHU010000220.1 GCA_946886065.1 uncultured Massilia sp. | reverse complement strand
GGCGACTGCTCGCCGTCGCGCAGGGTGGTGTCGAAAATGATCAGGCGGTTCGGATCAGGCATGGTGGGCTCCAGTCAACGTTGGTGAATGCTGCGGCGCCCCCGCGTCCTCAGCGCCGCACTTCCTCGTCGTGCTCGTCGTCGTCGGTCGGGATGATGCTGACCGGCTTGCCCTTGGCGCGGCGCATGACAAACACCACGTAGCCGGACAGGCCGTAGATCACGAAGATCGGCCACAGCACCTTGGGCGGGTCGATCGCCAGCAACGCCAGCGCGAGGGCGATCAGGAACACCACGATGAAAGGCACCGACTTGCGGAAATTCACATCCTTGAAGCTGTAGAACGGCACGTTCGACACCATGGTCAGGCCCGCGAACACGGCGATGCCCCAGCTCACCCAGTCCACCTGGCGCGAGCTGACATTGATGTCGGGGTCGGTCATCATCATGATGAAGCCGACCACCAGCGCTGCGGCGGCCGGGCTGGGCAGGCCCTGGAAGAAGCGCTTGTCGACCACCTGGATGTTGGTGTTGAAGCGGGCCAGGCGCAGCGCAGCGCCGGCGCAATAGATGAAGGCGGCGATCCAGCCCAGCTTGCCCAGGCCGCGCAGCGACCATTCGTAGATCACGAGCGCCGGCGCGGCGCCGAAGGACACCATGTCGGACAGCGAATCGTACTGGGCGCCGAACTCGGACTGGGTATTGGTCAGGCGCGCGATGCGGCCGTCCAGTGCGTCCAGGATCATGGCGATGAACACCGCCCAGCAGGCGTGCTCGAAGCGCTGGTTCATGGCCATGACGATGGCGTAGAAACCGCAGAACAGCGCGCCGGTGGTGAAGGCATTCGGCAGCAGGTAGATGCCGCGGCCGCGCTCGCCGGGCTGGCGGTCTTCGGCACGGCGGCCGAAACGCTTCAGACGGGAAAAACGCGGTGCCTTCGGCACGGCTCCTGGTGTTCTTCTTCTTGGGAAGGTTGGCATAAGGAATTTTTATTCAAGTGGTTCGCCAAACGGCTGTTCTCCGCATTATAGAGGCGGAGAAGCATTGTTAGCGAACCGTTACGCTCGGCAAAAGCGCGCAGTCTACCTGCTACTTGAATTTGACCTTGCCCACCAGGCGCATCTGCAGGGTGGTTTCGCCCGGCTCGAAGCTCGGTTCCGGCATCGCATCGGCCATCTCGCGCTTGGCGCTCATGCGCGCCATCATCGGCGCGGCGGCCATGTCGCCCTGGCCGCCGGCATAGTTGCCCGAGCCTTCGAAGTCGACCGTTTCCAGCACCGCGTCGCCAGGCTTGCGGCCCATGGCGTTGGCGATCGAAACGATGCGCTCGTTCAGGTTCTTGTAGGTGGCCGCGATGCGCTGGTCGTCCAGGCGCTTCTCGGTAGCCGGGGCCAGTCCGAACTGGACGCCGTTGATGGCCAGCACTTTTTGCGCGCTGGCGGCGGTTTTGGGCAGGCTGTCCAGATTGGTGGTCTTCATTTCCAGGTACTGACCCACGCGCCAGGCGACCGGGACCGGCGGCTTGGCCACGCCATCCACGGGGCGCGGCGGCTGCACGTTCTCCGGATAGATCGGGTAGGTGAAATAGCCCATGGTCTTGAACTCGGCGCGCGGGTCGGCCTTGCGCAGGATCTCGGTGCCCTCCTTCATCTTGCGGTTCACGCGCTCGGCGGCCTTGGCCTTGTCCTTGTCGTGCTCCTCGACGCTGAAGGTGACGATGGCCTGGTCGTTGGCGTGCCTGACTTCGCCGAAGGCGGGCACGATCACCATGGCGCCTGCCGTCGACACCGCAGCCGCAGGCGCAGCCGGGGTCTGGGCATAGGCCTGGGTGGCGAACAGCAAGGCAATCAACAGGGACGGTTTGGCGAGGGTCATGATTCTTCTCCTGAAACTGGGACAGCCACATGCTGTCATCGGCGCCACGATACCGCTTTTCGCAGGCGCACATAGTTTCTGTAATGGAAAGTTGCAATTGATTGCATATGGTGACGATTATAGTAAGCTCGGCTTCCTGTTTTCCGGACGAATCCGACATGACCGTGACAGTAAGCTTCATCGAGGCGACAGAAGGCTACCGCGATGCGATGGCGGCCTTGTTCCGAGAGCTCTGCCGCGCCGGCGATACCCTGCCCTTTACCGACGACACCCCGGAAGCGGTGTTCGACGCCATGTGGCTGTCGCCGGGCGTGCACACCGTCCTTGCGCTGCTCGATGGGGAACTGGCCGGCATGTACAAGCTGAACCCGAATCTTCCCGGGCGTGCTTCGCATGTCGGCAGCGCCACCTACCTGGTCCGCACCGACATGCAGGGAAAAGGCATCGGCCACGCCATGCTGCAGGATTCGCTGGCCCGGGCGGGCGCCGCCGGCTTCCGTTCCATGCAGTTCAATTTCGTGGTGTCGACCAACCGCCCGGCCGTGGCGCTCTATGAAAAGCATGGCTTCCGCATCGTCGGGACGCTGCCCGAAGCCTTCCTGCACAGCCGGCTCGGCTATGTGGATGCCTACGTCATGTCGCGTTCCATCCCCGCGTAAGCGGCAGGACGGTCGAAGCCCGGCAAGGACCCGAAATGGCCGGCGGCAAAATCGATGAACAGCCTGGCCCGCAAGGGCTGGTACTGGCGCGACGGATACAGCAGGTGCAGTTCCTGTGGACGGGCCGACCAGTCTTCCAGTACGCGCACCAGCTCGCCGCTGTCCAGCAGGTCGCGCACCAGCCACGCCGGACACAGGCCGATGCCGCTCCCGAGCACCAGGGCTTCGCGTATCGCCAGCGCATTGTTCACGCGGTAGCGGCTGGAGGTCGGCACACGCACCTCGTCCCTGCCGCGGACCAGATCGACGGCCGCACCCGGTGTCCAGGCAAAGCGCACGAAGTCATGCTCCGCCAGATCGCCGGGTTCCGCCGGTGCGCCCCGCCTGTCCAGGTAGGCAGGAGACGCCACCAGCATGCGCGGCGTGCTTGCGAGGTGCCGGCCGATCGCATCCGGCGGCAGCCTGCCCCCGAGCCGGAAGGCAATGTCGACGCCCTCCTCCACCAGGTCGACGAAGCGGTCGTTCAAAATCAGTTCGATGTCGATGCCCGGATGCGCCGCAAGGAATTGCTGCACCATCGCATTGATCCGGTACTGGCCGAGCGCGACCGGCGCGTTGATGCGCAATAAGCCCGAAGCCTGTCCGCTCATCCCCTGGACCTCGCTCACTGCGGCGTCGAACTGCTCGACCAGCAATTTGGCGTCGCGGTAGAAGCGCTGGCCCTGCCCGGTCGGCGCCAGGCCGCGCGTACTGCGCTCGAACAGGCGCACGGCCAGCTGCTGCTCCAGCTGGGCCAGCAGCTTGCTCACCGTCGGCTGCGTCGTGCCGAGCTCGCGCGCCGCCGCGGACAGGCTGCCCAACTCGACGGTACGTACGAAAGTCCGCATTGCGCGCAAGCTGTCCATCGGCCATCCATTCGATTTTGGAATAAGTGATCGTCAATCCTACCATCTTCCTGAAGGGTTTCGAATGACCTATCGTGGGCTCATCGATCATCGACAGGAGAACACAATGGCAGCACAACCCGGATTACTCGCGGCCCTGGCCCTGGCACTCGCCTTTGGCGGCGATGCACTGGCGGACGAGCGCGGGCCTTGGCTCGGCTCATGGTATGCCGCCCCGCAGCCCGCCTGGGACAGCAGTTTCGTGCTGCCCATGAACGTGCCTGCGCAGCTCGCGCACCAGACGGTACGCGAGACCGTCCGTATCAGCGCCGGCGGACACCGCATCAGGCTCGTCTTTTCCAACCGCTACGGCCGCGAAGCGCTGACCCTCGGCAGCGTCAAGGTCGCGCCGGCAGGCGATGCGAGCCGGGCGCAGGCGCTCAGCTTCTCGGGCAAGCCCACGGCCATGATCCCTCCCGGGGCCGCGGTGACCAGCGACCCGGTCGCGCTCGAGGTCCGTCCGCTGGAGCGCCTGACGGTGACGAGCTACCTGCCCTTGCCCACCCGCGTCATGAGTTTTCACTGGGGTGGCCAGCAAACCTTCGAGCTCGTCTCCACGAGAACGGGTGCGGCGGCCAGCGCCCGCGCCGGCGGGCGATTGTTCCTCAGCGCCGTGCTGGTCGAGGCGGCGCCCGGTGGCCGTACCGTGGTCGCCCTCGGCGATTCGATCACGGACGGGAATGGATCGACCCCGGACACGGATCGCCGCTGGCCGGACTTCCTGGCGCAGCGCCTGGCGCCGCACGGCATCGCGGTCGCCAACGCCGGCATCTCGGGGGCGCGCCTGCTGAAGGACGGCATGGGCCAGAACGCGCTGGCGCGCTTCGAGCACGACGTCCTCGGCCAGCCCGGCGTCTCGGATGTCATCGTCCTGCTGGGCATTAACGACATCGGCTGGCCGGGCAGCCCGTTCGCGCCGCGGGAAGACGCCGTCACGCTGGAGGAACTCCAGGCCGGCTTCCGCCAGCTGGCGGCGGCCGCGCATGTGCGCGGCCTGCGCGTGACGGTCGGCACCCTGCCGCCTTTCGAAGGCGCGCTCGAAGGCACGCCCTTCGCGGGCCACTACAGCGCCGCCAAGGAGCGCATGCGCCAGCAGTTGAACGGGTGGCTGCGCACGGCCGGCCTGTTCGACGCGGTGGTCGATTTCGACGCCGTGCTGCGCGACCCGCGGCGGCCGCAACGCATGCGGGCGGAATTCGATTCGGGCGACCACCTGCACCCGGGCGACGCCGGCTACCAGGCGATGGCGGCGGCCATCGACCTCGCTCCCATGCTGAAGGACGGACAGCAATGAATCCGGCGCTGCGCGTGCCGGCCGGGCCGCCTCACCGGCAACCGGGGGACGGCGCCGGTGCGGGGCCGAGCGCCGCGATCCGCTCCTGCAGGTAGCCGAGCGTGACGCCATCGGTCCCGGAAGCGGCCATCTTCGCCAGGATCGCCGCCTGCGCGGTGCGCAAGGCGTCGCCGGCACAGACCTTGATGTCGGGGGTCACGCCGACGCCTTCCCAGTTGGTTTTCGTGATGGGGCTGATCGAGCGGCCCAGCGGCACGAAGGCGGTGAAGTGCGGCAGCAAACGGCGGTCGGCACCGGGATGGGCGCCTCCTCCGGTCGTCTCGCCGACCACCGTCACGCGCTTGAGGTTCTTGAGGGCATAGGTGAAGTCCTCCGCCGCCGAGAAGCTGTCCTTGCTGGTGAGGACGTAGACGTCCTTCTTCTGGCCATAGCGCAGCCCGGACACCGCATCGGCGCTCCACCTCGGTTCGATGCGATTGCCCGCCCGGTAGTAGAAGTCGCTCAAGTGCGTCGGCTTGTCGAGCAGGTAGCCTGCCAGCAAGGTCACCGCCGCCGCATCGCCTCCGCCGTTGTTGCGCAGGTCGATGATCAGGGCATCGGTATGCGCGAGCACCGTCATGGCGGCGCCGAGCGTCTCGGCCGCGTCCCGCGCCGACATGAAGCCCTCGAGTTCCAGGTAGCCGATGTTGAAGGGAAGGTGCTCGATCTTCCGCACACCGAAGTTTGCCGACCGCATCATCGTCAGCCGGCGAGCCTGCTCGTCCGCCGATGGCGCGGCATTCGGCTTGCTTGCCGGGATGGGCTGCTCGCTGTACGTCACGCGCAGGTGCCTGTCCCCTGTCGTGGCCTGCAGCTCCTGCGTCAACATCTCCGCCAGCTGCCGCGCGCCCGCGGCGCGCTCGTAGGCGCCGCTCTGGTACTGGGCGCGCAGCCGTGCGCCGACCAGCTTCGCCTTGTCCGGAAAAACGTAGTTGTCGTCCACTTCCTTGATCACCGCCTCCACCAGCTGATGGCGGCCCGCGGCCGTCATCAGCATGTCCGCCTGGGCGAAGGCCGGCGCGCAGGCCAGGGCAGCCGCAACGAGGGCGCCGGCGATGGTGTGCAACAGGTTCATGCGTCTCCTTCATGGATATCTGACAGGGCACATGTTGGGAACGATTGCAAAAAATCAATGCTTGTCGATGCTTTAATGAATTCCTCACCTTTCGGCCCCAGAATCCGACCGTCAGCCGGCCCTTCCACGAGAAGCCATGCAAGTCGAGCGCATTCATTTCGACGAAGTATTCGATATCGCCGCCTGACACGGCAACTTCAGCTACCGGAGCGCCGGGCGGACGCACTAGGGCGTCCAGCTGGACCAGGGTGTGATCCAGCAAGCGGGCTCTTCCCGGGCCGTCGCTTTCGGTCGAGCCGGCGACTGGTCCACCGTACTGGGCCGGCGCGAGCTCGCGTCGGCGCAAGTCCGGCTGACATACCCGGATTGGGCGGCCCGGCTTCCGCGCTGGCGGCCACCGCGGCGGTCGCCGTCCTGGCCATCTACATGGTCGTCCGCATGATCCGGCAAAACCGGGCCGTGGAGCGGGCCTTGCGCGCCATCCCGGAGGCCGAATGACGTGGGCGGCGAACCAGGCCCCGCGGCTTGGTTCGCCGCCCATTGTCGCGGCCGGGGCGATCGGGCTGCAGGCCCGACCACCTGTTCTTCCGTTTACATGCCGCGGTTCTTGCGGCGCAGGCCCGACATGCCAAGCAGGCCCAGGCCCACCAGGGCCAGCGATGCGGGCTCCGGAACGTCGGCGACTTCGGCGGCGATGAACGACAGGTTATCGATGATCATGAAGTCGCTGACCGGCGAAACGATCTGGATTTCGTCGAAGACGAGGTCATTGAAACCGAAGAAGTTGTTCGAGGCGGTGTTCACGGTCGCCGAGAACGAGTCGACAGCCACGCCGTCGAGCAGCGCCTTGAAGTTCCAGCTGCTGCTGTTCGAGACCATCGCGAACGAAGCCGCGCTCACATCCTGGCCGAACTTCAAGCCGAAGGAGAACACGCCCGGGTGGAAGTTGGTGACGGTCGCGCCGGTGATGTTGGCGTAGCCGGTCTGCGACGAATAGTAGAGGTAAGGGACGAAAGTGACGCCCAGGTCGGCAAACTGGTCGGTGACCGCGCTTTGCACGGCGAGCGAGTGCTCGCTGAAGGTGATGGTCTGATCGGCGCCGCCGATGCCGGTGGCGCTGTTCTTTATGACGGCTGCGTTGGCGCCGGTGGCCAAGGCAAGAAAGACGAGCGGAGTGACGAGCTTTTTCATGTTATCCCTTAAGAAATAGTTATTAGGTGCTAGTAACAGGGAGAGCAAGAAGCGGGCCAGAATCGCAAGTCATTGATTTATTGGAGATGCCCTGGGCCGTTGTTGAAAGTTGTCAATTTTTCCGACATTCAACTGTAGCTGCCAAAATGCAACTTGTCGGAATACGCAAGCCAAAAACGTCGTCCCCGCGCAAGCGGGGACCCAAGTTCTGTTTTGCGCCGCTGAAGCGCATGCAAAATTGGGTCCCCACCTGCGCGGGGACGACGGCTTAAGCCGGCTTGCTGCCTGGTGCCGGGCTGCTGCTTAGTTCTTCGACTGGTCCACCAGCTTGTTCTTGGCGATCCACGGCATCATCGCGCGCAGCTTGGCGCCGACTTCCTCGATCTGGTGCTCCGAAGTCAGGCGGCGGCGCGAGATCAGGGTCGGGGCGCCGGCCTTGTTCTCGAGGATGAAGCTCTTCGCGTATTCGCCGGTCTGGATGTCCTTCAGCGCCTGGCGCATGGCGTTCTTCGTCTCTTCGGTCACGACCTTCGGGCCGGTCACGTACTCGCCGTATTCGGCGTTGTTCGAGATCGAGTAGTTCATGTTGGCGATGCCGCCTTC
>CAMPHU010000219.1 GCA_946886065.1 uncultured Massilia sp. | reverse complement strand
AGGCGGTGGCCAGCGTCGACGGCAAGGTCGCGGTCGAGGCGGAACTGATGTGCACCATCCGCGCTAACGAATCCGCGGGGCAGTGAGGACAGCATGAGCAAGATCCATCCCAGCGCGGTCGTCGACCCGAAGGCCGAGCTGGACAGCTCGGTCGAGGTCGGCCCGTATTCGATCATCGGCCCCAACGTGCGCATCGGCGCGGGCACGGTGGTGGGCCCGCATGTGGTCATCGAAGGCCACACGACGGTCGGCAAGGACAACAAGTTCTTCCAGTTCTGCTCCATCGGCGGCGCGCCGCAGGACAAGAAGTGGAAGGGCGAGCCGACCCGCCTGGAGATCGGCGACGGCAACACCATCCGCGAATTCGTGACCATGAACCTGGGCACCACCCAGGACGAGGGCGTGACCCGCCTGGGCGACGACAACTGGATCTCGGCCTACGTCCACCTGGCGCACGACTGCCAGGTCGGCAGCCACACGATCTTCTCGAACAACGCCCAGCTGGCCGGCCACGTGCACGTGGGCGACCACGCCATCCTGTCCGGCTATGCGGGCGTGCACCAGTTCTGCAAGATCGGCGCCCACGCTTTCGTGGGCATGTACACCAGCCTGACCCAGGATGTGCCGCCTTTCGTGCTGGTCTCGGGCAATCCGGCCGGCGCGCGCGGCGTCAACATCGAAGGCCTGAAGCGCCGCGGCTTCACCCGCGAACAGATCGACGGCATCCGCAGCGCCTACAAGCTGATCTACCGCTCCAACCTGACCCTGGAAGAAGCCAAGGCCGCGCTGCTCGCCGAGGAAGCGGCGGCTGCGGGTGCGGCCAACGACATCCGCGCCATGCGCGACTTCCTCGACACCGCCACCCGTGGCATCGTCCGCTAACTGCTCGCTGGCCCTGGTCGCCGGCGAGGCCTCCGGCGACATGCTGGCGGCGCGCCTGCTGGCCGGCCTGCGTCCGCACCTGCCGAACGCCCGCTTCCAGGGTATCGGCGGGCCGCGCATGATCGAGCAGGGGCTGGAATCGAGCGTGCCGATGGAGACCCTGACGGTGCGCGGCCTGTTCGAAGTCATTCCGCGCTACCGGGAGCTCAAGCGCATCCAGAACACCCTGCGCGACCGCCTGCTGGCGGAGCCGCCGGCCGCCTTCATCGGGGCCGACTATCCGGGCTTCAACCTCGGCCTGGAAGAGCAGCTGCGCGCGGGCGGGATCCCGACCATCCACTTCATCAGTCCCCAGATCTGGGCCTGGCGCGGCGGGCGGATCAAGAAAATCAAGCGCGCGGTCTCGCACATGCTCCTGATTTTCCCCTTCGAGGAGGCGATCTACCGCCAGGCGGGCGTGCCGGCCACCTATATCGGGCATCCGCTGGCCGAGATCATCCCCTTGAAGCCGGATGTGGCGGCGGCGCGGCGCCAGCTCGGGATCGCCGATGACGCGCGCGTCGTCACGATCATGCCCGGCAGCCGCATGGCCGAGCTGAAGTACCTGGCCGAGCCCTTCATGCGCGCGGCCGGGATGCTGCATGCGCGCGACCCCGGGCTGGTCTTTGTCGTCCCGATGGCGGGCGAGCGCCAGCGCGCCTATTTCACCGAGATCGTGAACAAGGCCGGGCTGGGCGATGTGCCGCTGCAACTCGTCGACGGCGAGTCGCACGCCGCGATTGCGGCCGGCGACGCGGTGCTGGTAGCATCGGGGACAGCGACCCTGGAAGTGGCGCTGTTCAAGAAGCCGATGGTGATCGCCTACAAGGTCATGCGCGCCTCGTGGGAAATCATGCGGCACATGGGCTACCAGCCCTGGATCGGCCTGCCCAACATCCTGGCGCGCGAATTCGTGGTGCCGGAATACCTGCAGCACGCGGCCACGCCCGAGGCCCTGGCGGACGCCGTCTGGCGCCAGCTGGACGACCCGGCCGGCTGCGAACGGCTGGCGCGGCGCTTCACCGACATGCACCACAGCCTGCTGCGCAACAGCGCGCAGGAGAGTGCGGAGGCGGTGTTGCGCGTCATCGGATTGCGATGAGTGGGATGCGCTGAAGAGAACCCGCTGCGTGGAAAGCGCTGAGTGGAAAGCGATGAGTAGAAAGAAAGTCAACCTGTATCCCGGCCTGCCGCCGCGCCTGCGTCCGTTTACCGACGAGGACATCGTCTGCGGCGTGGACGAGGCCGGGCGCGGTCCGCTGGCCGGCCCCGTGTACGCGGCCGCGGTCATCCTCGACCCCAGGCGTCCGATCGACGGCCTGCGCGACTCCAAGAAGCTGACCGAGGCGCGCCGCGACGAGCTGGCGCCCCTGATCAAGGAGCATGCGCTGGCCTGGGCCATCGCCGCATGCTCGTGCGAGGAGATCGACAGCCTGAACATCCTGCACGCGACCATGCTGGCGATGCGGCGCGCGGTGGAAGCGCTGCAGACCCTGCCGACCATCGCCCTAATCGACGGCAACCGCTGCCCGCCGATGGACGTGCGCGCGCACGCCGTGGTCGAGGGCGACGACAAGGTGCACGCCATCTCGGCCGCCTCGATCCTGGCCAAGACCGCGCGCGACGCCGAGCTGGTGCGCCTGCACGCGCTGTACCCGCAGTACGGCTTCGACCAGCACAAGGGCTATTCGACGCCGCTGCACCTGCAGCAGCTGCGCGCGCACGGCCCGTCGCCGGTGCACCGCCGCTCCTTCGCGCCGGTGCGCTCGCTGCTGCAGGCGGACTTCTTCGCCGAGCCTGAAGGCTTGCCTGCATGAAGACCATTACTTCACGCGACAACGCCTTCTACAAGGACCTCAAGCAGCTCGCCACCAGCTCGCAGGCGCGCCGCAAGTCCGGCCAGAGCCTGCTGGACGGCGTACACCTGTGCCAGACCTGGCTGGACCTGGCCGGCGCGCCGGACCACTGCGTGGTCTCGGAGGCCGCGCTGGGCAATCCGGAAGTGGCGGCCATCGTCGCGCGCTGCGAATCGATCCACGCGCCGGTGACGGCGCTTCCGGACGCCTTGTTCAATGCCGTCAGCCAGGTCGAGCACGGCGTGCACCTGGTGTTCGTGGTGGCGACGCCGCGTCCGGCCAAGCCCGCCGGCCTGGTCGACGCCAGCGTGCTGCTGGACGGCGTGCAGGATCCGGGCAACGTGGGCTCGATCCTGCGCAGCGCGGCGGCGAGCGGCATCAAGCAGGTCTATTGCAGTCCCGGGACGGCCTTCTGCTGGTCGCCCAAGGTGCTGCGCGCGGCAATGGGCGCGCATTTCGTGCTCGACATCTTCGAGAACGTCGAGCTGGCCCCCCTGGTGAGGGCGGCGAAGGTGCCGGTGCTGGCGACCAGCGGCTATGCCAGCGAATTGCTGTACGCGATGGACCTGGCGCAGCCGGTGGCCTGGGTACTGGGGCACGAAGGGCAGGGCGTATCGGGCGAGCTGCTGGAGCTGGCCACGCACCGGGTCGCGATCCCGCATGCGGGCCAGGTCGAATCGCTGAACGTGGCCGCCTGCGCGGCGGTATGCTTTTTCGAACAGCTGCGGCAGCGGCAAGCCCAGGTGCGGGCATAGACGGCGGCGCGCGCCCGGGGTAATGTTGCACCTGATTGATACCTGAGCTGCGAGGCGACAAGACTGGAGTAAGGATGGACATCGCGCATTTGCATTTTCTGGTGGCGGAAGCCGACACGGCGCAGCGCCGGTCGCTGGTGGAGCTGCTCGGCCAGCTGGGCGCCAGCCAGGTCACGGACGTGCCGGACGGGCACATCGCCATGCAGAGCCTGGACCCGGCCCTGGGGCCGGCGGTGCACATCGCCGTCATCGACCTGGCCTTGCCGGGGATGGACGGCCTGGAGCTGATCCGCAACCTGGGCACGGCCGGCTCGCCGGTGCGGCTGATCGTGACCGGCGCCCAGCCGGCGGGCCTGCTGTTCTCGGTCGAGACCCTGGCCCAGGCCTACGGCATGGACCTGCTGGGCACGATCTCCAAGCCGGTCACGGCGGCCAAGCTCAAGTCCTTGCTGGACAATTACGCGCCCGTGTCGCGGCAGGACGCGCGCCCCGAGGGCCCGCGTTTCTCCTTCCAGGAGATCGGCATCGGCCTGCAGAAGCGCCAGTTCGAGCCTTTCTTCCAGCCCAAGATCGAGCTGGCGACCGGCCAGGTGAAGGGCCTGGAGGCGTTTGCGCGCTGGCGCCACCCCGAGCACGGCGTGCTTGGGCCCAATGCTTTCATCGACGCGCTGGTGGAGAGCGGGCGGGTTGACTTCCTGGACTGGAGCATGATCGAGATGTCGGTGCAACAGTGCCGCGTTTTCCATGACCAGGGCATTCCGATCTCGATTTCGCTGAACATCGCGCCCGAGACGCTGGGCCATCCCAACTTCGTGCGCCAGATCACCGGCTGCCTGGGGCGGCACAAGCTGATGCCGGACTATGTGAGCTTCGAGATCAGCGAATCCGCGGTCCTGAACACCGACCCGCACTTCATCGAGCGCCTGGTGCGCCTGCGGATGATGGGTTTCGGCCTGGCGATCGACGACTACGGCACCGGCCGTTCCAACCTCCAGTTGCTGGCGCGCATTCCGTTCTCGGAACTGAAGATCGACCGCAGCTTCGTCGACGGCGCCTCCAAGCGCCGCCCTTTGGGCACGGTCCTGCGCTCCTGCCTGGGCCTGGCGCACAGCCTGGACCGCATGTCGGTCGCGGTCGGCGTCGAAACCCGCCAGGACTGGGATTTCCTGCAAGACCTGGGCTGCACCTACGCCCAAGGCTACCACATCGCCAACCCCATGGAAGCCGCCGCCTTCCCCGGCTGGCTCGAAGACTGGCGCCACTTCTTCTAACCCCTCCTCAAATAGGGTCAGAGTCAAATTGCTGGGAAATTCCCCAGAATCGCCAAACAATTCGACTCCGACCCCATTTGCCCCGTCTCCATTACCCCAACAATAAATGAGGGTCAGAGTCGAATTAAATGACAACACTGGGGAATTTCCCAATAATTCGACTCTGACCCCAATTATTTTCTGACCGAGAAGCGGACGCAGCCGGCCTAATCTTTTTCAATAGCAAGATTAAGGCGAACTCAGCTGATTTCGGGAGGCACTAATACGGCCAGATAATGAGGGTCAGAGTCGAATTGTTGGGAAATTTCTCGGAATTGCCAAAGAATTCGACTCTGACCCTCATTGTTTAGGCGAAGCTGTTCACATTGGCAATCAGGGTCGGAGTCGAATTGGCGGGCGGGAAGCGCTGCTTCTGCCGCCGATTAGTATTCCCGGCGATCCGGCTTAATCTCCTGCAAGATCGTGGTGGCAATCTCCTCGATGGACTTGGTGGTCGAGGACAGCCAGCGGATGCCTTCGCGCTTCATCATCGTCTCCGCCTCGTTGACCTCGTAGCGGCAGTTTTCGATCGAGGCATACTTGCTGCCGGCGCGGCGCTCGTTCCGGATCTGCGACAGGCGCTCGGGCGTGATGGTCAGCCCGAACAGCTTGGATTTAAAGGGAGGCAGCGAAGAAGGCAGCTTGCCGCGCTCGAAGTCGTCCGGAATCAGGGGATAGTTGGCCGCTTTCAGCCCGTACTGCATCGCCAGGTAGAGGCTGGTCGGCGTCTTGCCCGAGCGCGATACGCCCACCAGGATCACGTCGGCCTCGGCCAGGTTCTTGTGCGACTGGCCGTCGTCGTGGGCGAGCGAGAAGTTGATGGCCTCGATGCGGTTCTTGTATTCCTCGGTGTCCACCGCGTTGTGGATGCGCCCGATGGTGTGGGTCGACTTGATGCCCAGTTCCTGCTCGAGCGGCGAGACGAAGGTCTGGAACAGGTCCATGTGCATGCCGTTCGCGGCCCGGATCACGCTCGACAGGTCGTGCTTCACCAGGGTCGAGAACACGATCGGTCGCTGGCCGTCGCGCACGAAGCTTTCGTTGATGCGCCGCGCCGCGTCGTAGGCCTTGTCGATCGAGTCGATGAAGGGGATGCGGATCTGGCGGAAGCGCATCTCGAACTGGCTCAGCACGGCATGGCCGAAGGTCTCCGCCGTGATGCCGGTGCCGTCGGAGACGAAGAACACGGTGCGCGACGAAGGGGGAAGGGAGGGACGGATTTCTTCGGTCATGGGTCGGAACGCAGTGGTAATGACAAACTCGGTGACAGGCTTATAAGCTTATGTGCTGTACATCATCCGGTCACAGGTTAAAATGCTTGGCAACGGATATGCATTGTGCTGCACGGCGGACAGAATAACAAGAACACATCTCCGCCGCCCCGCACAGGCGCCAACAGGTTTCCATCATCAAGTAAGGGTGTTTTACCATGACTAACCTAGCAACTGGAGTGTTGAAAGAGCCTGACCAGGCGAACCGGGTCTACGTGGCATCGTTCGAGAACCTGCGCATGACCGATGTCGAGTCGGTCGGCGGCAAGAACGCCTCGCTCGGCGAGATGATCAGCCAGCTGGCCGGCGCCGGCGTGCGCGTGCCGGGCGGCTTCGCCACCACGGCCGACGCCTTCCGCGACTTCCTGTCGCACAGTGTCGACGGCGGCCCGTCCTTGGCCGACCGCATCGCCACCCGCCTCGAAAGCCTGGACATCGACGACGTGCGCGCCCTGGCGGCAGCCGGCGCCGAGATCCGCCAGTGGATCATCGACACCCCGTTCCAGCCGCGCCTGGAACAGGAAATCCGTTCGTTTTACGAGCGCCTGGTCGCGGACTCCGCCACCGAAGTCTCGTTCGCCGTGCGTTCCTCCGCCACCGCCGAAGACCTGCCGGACGCCTCCTTCGCGGGCCAGCAGGAGACCTTCCTGAACGTGGTCGGCATCGACAACGTGCTGGAAGCGATGAAGCACGTCTTCGCATCCCTCTACAACGACCGCGCGATTTCCTACCGCGTGCACAAGGGCTTCACCCACGCCGAGGTCGCGCTGTCGGCCGGCGTGCAGCGCATGGTCCGCTCGGACCTGGGCGCAGCGGGCGTGATGTTCACCATCGACACCGAATCGGGCTTCAAGGACGTGGTCTTCGTGACCTCGAGCTACGGCCTGGGCGAGACCGTGGTGCAGGGCGCCGTCAATCCGGACGAGTTCTACGTGCACAAGCCGATGCTCGCGCAGGGCAAGTCGCCGGTCATCCGCCGCAACATCGGCTCCAAGCTGATCAAGATGGAGTTCACCGCCGAGGCGAAAGCCGGCCGCTCGGTCAAGACCGTCGACGTGCCGATCGAGCTGCGCAACCGCTACTCGCTGCTCGATTCCGAAGTGGTCGAGCTGGCCAAGTACGCCGTGATCATCGAGAACCACTACGGCCGTCCGATGGACATCGAGTGGGGCAAGGACGGCCGCGACGGCAAGCTGTACATCCTGCAGGCGCGCCCGGAAACCGTGAAGTCGCAGGAAAAGGCAACCGACGCCCAGCAGCGCTTCACCCTCAAGGGTTCCGGCACCGTATTGACCAGCGGCCGTGCGATCGGCCAGAAGATCGGCGCCGGCCCGGTGCGCGTCATCACCGACCCGTCGGAGATGGAACGCGTGCAGCCGGGCGACGTGCTGGTGGCCGACATGACCGACCCGAACTGGGAGCCGGTGATGAAGCGCGCTGCGGCGATCGTCACCAACCGCGGCGGCCGAACCTGCCACGCGGCGATCATCGCGCGTGAACTGGGCGTGCCGGCAGTCGTGGGCTGCGGCGACGCCACCGAAGCGCTCAAGGACGGCAACTTCGTGACCG